>CAYUYQ010000102.1:0-7665 GCA_964449335.1 uncultured Bacteroides sp. | reverse complement strand
AATCGCCAAGAAAGAGTTGGTCGGCTATGACCGGCGAGCGGCGATGGTTGTAGGTGAGCGAGACGTTGGCAAACAGAGCCGACAGCGGATTGCGGTAGCGGTAGGTGCTGCTGACGCTGACATCCTGAGTATATCGGCCGAAATTACGCCCTATAAAAATGTTTCGATAGTCGCTAAGCACCGGTGATACGATGCTGAGATAGGCTTGAGGCGATGACAGACGGTAGATGGCTGATGCCGAAACCTCCGATTTGGACGTCAGCTGACGCCGGGCGTAAAAACGTGGAGCTATGTTGACGTAGTCACGATTTCCACCGAGGCTATGGTGGAGCCATTTCACCGGTGCGCCCAACATCAACCGCCATTTATTACGCTCGAACTCTATCTGCGGTTTCAGAGAGATGTCGGACAGAAACGCATCATAGCTGTCTGAGTTGTCGAACCGGTCCATGCCCGTCAGAGCAAGATTCATGTGGCGGTAATTGAGGTCAATATTGCCTTCGAGATAATAGCGCCAGAAGCGTGTGATGCGGCCGATTTTGGTTTCGGTAGTGCTTCGGGCGTCGGTAGTGCCGACGGTCTGCAAGGCGTCGTTCAGGCCGTTGATTGAAAGACGGTCGGGGCTGTAGCCGAAAGAGTTTCGCGAGGTGATGGTGAACACCTTTTTATTGGTGCGCTTTACGAGTTTCAAATCATTGACGGCTTTGAATGACTTGCGACGGATGCGTTGCAGAAGGTCGTAAGATCCGGTGATTGATGAGCGCGAACGGTCAATCTCGCCTTCGGCTGTCAGACGGTCTTTGAGATAGTATCCGCGCTTGTTAATCTCGGTGTTGAATTGGGCGGAGAGATTGTGGAACTGCGAGTGTAAGACATTCGTCTGCTCGAACATCGGTATCGACGGGCTGAAATAATCAGTAGTGAGCGCGTTATCGTAGTCAAGACGGTCGGCCATATAATTGAGCTTCACGCGCATCGAGGCGTCGCCCGACGTCCAGCCGGTGATGGAGTTTGCGAGCCACGAAAGATTGTCGCGTGTGCGTTTTTCCGACAGGGGAGCGCTCACGGCATCGGCTGCTATATATTCGGGCCATAGCGATTCGGCGTAACCGGAGGCAAACATATCGTCGAAATCGTGTTCGCGAATCTGCGATGCCGGATTCCAACCCGTATTGTCGGCCTTGACGGTAAGCATGTTTTGTGCCGCCGACGCTATGCGCATCAAGAACAGCGACCCGTCGTAGAGCAGCGGCGATAGTCCGGCGGCGGCCTGCGCCACGCCAACCCAGCGGCTCCTCGCATCCTCTTTCAGCTTGAGATTTATTCCCGCTTCTTCGGGAAACTCTATCCCTTCGAGGGCTTTGACCGGCTGATGATTCTCCATGACCTCAACCGAAGCCACATCCTTGTAAGAGATATTGTTTGTAGCCAGACCATACTGACCGCCGAGGAAGTTTTTGCCATCGAGATAAAAACTGTTGATGGGCTTGCCCTGATATTCAATCGTACCGTCATCGTTCACCTTAATTCCGGGCAGACGTTTGATGACGTCGATAATGGCGTTGTCCTCCGGTCGGGCATAGCGTCCGACGTTGAACACGAGAGTGTCGCCTTTGGCGTAGATGTCCGGCGCTTTTACAATTACGTCGCGCAACCGTGTTGCCTTCGGTTTGAGGCTTACGCGGGTGAAATCGGCCGAGGCGGGGAGCGTCAGCGTCTCGTAGCCCATGCAGCGGAACGTTACGGAGTCGGCTGTGGCCCGGAGCGCAAGACGAAATAGGCCATCCTTGTCGGTAGATGCGAATGAGCCCTTTGCGCGGACTACAGCTCCCGTCACCGGTTCGCCGCTATCGCTGTCGGTCACGCGCCCGGTAAGTTCCGTTGGTCCTGCTGCCAGGGCTGGCAGCAGTCCGAACAGAACGCTTAGTATGAAAAAGTGAAGTCTGTTCATAATCGTTAGGTGCGATAGGTTAGCGCCAGTCGAGTTCGATATAGTCGTAAGGGAGAGGAATCGGGTCGTAGGCGTCGGTCTGAATGTTGCCCGCTCCGTCGGTTACGGTCACGTGGCCGCCGGTGGTTGCGTAATAACCATAGGGGTTAATGTCATAGCGGTGTTTGGTATCGTAATACTTTTTACGTTCGGTGACGTTGTAGGGCACCTTATACATCGTTATCGGGCGGTCGGCAACCGATTTTATGCCGATGCACTCAAAGGTGTATTCGCCCTTGGAGTCGGCTGCGCGCATGATCAGGCCCGGCAAACCGTGTAGTTTCCACGGACCGTCCATCACCGGAATATCCTCACAGTAATAGACCGTCCATTCGCGGCCTCGGAAGCTGCACGTGGCCCCCTGACAATCATAGCCCAGTATGGTCGCCGTGCTGTCGGTCAGCTGCCAGTCGAGCTGTGGCATGGCTTCGTCGTAGCGCAGCCAGTCCTGGCAGATTTTCTCGGTGTGGGTCAGGCGCCCGTCGGGATAGTTCTTGAAGATGGTCATGAACTCCCCGTTGTCAAGCTGGCCTGACATCACGGCGGTCGCAATCTGCTCCGACGACGATGTCATAATAATTGAATCGACGGTCAGATTTCTGTAGCTTGAGAATTTCGACAGACCTTCGGGGCCTATCTGCAGGAGCATCTTGTCGGTCTCGCGGTTTTCGGAGTGCGATCCGGTGGTATCGACGCTGTAGGAATAGTCGTAGACAAATTCCATAGTGCCCGTAGCAAGCGTTTCGGTTTCGGGCACAGAAGCCTGAAAAATGGAGAGCTTCCGTTGGATAATTTTGCCTGATACGGTCGAGGCGACGATAGCTGCGACCGCGATGAAGAGAAATGCTTTTTTCATATCGTAGAATCTTTTAATTGTTTTCACGCCGCAAAGTTACCGGCCGCGACCGGCGGCTGACGAAAGAAATCATTACTCAAATATTATGGCAATATTACTGAATTATTACTCCGCGGTAATTTCGTCGGAGCCCGCTTTGCCGTGTGAGCCGCAATCAGTAGCTTTGCAGTATGGAACGACGGATTAAAATACTCTACATAGTTTCAATAATCGCCATCCTCACATTTCTGGCGATGCAGGTATACTGGCTATATACGCGCTATGAATATTTTCTGACCGATTATGAAAATCGCGTGGAGATTTCTGTAGGGAAAGCACTTACCGAATACGATAGAGCAAGGCTCAAAGCCAATGCTTTTGCGGTCGAGGGAGATACTATAAGAGTGCAATCCTCTTTTAATATGAAACACGATGTAGACTCTGTCGGTAAACCAACCAGGGAAGTCTCTGTAAGGACAAGCGTTATCAATGGCCGCAAACTTCTGGGCATCAAAGAGAACCGAAAGCTCACCTCCGAGGAGATGATTAAACTCGAAAAAATGGTCCTTGAAAATATTGATGCGTTGGAGGAGAGAAAGGCTACTGTAGATGTGTCGAGCGCGCCTACGGATGGAGAGGCATGGACATCAATGCGCAATTTTGAGCTTGAGTTTCAGTCGCCTTTCACGGTCGAGGGCATCGACTCCATATTGTCAAAAGAAAACATCAATACTGACATATCGCTCATAGTGACAGACACTCTTGCGTGGAAACCTACCGTAATCAGACACTCATCCGTCTTTTCTCCACGGGTCAGAATTATCACCCACTATTCGGAGCTTGAGCGGAAAGCGGTGGTCATCGACTGCAAAATACCTATGTCGGAAGCCTTAAGAGATATGGGTTGGACCCTCGATATGGCTTTTCTGATTTCGTTGTTCTTGATTTTCTGTCTGGTATGGCAAATCAAGACAATAGCGAAACTCACCAGGCTTGACAAGATGCGAAATAGTTTCGTCACCACGATGATCCACGAACTGAAACGACCTATATCGACGCTGAAAATGTGTGTGTCGGGCATCGAAAATGAGAAAATGATGGCATCGGCCGAAGTCAGGGCCGAACTGACCACTTCGGCACGCGACGCGCTCGACAATCTGTCGGCCTACTTCTCGCGTCTGCGCGATATAACGTTCAACGACGTGGCGCAGATACCGCTCAATCTGTCGCCGGTCAATCTGCGCCGGCTTTTCGACGAATCGGCCGAAAAGGTGCAAGTCCCACCGGAGAAGGATGTGACGTTCGTCAACCGTATTCCTTCGACGCTCGAAGTCGAGGCCGACCGCACGCATCTGTCGAATATATTCGTCAATCTGGTGGAGAATGCCGTGAAATATTCGGGCGCGAGCGTAGTGGTCGAGGCCACAGCCGAGACTGCCGACGGGGTCGTCGCGGTGTCGGTAAGCGACAATGGCCAGGGAATAGCTCCGGACGATTTACGCCATGTGTTCAGCCGGTTCTATCGTGGTAGCGCGTCGATGGGTCAGCAGCCCGGAATGGGGCTAGGACTTACATACGTCAAGCTGCTGACGGAGGCTCACGGCGGGACCGTCACGGTAGAGAGCACGCCGGGACATGGCTCACGTTTCACAATCACGCTTCCGCAATAAATCTACGGCAATGACACGACGCATAAAGATACTGATAGTCGACGATGACACCCGCAATGCCCGGCTTCTGAAGCGCTTCATCGAGGCCGAGGGCTTTGAGACGCAGTTCGCTGCCAACGGCCGTGAGGGGCTGGAGATGTATGAGCGCTATCGTCCCGACCTAATATTGCTCGACATCAACATGCCGGTAATGGACGGTTTTGAAATGGCCGCTGAAATACGCCGCACCGACAAGCGGGTGATTATCTTCTTCCTCACCGACCGGACGCAGAAGGCCGACCGTCTGCACGGTTTCTCGCTGAAAGGCAACGACTATATTCCCAAGCCGTTTTATCCCGAAGAAATTGTCGCGAAGATTAATGAGCGGCTCGACAGTCTGATTGTGGCCACCGATACGGTCTACGAAATCGGGCAGACGGTATTCCGCCCCAATATTTCGACCCTGACTTATCGGGGTCAGACGTCGTCGCTCTCAGTGCGCCAGGCCGAGATTCTGACTATTCTGGCCGAGAATCAGGGGCGGGTTGTGGAGCGCGACACGATACTCAACGCCGTGTGGGGCGACGCGAGCTATTCCAACTCGATGGCGCTGAACGTGCAGATCACCTACCTGCGTCGACTGCTTGCCGATCCGTCGGTGAGCATCGTGTCGCTGAAAAAGCGCGGCTATATGCTGACGGTCGAGTGACAATCAGCTGTGCGACCTGACGATGTCGAGGATTTCGGCACTGTAGAGGGCGAGTTTGGCGCGCCCTATGCCGTGGATGCGGCCGAGTGAGCGGAGGTCGGAGGGATGTTCGCGCGAAATTTCTATGAGAGTGCGGGTCGAGGCAATGAGATAGGCGGGTTTGCGCTCGGAGTTGGCTTTGGCGGTGCGCCATGCGGTCAGGGCGTTGAAGAGGTCAGGGTCGGTGATGTCGGGCGACACGGTTTTGACGGCAGACGCTTTGACCGGTTTCGGCGTCGCCGCTACCGGCTGCAGCGAGGCCCGGGCTTTGGCATCGAGATAGGCCGCGGGCGAGAATGGGGCGTCGGCGAATGTCTCCATAATACGTTGGCGTATGATTAGAGCGTCGGCAAACTCGGAGCGACGTTCGGCCAGACGCTGGCTCACCGCTTTGTTGTCAGCCTTTGCCGGCGTCACTTCAAGCAGGCGGACAAACGGCTCTAACTCATGGGAGAAATAGCGTGCTGCATCGGATATGCGCGCCACAACGGCCGGTGACTCACCACCGTTGAAGTAGTGGAGATATGATGTGACAAATCGTGCTGCCACGGATTCAATCTTTTCAGCCATAGTGGAGTCGGCTGCGTCGTACTGGCGGCATATCTCGGGATAGGTTGTCGAGAGAAATTCGTCGAGAACGCGCCGCAGCGCATCGAACGAGCGACGGAGCGGAGCCATGTCAAACATCGAGTTGAAGCAATGGGCGGCAAATTCCCGCTCCATCGTGCTCACGCACGGGTCGCCGGGAGTGATAGGCTTGTTGGCCGACGCGAACCCTACGACATCGGGGTCGCTGATTATGGCTTCGGGACGCAGCGGGGCGTCGAGCACAAGCCCTTCGAGGCTGCGGCAGCGCGACAGCGCTACGTAGGCCTGACCGTGGGCAAACGAGCGGGCGACATTGATAATGGCCCGGTCGAATGTCAGGCCCTGGCTTTTATGAACGGTGATGGCCCACGCCATGCGCAGCGGGAACTGGGTGAAACGTCCTTGTACCTCCGTGGTGATTTCGGCCGTCTGCTCGTTGACGGTGTAGCGGTTGTTTTCCCACACGGCGCGCTCGAGTGCAATCAGCGCGGGATTGTCGCCGAGAGTGCGGACGGTGACGGTGTCGGGACGGATTGCCTCGACAGTACCCATCGTGCCGTTGAAGTAACGGTGTTCGGGGTCATTGCGCAGAAACATGACGCGAGCGCCCGGTTTCAGCTCCAGACACGGGTCGGCCGGATAGGAATATTCGGCAAATTCGCCCTCAATCTTTGCGTCGAGCTTTATAGGCGTCCCGGGTAGGGCGGCGAGTCGTTGCTCGTTGATGAGGCGCGCTGATTCGTTGTGGGTCGTAAGCCGGATATAGCCCTCGCTGTCAGGGGGATTGAAGCCGGCGATGTAGCGCGAATTGAGTGCGCGGAGGGTCGAGGCGTCGGCCCTGTTCTCGCGCACGCTGTTGAGCAGGTCGAGAAACGCGCGGTCGGTCTGCCGATAGCATCGTGTCAGCTCCACGACCCTGAATCCGGCCTGATTGAGCGCCGTGCTCGAAAAGAAATAGGGCGTGGGATAATACTCCGACAGCAGTTCCCATTCGGGCTGCTTGACCACCGGTGCGAGCTGCATCAGGTCGCCGATGAGCAGCAGCTGCACGCCTCCGAACGGGAGCGACGGATTGCGGTGTCGGCGCAGGACGGCGTCAGCGGCGTCGAGCAAATCGGCGCGGACCATGCTGACCTCGTCGATTACCAGTAGGTCCATGGTTTTGATAACTCGCATCTTTTCACGCGAAAAGCGGTCGTAGCGCCGCGGGCCCGATGCGGTGGCTGTGTGGCCGGGCAGAAACGGTGACAGGGGAAGCTGGAAAAATGAGTGAATCGTTACGCCGCCGGCATTGACGGCCGCTATTCCTGTGGAGGCGAGCACAACGATGCGTTTCGATGTGGAGGAAGCCAGACGGTGCAGAAAGGTCGTCTTGCCCGTACCGGCACGGCCGGTCAGGAACACGTTGCATGATGTGCGCTCCACGAGGGTGGAGGCGAGCTCCATCTGTGGGTTGTCGGTTGCGTAGGATTGTGTCATTCAGAAGTCTGTTTATTTCGTGAAAAGCCCGGCCCGCGGAGTAGATTGTGCGGGGCCGGGCTTGATGTTGCGTTGGTTGCTTGATGTCGGACTGATTAGCCGCCGAAGTTGTCGTAGTGGATGTTTTCGGGGTCAACGCCGAGACCGTCGAGCATCTTGTTGACGGCGTTGCTCATCGGGCCGGGGCCGCACATGTAGTACTCGATATCTTCAGGCGCTTCGTGATTCTTGAGATAGGTGTCGTGGATTACCTGATGGACGAAGCCGGGCGTATATTTCACGCCCGCAGCATCGGCTGCCGGGTCGGGGCGGTCGAGTGCCAGATGGAAGTGGAAGTTGGGGAATTCCTTTTCAAGCTCGAGGAAATCCTTGAGAT
>CAYUYQ010000101.1:0-7686 GCA_964449335.1 uncultured Bacteroides sp. | reverse complement strand
GTCTTGTCGGACGATGTTCCGGCCTGAAGATTGACGATAATCAGAGCCGTATCGGCCGTGTTGTTGTCAATCGAGCGGATTTTGATTTTACCTTTTTCGCCGGCCTTGGTTATCGATTCAATCAGTGTGTCGGTCGTGAGACCGTAGGGGATTTCAGTTATGGCAAGAGTTTTGGCATCGATTTTCTCGATTTTAGCGCGTACTTTCACGCGACCGCCGCGACGGCCGTCGTTGTAGCGGCTTACGTCTATCATGCCGCCCGTAGGAAAGTCGGGGTATAACGTGAACTCCTCGCCTTTAAGGTTGGCAATGGCAGCGTCAAGTATCTCGTTGAAGTTATGCGGGAGAATGAGCGACGAAAGACCGGCGGCGATGCCGCTTACACCCTGCGACAGCAGAAGCGGGAATTTGACCGGGAGTGTGACGGGTTCCTGTTTGCGGCCGTCGTAAGTCGGGGTCCATTCCGTTACCTTTGCGTTGAATAGGGTGTCGAGAGCAAACTGCGACAGACGGGCTTCGATGTAACGGCCGGCAGCCGCCGAAGCACCGGTGAGTATGTTGCCCCAGTTACCTTGTGTCTCGACGAGCAGTTCTTTCTGACCGAGCTGGACGAGCGCGCCGTAGATGGAGGCATCGCCGTGAGGGTGGTATTGCATGGTATTACCCACGATATTTGCCACTTTGTTGAATCGACCGTCGTCGAGCGTCTTCATCGAGTGGAGTATTCGGCGCTGCACGGGTTTCAGACCGTCTTTGATGTGGGGAATGGCGCGGTCGAGGATGGTATAGGAGGCGTAGTCGAGATACCAGCTCTGGAACATGCCGCGAAGCTGCTGACGCACAACGTCGTCCTTGAGGTCAACAAACATCGAGCCGAAGCCGCCTTCAGTGGCTTCGGATGAATCGTCATCGTCGGTGTCGGGTTGTGATGATAGGCTGTCAGTGATTTCGTCGGTATCCTCGTCGTCGGTAAAACGGTCGTTGCTCATTGTCGGTTATCGGTAAAAATGATGAAAGGTCAGCAGCCTAAGCCACTGACCCACAAAGTTAGCAAAAAAATCCGAAAGGTCAATAATCCTTTTCGTTGGCGAGATTCCAGAGATTGAGGAATGCCGCACGGGTTATATCGACGTTTTTGGCATAGTTGATTTTTTCGGCGTGGTCGCCCGGCATGTGGTAGTCGGGGTGACCGTCGGTATGATACCAGATGATGGGAATACCGCGACGGGCAAACGAAGCGTTGTCGCTACCGCCCACTGGATTGTCCCACGCGCGGTAGTTAGGTTTGAGTTTCAGACCGCGTTCTTCGATGTCGTTGCGAAGCCACTGCTCGAATACGGGGTGGGCCTGCGTGTAGAAGTAAACCACGTGTTCGGGATTGGATTCGTCGTTGTTGCGGCCAATCATATCGAAATTGAGGTAGCCCTTGATTTTCGACGGGTCGGCGAATGACTGCATGAAATATTCGGAGCCGAGAAGTCCTTTTTCCTCGCCGTCCCACAGCGCGAAGATCACGGTGCGCTCAGGCTGCTGACCGCTCTCGAGAAAAGCGCGGGCTATCTGGAGCACGGCAGCTACGCCCGAAGCGTTATCGTCGGCGCCATTGTAGATTTTATCGCCGTCAAGTAGCGGATCGAGGCCCAGATGATCGTAGTGAGCACCGATAATCACGATTTCGTCGGGATTCTTTCCGGTGATTTTACCCATGACGTTTCTCAGCGGCAGACGCTGATGTACGCCCTGCTTCAGCTTGGCAATCGAGTCGGGGTGTACGGTATAGCGGCCGCGTTTCTGACGTTCGATGCGGTAGGCTTCGAATGACTGAGTGTAGTCGTTGCCTAAAACCGGTTCGAGACCGAGAGTGCGGAGATAAGCCTCTACGTAGTTTCCGGCTATGCGGCCGGAGTTGTAACCGGCTTCGCGGCCTTCAAGCTCGTCGGCTGCGAGGAATCCGATGTGGCCGCGCGCGGTCAGTTCGTTGATTGAGGCATAGCCCTTGTCGACGGGGCGCTCGGTCCGGTGGGCATCCTTGATTCGTTTCACACCGGTGTCTTTTGGCTTGACGGCCCATGCCGCTGCCGACACGGTTAAAGCTGCAAGCGCTATTGCAATTTTTTTCATCGATGATGGTTTTGATTGGTTTTTTATGCTTCAAAGATAGTCATAATTTGGCTATGATGTGACGACTGAAAGTAAAAATAGGCGGATAGTCCATGACTATGGGCTAAAAACACATTTTTATTACGGCACGTATTGCCTAATTTTGCATCGGATTTATCATGATTTTTCATTGCGAAATCCGATTTGACGAATGATATAAACCAAATACCGAGAAAAAATCATATATGAAGAGAAAAGCAATCACTTTATGCTCTGCGCTGGTGGCTTTGACCGCCGGGGCTCAGACCATGAAGGAATGGCAGGACCCGCAGGTCAATGCCGTGAACCGTGCGCCGATGCACACCGCCTATTTCGCCTATGAAAATGCGGAGAAGGCTGCTTCAGGCAACATGGAGACAAGCAAGAATTTCATGAGTCTTAACGGCGCATGGAAATTCAACTGGGTGAAGGATGCCGAACAGCGTCCCACCGATTTCTGGCGCACTGATTTCAACGATCGCGGGTGGGACGAAATTCAGGTGCCCGCCGTGTGGGAGCTCAGCGGCTACGGCGACCCGATTTATGTCAACGTAGGCTATCCGTGGCGCAACAGCTACCGAAATAATCCTCCCTACGTCCCGACCGAGAATAATCACGTGGGGTCTTACCGTAAGACCGTAAAGATTCCCGCAGACTGGAAAGGAAAGGATATCATAGCTCATTTCGGCTCGGTGACTTCCAATATTTATCTCTGGGTCAATGGAAAATTCGTTGGCTACGGAGAGGACTCGAAACTGGAGAATGAATTTGACCTCACTCCATATCTCCGTCCGGGCGAGGACAATCTGATAACATTTCAGACCTTCCGCTGGAGCGACGGCACTTATCTCGAGGATCAAGACTTCTTCCGTTTCAGCGGTGTCGGACGCGACTGTTATCTCTACGCCCGCGATAAAAACCGCATAGAGGATATCCGAGTGACTCCTGACCTCGACAGCGACTACCGCAATGGTTCGCTCACGGTCGATCTGAAGCTCAAAGGCAACGGCCCGGTTGAATTGCGACTGGTCGATGCCGAGGGCCGCGAAGTTGCGTCGGCTCAGGCCAAGGGATCTGGAAAGACAGTCATGACAGTGGAGAATCCCCACAAATGGTCGGCCGAGTCGCCTTATCTTTATACACTTTACGCTTCCAAATCAGGCGGCAACGAAGTGATACCGGTCAATGTCGGTTTTCGCAAGATAGAGCTTACCCACGGTCAGGTGCTCGTCAATGGTCAGCCGGTGCTTTTCAAGGGCGCCGACCGTCATGAGCTTGATCCCGACGGAGGATATGTGGTACCGGTAGAGCGAATGATTCAGGATATAGCGCTGATGAAAAAGCTTAACATCAACGCTGTGCGCACCTCGCATTACCCCAACTCAAACATCTGGTACGACCTCTGCGACCGTTATGGCATATATGTGATTGCCGAAGCAAATGTTGAGTCGCACGGAATGGGCTACGACGAGGAGACCCTCGCTAAAAACGAGAGCTACAAAAAAGCCCATCTGGAGCGCAATGAGCGCAACGTTGCCCGCAACTTCAACCATCCGTCGGTGATAATCTGGTCGCTCGGTAACGAAGCGGGCGACGGCCCTAATTTTGAGGCTGCCTATAAGCTGATTAAGGAAGCAGACAGTAGCCGCCCGGTACAGTATGAGCGGGCAGGACTGGCTGACCATACCGATATATTCTGTCCGATGTATTACCGCTATCAGGGCATGGAGGAGTATGGCAAGAACGCGACCAATACGCGTCCGCTGATTCAATGCGAATATGCTCACGCCATGGGTAACTCCGAAGGCGGATTCAAGGAGTATTGGGACATAATCCGGAAGTATCCCAATCTGCAGGGCGGATTCATCTGGGATTTTGTTGACCAGTCAGTGCGCTGGAAAGATGAGAACGGGGTCGAGATATACGGTTACGGAGGAGACTTCAACCGGTTCGATGCTTCCGACAATAATTTCTGCGACAATGGTCTGATAAGTCCCGACCGTGTGCCGAATCCCCATGCCTACGAAGTGCAGCGTATCTATCAGAATATATGGACTTCGCCTGTCGATGTCGCCAAGGGCGTGTTTGGCGTCTATAACGAGAATTTCTTCACCGACCTGTCGAACTGCAATCTCGACTGGCGCGTGATGAAAAACGGCGTCACTGTCAAGTCGGGGCGTGTCGACCGGCTGGAGGTTGCTCCGCAGCAGACCGGACGCGTCACTCTTCCGCTGCCGACGGTCGACAGCGAGGCTGACTGGGTGCTTGACCTTTCGTACACGCTTAAAGATGCTTCCGGCCTTCTTCCGGCCGGAAGTGAAGTGGCACATCAGCAGATTGAGCTTTCTACGGCTCCTGCCGGACTGCCTGCAATCACTAACGCAGCCCTGTCTAATCAGTCAGTAGTCAAACCTCAAATTAAGAACAACGAGCGCAACTACATCGTAGTGAGCGGTCCTGGATTTGACATCGAATTTAGTCGTGCTACAGGTTTCATGACCAAATATAATGTGGGCGGCACCGAAATGATTAAGTTGGGAGAGGCCCTCACTCCCAACTTCTGGCGCGCACCGACCGACAACGATATGGGCGCGGGGCTTCAGAACCGATTCCGAGCATGGCATAAACCGGAGATGAAACTCACATCGCTCGCTCCCGCTATGAACTCCGATGGCCTCGCCGTGGTGAAAGCCGAATATGATATGCCTTCAGTACACGGCAAATTGACCATGTCCTACACCATAAACAACGAGGGCTGTGTGCTTATCGACGAATCATTCAAGGCCGACAAATCGGCAGAAGTATCGCCGATGTTCCGATTCGGTATGCAGATGCCGATGCCCAAGGATTTCGATGTAATTGAGTTCTATGGCCGCGGTCCGGGCGAAAACTACGCTGACCGAAATCAGAGTGCCGACTTAGGCATATACCGTCAGAAAGTTGCCGATCAGTTTTATCCCTACATTCGTCCGCAGGAAAACGGCAACAAAACCGACATACGCTACTGGCGTCAGCTCAATCATGCAGGTAAGGGTCTGGAAATTCGTGCTGCCGAACCATTCTCAGCCTCCGCACTCCACTACACTATCGATTCGCTCGACGATGGCACACGCAAGCATCAGCGCCACTCGCAGCAGGTGGCTGAGGCTGACCTTACGAACCTGCTTTTCGACAAAGTGCAGATGGGCTTAGGCTGTGTCGACAGCTGGGGCACATGGCCGCTCGAGAAGTATCAGATACCTTACGGTGACTATCAGTTCACATTCATGCTCACACCGGTGAGCAACTCTTACGCCATCCACTGACTTTCTCTACCAAACCAACCTATATATTAATAGCGATGCGTCAAAAATGATTTTGGCGCATCGCTTTCTTTCAAGGAATACAACCAAGGCGGTGTGCCAAAATTTGATGATTTTGACACACCGCCTTACGCTGTAGTATGATTAATAATGCTAAGTAATCAGAAAGAGAATGAAGGCGTGACGATATAAGGTGAAGTGGTTGTCCTGTAAAGCGTGTAGACCTTCTGTTTGTCCTGAGGGTTGGTTGAGATTCGATAGTAGAGATAAGTGTCAAGCTGACCGGTTGTCTCTACTTCCACTTCGTAGAAGCTGCGTTCTTCCGTAGAGAATTTATAATATTTGATATCATCTATGTTCCATGACGCATAGTCGCTTTCGTTGATAGCTACGCTCAGTTCCGCGGGCGCAAGGAACACGTTTTCACCGTAATCATATTCGGTCATCACGAGGTTATAGTTAAAATTATACCAAGCCTCGACATCAGAGAATGTGTCTTCTCCTTTGAATTCGGCAATGAAGCATTTATTCTGAGTATCGGCTTCCCATTCAACCTCCTTGCCGTCAGTGAAAGGAAAATCTTGTTTAAGCGCAATAGTGAGTTTTTCCTTTATAGACTCGGTAACTGTCGGGGGGAACATTCCGGGATCGTCATCGCTGTCACTGCAAGAGGTGAGTGTAAGGCCGAATATGGCCAGAAGTAAACAAGCAAATTTTGTTTTCATTTTTTTCGTATGGGTTTAATTATATAATGTCGTTGTTTATTAGTCAACGCCGATGTGTGTGATATTGTTCATAATTCAATCCCTGATATCTAAATTAGAATGCAGAAAAAGGGCGGTGTGCCATGATGATGATTGGCACACCGCCCGAATGAGTTAGCTGTAGATAATCCGGTTATGGAAGCTCGTAGGTCGTGCCGACGAGTTTGAGTCCGAATCGAAGCGTAGAGTATGCGCGGATTGAGCTTGACGAGGTGTTGCCGTAGCCTTCCGAATAGGGGATGATGATCTCAACCGAATCGCCTACGTGCATCTGCGTAAGTGCCAGTTTCCATCCGAGAATCAAGTCGGAGACGGAGAGATTGCGCACGGTGTCGTAGCCCGAAGCCGCCGTTGAGTCAAACACAGTCCCGTCGTAAAGCTGGCCTTTGTATTTTACAGTGACGGTTGATGTGAGCAGGGGCTGTAGATTGCCCTGAGTCAGTGAGCGGTCATTGAAATAGTGGATAAGAACATTGGACTGCGGGAACCACGCCGGGCGCACGTAGGAGAAGTAGGGCGTTCCGTCGGAGTTCTTGCGGTTGAGCTGTTCCTGATACCAGTTTGTGTTGAGCTCAAGCCATTCGCGGTCGCTCGACGAAGAGTTGTCATCGTCGTTGCACGACGTGAAACCAACCGTTGCGAGAGCCGCAAGAGCTATTGTAATTAAGATTTTCTTCATTATGCGTTCAAAGTTTTATTGCCTTTATCCGTAAATCAGTCGAAACTTACTTTCGGAGCTTGTTCCGCGCCCGTTTCGGCCGAGAACTGAGGCTTGGGTTTGAATCCGAACCATCCGGCGTATATTACGGTGGGGAATTTCTTGATGGCGGTGTTGTATTTGCGCACAGCCTCAGTGTAGCGGCCGCGAGCGGTGGTCACGCGGTTTTCGGTGCCTTCGAGCTGGGTCTGAAGGTCGCGGAAGTTCTCGTTGGCCTTCAGGTCGGGATAAGCTTCGGTGACAGCCAGTAGGCTCTTGAGGGCTCCTGAGAGGTCATTTTGAGCTTTCTGGAATTTTGCCAGATTTTCCTCGTTGAGGTCGTCGGGGTTAATAGTAATTGAGGTGGCTTTTGCGCGGGCCTCAGTCACTTTTTCAAAGGTTGAACTTTCGTGGGAGGCATATCCTTTGACTGTGCTCACCAGATTGGGAATTAAATCGGCGCGACGCTGATACTGATTCTCAACCTCGGCCCACGATTGATCGACGTTCTGCTGATCTTCGACCAGAGAGTTATAGTTGCATGACTGAAGTGAGAACACAGCCACGGCTATTGCGGCTAATCGGATAATTACGTTCATATTGGAGATAGAGTGATTTTTAAGCCGGATTAAACGAGTTTGCGCAGAAGTGAGTTGATGCTCACGCGGTCGTGGATGAGGCGGTGGAGGTCGGCGATGTTCACGCGGGTCTGCTCCATGGAGTCGCGCTCGCGCAGAGTGACCGTGTTGTCTTCACGCGTCTGATGGTCGCCGGTGATGCAGAA
>CAYUYQ010000100.1:0-7757 GCA_964449335.1 uncultured Bacteroides sp. | reverse complement strand
CGTTTCGCCTACATATCCGGTAGTCGTGACCGTGGGGACCATCCATGCCGGTGAAGTGGGCAACGTTCTGCCGGAGGAGGCGCGTTTCGCGGGGATGATCCGTACCATGAGCGCTGCGGCCCGTGAGCAGGTCAAATCGGATTTTTATTCCATCGTTAGGGGTGTCTCCGCCGCTATGGGCGTCACGGCGGAAATCAGAATGGTAGACGGTTATCCCTGCTGCCACAACGATCCTGTTATTACGGAGCTGCTGCAAAACGCTGCCGAAAAGATCCTCGGCCCTGAAAACGTCCTGCCCCAGCCGGATCCTACCTTAGGTACGGATGACTTCGGCTATTTCGCGGCGCTGGTTCCCGGCTGCTACTACTATATCGGTGTCGGCAATGAGGCCAAGAACTGCACCTATCCCAACCACAATCCTCACTTCGCCGTCGATCCCGACGCGCTGCCCCTGGCGGCGGCGGTAGAAGCCCAGGCGGCTCTGGACTATCTGTCGGAGGAGTGATACATACGGAGCGCTGATATGATCGGTCCCGACGGTTTGTGACCGGTCACCACACCAAAATAGAGCAAAAGCGAGGTCTGGGGGAAGGTTCCTCCAGCTCTCGCTTTATGCTTATTCAGATTTTCCCATATCCCGGCAGATGATCTCCGGCGACAGGACCTGCAGGGTTTTGTACATCAGAAAATCCTCCTCTGTCCCGCCGGCGGCTACCAGGAGCAGCGGCCTGTAGAGCGCGGATTGTCCCGCTTCGCACAGCTTTCTGCTTACATAAGGTACGCCCGGTGTCTCGGCCTCCCGGAGAAGCATCCTGTCCCCGTCCAGTATCAGCTTGATGATCCTGACGCAGGGTGTTTCCAGGAATTCCAGCCGGATATAGAAGACCGACCGCTCCTCCTCATCATGGGTGAACCGTCCGGAAGCGGCTGCCAGGAACACATTTCCCCGGAAATCCAGCTGCGTGACCACAGGCCGTCCCAGCCCGATCGGAAGCCGGTACAGTGCGTTCTTCTCACGATAAATCAGCTCCGGGACTTCTCCCTTTGCTGTGACAGCCACCGATTCAAACCCGGTGGAATAATTATTATGGAGTGCCTGCAGCGCCAATGGAAGCAGCCCCACAGATGCCGCTTTGTCGTCCTGCGCCGAGAAGCACCGATTCAGAAATGGCTCCGCCGCCTGATCCAGGGGCAGGGAAGAGCGGTTATAGTCGGACAGGCCCCGAACGGTTTCCTCCAGCGCGGCAAAATCTGACGCATTTTCTGGCAGCTGCTCCGGGAAGCTGCCGCCGAAATACCGGCTGACAATCTCAAAGAACCGGCTCTCCTGAAAGTCGGTATTGGCCCCGGCGTGACTGACCACAAGCGTCCCGCTGTCCCGGAAGCCAAGTACATTCTGTCCCAGCATGCCGTTGAAGAGGAAGGCGTTTTCGTGCCGCCCCACCCAGATCTGGTAGCCGTAATCGAAGTCTCCGATCCCCTCCGGAGTCTGAGCGTGAACAGAGGTTGCGGCGTCAATGTATTCCTTAGACAACAGCCGCTGTCCCTGCCACATGCCGCCGTCCAGGACCAACTGCCCCAGTTTTGCCAGATCCTCAGGCTTGATGTAGAGTCCCCATCCGCCCTTTTCGATCCCTTTCGGACAGACCTCCCAGTGAAAATCGGAAATCCCCAGCGGCGCAAAGAGACGCTCCCGACCGAGGCTACCGGATTTGGTAATGTTTATTTCCTTCAGGAGATGCTTGCTACACGTGGCATCGACATAAAAGATAAACGCGTGGCAATCTCCGGATCGGGCAACGTAGCCACATACACGGCTCTCAAGCTCGTTGAACTGGGAGCAAAAGTAGTTTCGCTCAGCGATAGCGACGGCTCGGTAATCATTCCCGACGGAATCACTGAAGATCAGCTTCGCTTCGTTTTCCGTCTTAAAAACGAATACCGTGGCCGTATCCGCGAATTTGCCGAGGAATACGACCTGCCGTACTATCCCGGCGAGCGTCCGTGGCATCACGTCAAGTGCGATATCGCCATGCCTTCGGCAACCCAGAATGAAATCGATGGCGACGATGCCCGCGCCCTGCTCGAAGGCGGATGTTTCGCAGTGAGCGAAGGTGCCAACATGCCCTCCACTCCCGAGGCCATCAAGGAATTCCTTGCCGCGCGCATACTCTATGCTCCCGGTAAGGCTGCCAACGCCGGAGGTGTTTCTGTTTCAGGTCTCGAAATGGCCCAGAATTCCCAGAAACTTACCTGGACTGCCGAAGAAGTCGACACCCGTCTGCGCGAAATCATGAAAGGAATCCATCGTCAGTGCGAGCTCTACGGCAAGCAGCCCGATGGCTACATCAACTACGTCAAGGGCGCCAACGTCGCCGGCTTCATGAAAGTGGCCCGCGCCATGATGGCTCAGGGCGTCCTCTGATTCAATTTGCACAAATACGATATAAGAATCCCGGCATCGGCCATTGTGTCAATGTCGGGATTCTTATATCGTATTATGCAACATTAGGTATCGGACAGATTAAGGTCAGTTCGGGAATAATGTGTATATTTGCAGATTGGAAGCCGCAGGCGAGCGACCGGATTGTGAACTGTGGCGGTTTCCGGCTTGGAAATGATACGTATCAAACGATTATATCTGTTCATCCTGCAGAGCTTTGTGCCTCTGTTTGTCATGACTTTCTTCATCTGCCTGTTTATAGTGCTGATGCAGTTTTTGTGGAGATACATCGACGACCTTGTCGGTAAGGGACTTGGTGTCGACGTAATAGCCGAATTGTTTTTCTACGCGGCTCTTTCCATGGTTCCGATGGCTTTGCCGCTGTCTATTCTTCTGGCGTCGCTGATGACATTCGGCAATCTTGGCGAGCGGTTTGAGCTGACGGCTATGAAGGCTTCGGGCATATCACTGCTCCGGGTGATGAGTCCGCTGATTGTGCTGATGGCTATTATCTCTGTGGCAGCTTTCTTTTTCCAGAACAATGTACTCCCGGTCGCTCAGACCAAGATGTGGACGTTGCTTTTCTCCATGAAACAGAAGTCGCCCGAGCTTGAAATCCCCGAAGGTGTGTTCTACGACCAGATACCCGGTTACAATCTTTATGTCGAGAAAAAGAACCGCGACAACGGAACGCTTTACGACATAATGATCTACGACGTGTCGAAGGGATTCGACAACGCCAGCATCATTCTTGCCGATTCCGGACGCTTGGCCATGACCGAAGACAAGACCCACCTCTTTCTGAGTCTATGGAATGGCGAATCGTTTGAGAATCTCAAGGAGGCGGGGCAAAGCATGGGTAATGTGCCATATCGTCGCGAATCGTTCGACGAGAAGGAAATCCTCGTTTCGTTCGACGCCAATTTCAACCGAATGGACGAAGACGGCATGCGTTCGCAGTTCGTAGGCAAAAACATGTCTGAACTTCAGGCTACGATTGATTCCGTGACGCTGCGCGTCGACAGTATCGGCCGGTCATACGGCCGGGAGATGCGCCAGATGCGTCGGTTCGGCGTTCAGCCTTATACGGTCAGCTATGATACGGCAGGCCACATGACGTCGACGCTTGTGCCCGATGTTATGCTCGCGCGTCCCGTGAATGTTGATTCTATGCTGCATGGCGGCTCTTCAGCGTCGGCTCTAAACTATATCAATCAGGCACTGACGCGCGCCCGCCGCCAGAAACAGGACTATGAGTTCAAAGGCCTGATGCTCCAGGATGACCGTAAGACTATCCGTCGCCACGGAATTGAACTGCAGAAGAAGTTCACACTTTCGTTTGCCTGCATCATTTTCTTTTTTATCGGTGCTCCGCTTGGCGCCATCATCCGTAAAGGTGGCCTCGGCATGCCTCTTGTCATCTCCGTGTTCCTGTTTATATTCTACTTTATTATAGACAATACGGGCTATAAAATGGCTCGCGACGGTCACATGGAGGTATGGGAAGGAATGTGGCTCAGTTCAGCCGTGTTGCTTCCTCTCGGTATCTTCTTTACTTATAAGGCTATGCGTGATTCGGCAGTGTTCAATAAAGACGCTTATGTAGCGTTCTTCCGTCGACTGGCAGGAATGCGCGAGAAACGCCATATCGAGGTGAAGGAACTCGTGATGGTCGACGTGAGTGCATCCGAATCATTAGCGTTGCTCAGTCGTCTGCGTGAAGCCACGGTGAAATTCCTGGCCGATAATCCTGCCCGTATGTCGTTCTGGCGTTATTGGACACAGGGCTACGACACGATTGAGCTGCGCTCCGTTTCGCAGGCTCTCGAAGCCGTGGTAGGGTATATGTCGAATACACGCGACAAGAAAATAATGAACCATCTTAACGAATATCCGTTCATTAGGAACCTGTGGCTTTACCGTCCTGCGGGCCGTCGATGGGTGGGCTATTGCCTCATGGCTATTATTCCGCTGTCAATTCCGGTCTATCTGGCAGGTTTGCGCCATCTGCGTATTCTTCGGGCTGAGCTCGATAGGGTGTTGCAGGTGACCGATAGTCTTATAGCGCTCGATGCTGACCTTGAGAGCAAGGGCGGCTTACCGGCGGCAGATACTAACATTAGTAAATAATCTCCCCTAATTATGGAACATATAAAACTTGATACAATCGAAGAAGCCCTCGAGGCATTCCGTAACGGCCAGTTCGTCGTAGTGGTCGACGACGAAGACCGCGAGAATGAAGGCGATCTGATAATGGCGGCTGAAAAGGTTACTCCCGATCATGTCAATTTCATGATTACTAATGCTCGTGGCGAATTGTGCGCTCCGCTGACGCTTTCCCGCTGCCGCGACCTCGACCTTACCCGTCAGGTCGAAGAGAACACTTCGATGCTCGGAACCCCGTTTACTATTACGGTCGATAAACTTGAAGGCTGCACCACCGGTGTGTCGGCTCATGACCGTGCGGCCACTATTCGCGCTCTTGCCGATCCTGAATCGGTGGCTTCGACGTTCGGCCGTCCCGGCCATGTTCATCCGCTTTATGCGCAGGACGAAGGTGTGCTCCGCCGTCCCGGCCATACGGAGGCTGCTATTGATTTGGCCCGTCTGGCCGGACTTCGCCCTGCAGCCACCCTTATCGAGATACTTAACGAAGACGGCACGATGGCACGCCTACCTCAGCTCCGTAAAAAAGCTGACGAATGGGGCCTGAAGCTAATCAGCATCCGCGACTTGATTGCTTACCGGTTGGAGAAGGAATCTTCGGTAGAGCAAGGTGTTGAAGTCGACATGCCTACGGCCTACGGTCATTTCCGTTTGATTCCGTTTCAGGGCAAGACCGATGGCCGTGAACATATCGCCTTGATAAAGGGCGATGTGGCCGACGGTGAACCGGTACTGGTGCGCGTTCATTCGTCGTGTGCCACGGGCGATATTTTCGGCTCGTGCCGCTGCGATTGTGGTGAGCAGCTTCATAAAGCCATGCAGATGATTGAAAAAGAAGGCCGCGGTGTGCTTCTCTACCTTCAGCAGGAAGGCCGCGGAATCGGCCTGATGGAAAAAATAAAGGCCTATAAGCTACAGGAAGAAGGTCTAGACACAGTCGACGCGAATCTTCATCTCGGTCACAAGGCCGATGAACGCGACTACGGCGTCGGTGCTCAGATTCTCAACAAACTTGGCATCAAGCGTATGCGTCTGTTGACAAACAATCCTAAGAAGCGTATCGGCCTCGAAGGGTATGGTCTTACTGTAGTGGAAAACGTGCCTATCGAAGTGGAGCCCAATGACTATAATCGCTTCTATATGCACACCAAGAAGGAGCGCATGGGCCACAAACTTTCAAAAAGTTAAACCACTATTGCGCGAAAACCTTTCGCTATAAACATAAAAACGGCGGTGTGTCAAAATTATCGAAATTTGACACACCGCCGTTTTTAGTATCCGGATGGCGAGGGTAAACCCAGACGGGTCAATACGGCACGCTATCTTCGTGCGATTGATTAATCAGAGGTCAATCAGCTTCTGGATGCGGGCGCGGAGTTCGTCTTTAGTCGCGCCGGTCATGCGCAGCTCGCGAACCTGATCGCCATTCTTGAAGAAGAGGATGGTCGGGATTGACATGATGCGGTATTCGCCGCTCAGGTCGCCCTCTTCGTCTACGTTATACTTTCCGATTACGGCCTGATCGGCGAATTCATCGGCAAGCTCTTCAATCACGGGAGCGAGGCGCATGCAGGGGCCGCACCAGGTTGCCCAGAAGTCGATAACCACGGGCTTGCCCGAGGCGATTGCTTCTTTTACGTTGCTGTCAGTAAAATGATAAGCCATGATATTTTGCTGTATGATATTGAAATTATGATTGTTAATTGATTCGATGGTTTTGACTCGTTGCAAATTTAGGTAAAAAATGATAGTCGGCCAAAATCTGTGATTATTTCTTATCTACTGAGTCTTATGCCGGTTCGAGTTCGTATTCTACTCCGAGATCCGATAGCTTGTCAATCAGGTCTTTATTGATTGGGATTCGCGATGGCGAATCGAGATGCACGGTGCGGTTCGATTCCGTGTCGACCACTTCGAAACTGAGTGCGCCCAAAGCCTCTTCCGATGATTTTATATGCTCCGAGAGTATGTCGCATAGATTTGTCGGAAGGTCCTGGGCCGGCACGGTTATCTTAATTCCTTTGACCATCGTTCCCTGTACCTTCGATAGTAGCTGCATCGATGTGATGCGGAAGCGAACGTCGGAGTTGGCAAAGCGTCGCTCAAACACTCCTTTTATTATTAGCGGAGTGCCGGCCACACCGAAGTTGTGGAAATTGATGAAGTCGTTGCCGAATAGCATGAATTCCTGTGTAGCCGTGTAATCCTGCACGTGCATTATTCCGAAGTTGCCTCCTTTTTTCGATGGGCGTGTGGCAAAATCCACTACCATACCGCCCAGCGTCACCTCCATCCCTTCGGTCGGTGTCAGCTCCGCGAATTTCTTAAGAGGCATTGCGGTGCAATGGAGTTCGATATAGTAGGGGTCGAGGGGATTGGCCGAGTGGAATGTTCCCACGAGTTCGCGCTCTTTCTCCAGACGGACGGCATCGACCATGCGGAGTGCGGGAATGACCGGCGGACGTCCGCTGACGGTCATCGCAGCGTCATCGTCGCCAAACAGCGACATGCTTTTGTTCATCTTATCGGCCTTATAGAGCTGGCCGTAGCGCAGCAGGGCTTCCGAGAAGGTTTCTCCTTTGGAATTCGGCTCCAGAAAGTCCTCACGCTGAATATGGTCGCTGAAGCAGTCGAAGGCTCCCGAAAGAGCGAGCGCGTCGACGAGTCGGCGGTTGAGAGCTCCGTTTGGAACTCGCTCGGCGAAGTCGTAGATATCCTTGAACGGTCCATCCTTTTCGCGGGCAGCCAGAATTTCTGCTACAACGTTTTCGCCGACGCCTTTTATAGCAGCCAGTCCGAAGCGAATATCACCATGCTTGTTCACACCGAACTGGGCAAAACTCTCGTTTACGTCCGGTCCTTTTACGCGGATGCGCATTTTCCGACATTCATCGATGAAGCCGCTGAGTTTCTCTGTGTCGTTGCGGTTGCGCGAAAGCACGGCCGCCATGTATTCGGCCGGATAGTTGGCTTTAAGATACGCTGTCTGGAATGCTACCCAGCTGTAGCACGTCGCGTGGCTCTTGTTGAAGGCGTAGCTCGCAAACTTCTTCCAGTCGTTCCATATCTTTTCAAGCGTCTTGCGGTCGTGGCCATTAGCCTCACCACCCTTATAGAAGAGCGTTTCGAGAGCGTTCATCTTGTCGAT
>CAYUYQ010000099.1:0-7907 GCA_964449335.1 uncultured Bacteroides sp. | reverse complement strand
GAGGCGACGCCATCATTCATTATCATTCAAAGAAAGCTCCATGCCGTGAATTGCGAAACTCCGGATTTATACTTAAATTCGCATCATGGCTGCCACTAAAGGCACCCCCATACGTCAAAATGATACGCATTATCACTATAATCATCCTGATTGTCCTGAACTTTAACCCCGCTTCAGCCCGCAAGGACCTTACTCATTTCTGGCAGGACAAAGACGGCATAATAAAGGCGCAGACCGAGTTGACGCTTGAGCTCGTAGACTCAATCCTGGCCAAAAATCCGCCGTCGGCCGACGCGCCGACCGATGCCCGCAAGGCGGCCCTATATCTGCTCGACCAGGTGTTTCACGACACACGGCTCGATGGCTCTCCGACGATAGCCGCATGGCTCGACAGCCGGATGACGCGCGTAATCGACGCTCTCGACCGCTGCCCGACCGACAGCATGGAGATTTACAAACTTTACAACGACGGCTGGATTGTGCGCACGCCTACAGTCACAATCGGCTGGGACATCTATCGTGGGACGCCGCTGAAAGACGCCGGCCGCCGTCTGATGGCCGACAGTATAGCCGAAGCGCTGGCCGACCGATGCGACATCCTTTTCCTGACCCACAACCATCCCGACCACGTCGACCCCATGATAGTCGACCGCATGCTCTCAAAGGGAAAACCGGTGGTCGCCCCCGACGAAATAATGCCCGACAACACGGCCGTGACCCACACCCGCCGCGAAGAGATATGGAGCGAGACATTCCGGGCAGCCAATGGTGCCACACTCGCGGCGACCATCGTGCCCGGCCATCAGGACCATCTGCAGAACAACATCTACATCCTCACCACCCCCGAAGGCTACACCGTCAGCTCAACCGGCGACCAGTGGTTGAAATCCGACCTCGACATGGTGCTCAATCTGCGCGGACGCGTGCCGGAAGTCGACGTGCTGATGCCCATATGCTGGGCCGCGAGTCTGGCTGAAATGTGCCGGTCGTTCGGAGCAAAACTGGTGCTGACCGGCCATGAGAACGAGCTCGGACATCACGGCATTGACCATCGCGAAGCCTACTGGCTCTCCTACAACAAACTCGAAGACTTCCCCACGCCCAATAGCCTTATGACCTGGGGTGAATGTATCCGTTACAAATAATTTCGCTATATTTGCAGCTGACAGCCGGATTCACCTCCGGCCATCGCCTCCAAACCTGACAATCATATATCACGAAAATGGATAATCTCAAAAACATCGTAGCGAACTTCGCAACCGAAGGCACCGTGACCGACATCAAGCCCATGGGCGCCGGTCTGATAAACGATACCTACAAAGTTACAACAGCCGAGCCCGACGCTCCCGACTACGTGCTCCAGCGTATCAACCACCACATCTTCACCGACGTCGACGCCCTGCAGCGCAACATCACCGCCGTCACCTCACATCTGCGCCGCAAGCTCGAGGCCGAAGGCGCCGCCGACATCGACCGCCGCGTGCTCCGCTTCATCGAGCGCACCGACAGCCCCGAAACCTACTACTTCGACGGCGAAAACTACTGGCGAATGATGGTGTTCATACCCGACGCACTGACCTTCGACATCGTCAACCCCGAATACTCGCGCCACGCCGGACGCGCCTTCGGCAAATTCCAGGCCGATCTTGTCGACATACCCGAAACGCTCGTCGAGACTATCCCCGACTTCCACAACATGGAATTCCGCCTGCAGCAGCTCCGCGAAGCCATTGCCGACGACAAAGCCGGACGTCTGGAAAGCGTGCGCGACATCGCCGACCGACTGCTGGCCCACGCCGACGAAATGTGTCTGGCCGAGCAACTCCACCGCGAAGGCCGGCTGCCCAAACGCATCTGCCACTGCGACACGAAAGTCAACAACATGCTTTTCGACCGCGACGGCAATGTGCTTTGCGTCATCGACCTCGACACCGTGATGCCCTCCTACGTGTTCAGTGACTTCGGCGACTTCATGCGCACCGCCGCCAACACCGGCGCCGAAGATGACCCCGACCTCGACCGCGTAAGCTTCAACATGGACATCTTCCGCGCATTTACCGAAGGCTATCTCGAGAGCGCCGGCAGCTTCCTGACCAAAGAAGAAATCGAGAACCTGCCCTACGCCGCCGCTCTCTTCCCCTACATGCAGGCCGTGCGCTTCTTCGCCGACTACCTCAACGGCGACACCTACTACAAGACGCAGTATCCCGACCACAACCTCGTCCGCACCCGCGCCCAGCTCAAACTCTTCGACAGCGTGCGCGCCCACACCCCCGAAATGCAAGCCTTCATCGCCGCCCGCCTCTAATCACCCCCCTCTACATACTGAAGCCGGCGTCGCACCCTCGGGGCGCGACGCCGTAAAAACATATCCCTACCGAGCCGCGCGTGGAGCGCCCGTAGGGTGCGACGCTGTCGTAGCCTTCGGGTGCAGCGTCGGAGACGCAAACCCGGAGAACTCCCACCCCCATACCTGCAAGGAGCTTCGGAGATACGACGCCTTACGTTTACAGGCGCTCTCGCGGCGTCGCCTCCGCCCGAGGCTCCTTACGCTTAATTCGCTCCGGACCTCAGGCTTGCAGCTCCGCCGCTGCGCCTGAGGATACCCGACAGCAGCGCACCCTCCGGGCGCTTACATCAATAGCTGTATTCATCTACAGTAATGACCAGTAGCCGGGAGCACCCGGAGGGCGCGACGCAATGACAAACCCCAAGCGCAGCCGCGGAGCGGTAAGCTTGGGGTAATGATACGTGTAGTCTTTAGATGGAGCCCCGGGATGGGGCGACGCTGTGCATTTACAGGCGCTACACGGCGTCGCCTCCGCCCGAGGCTCCTTACGCTTAATTCGCTCCGGACCTCAGGCTTGCAGCTCCGCCGCTGCGCCTGAGGATACCCGACAGCAGCGCACCCTCCGGGCGCTTACATCAATAGCTGTATTCATCTACAGTAATGACCAGTAGCCGGGAGCACCCGGAGGGCGCGACGCAATGACAAACCCCAAGCGCAGCCGCGGAGCGGTAAGCTTGGGGTAATGATACGTGTAGTCTTTAGATGGAGCCCCGGGATGGGGCGACGCTGTGCGATGACAGGAACTATCGCGGCAACATCTTGCCGCGCCCAGCCCCTTTAGCTAACAACCACTAAGTTCAAAGCTTGCAGACGCGACCCATAAAGAGGATTACGCCCGTAGTCTTTTCCCGAATGGCGAAAGCAAACGGATGGTCAAGAACGAAATCAAGCACCTCATACTCTTTCACGTCAGGACCTGCACCTGCACCCATGGAAACCGTAGCCGCAGCAGCGCTGGTTCCGTTTTCGTCAACCTCGATTTTGGCTTTCTGCTCCAGTTCGAGTCCGAGTGCCTTTGCCGACATTCGGCTGTAGTCCGACCTCTGACCTACAATCTTATCGTAACCGGCTATAGCAAGAGCACTTCCTGCGTTGATTTTAGACTCATAGCCAAAACGAGGCATCTTGATGTTTACTTTCTTCCAGACATCTTCTCCTCGTCCGGTATCCGACATCATTCCGGCAAAACCGTCTTCTTCATTCTTCGGACGATAAAGATCTATCACATAGCCGCCATTGCTATATATCATGCGAACTATGTCGGCCATATCAGACTCATAACATCTGAGAATATCCGTCTGATGCATCATCTTTGCCTCAGAGCTCTCGCCTGTGATATTCCAAAACAGATCATCGGTTGTTTTTTCTTCCTTGAATTTCTGATCCCACTTGGCCTTGAACGCGCAGACATTTGCTAGGACTACGTCCGAAGCCGGAGGAGTTGTGAAGAACTCGGGGATAATGTTGAACGTATTGTCAGCTATCCATTTATTTATGGTATTCATGCCTTCGGTTGTGCCGACGGCATACGAATCAACCAAAGCTCCGTAGTATTCGTCCACGGCATCAACAAACGCATCCGTCAGTCCGAAGCCCGCTCCGTGCCACACGGCATTGGACAGACTTATTTTCACGTTAGTGTCAACTTTCGGCATCTCGGCTATCAGATGTCTGTTAAACTCATTTATACCGAGCAAACAATCATCTTCTACGGTCTCGCCGCACAGCGCTTCCGCTATCTGAGACATGGTTTCGCCATCGGCTCCATTAGCAAGCATTCCAAGCATCATCTGCAGGCTCAGTGGCGAAAAAATGATGTTCTTGTCCTCTAATTCAGGCGTGGCAGTCAAAGCATCCCACATTTTCGACCCGAATTCATTGACCGACAGCACATAGGCTGCCTGTTCTTCATCGAGAGCAATCTCGACAAGAGGGGCTCTTCTCTCGGTATCTTTCAACGGATCATCGATTTCCTCCTCTTCATCCGGCACTTCAGGCAACGGCTCATTTTCACTACTGCATGAAACTGCAACTACAGCCATCAACGCAAAAACTGCTCCGGCTATCAACTTCCATAATTCCTTTTTCATTGACTTTTTTATTATTTTTTTTGAATTTCAAAGCTTGCAGACGCGACCCATAAAGAGGATTACGCCCGTAGTCTTTTCCCGAATGGCGAAAGCAAACGGATGGTCAAGAACGAAATCAAGCACCTCATACTCTTTCACGTCAGGACCTGCACCTGCACCCATGGAAACCGTAGCCGCAGCAGCGCTGGTTCCGTTTTCGTCAACCTCGATTTTGGCTTTCTGCTCCAGTTCGAGTCCGAGTGCCTTTGCCGACATTCGGCTGTAGTCCGACCTCTGACCTACAATCTTATCGTAACCGGCTATAGCAAGAGCACTTCCTGCGTTGATTTTAGACTCATAGCCAAAACGAGGCATCTTGATGTTTACTTTCTTCCAGACATCTTCTCCTCGTCCGGTATCCGACATCATTCCGGCAAAACCGTCTTCTTCATTCTTCGGACGATAAAGATCTATCACATAGCCGCCATTGCTATATATCATGCGAACTATGTCGGCCATATCAGACTCATAACATCTGAGAATATCCGTCTGATGCATCATCTTTGCCTCAGAGCTCTCGCCTGTGATATTCCAAAACAGATCATCGGTTGTTTTTTCTTCCTTGAATTTCTGATCCCACTTGGCCTTGAACGCGCAGACATTTGCTAGGACTACGTCCGAAGCCGGAGGAGTTGTGAAGAACTCGGGGATAATGTTGAACGTATTGTCAGCTATCCATTTATTTATGGTATTCATGCCTTCGGTTGTGCCGACGGCATACGAATCAACCAAAGCTCCGTAGTATTCGTCCACGGCATCAACAAACGCATCCGTCAGTCCGAAGCCCGCTCCGTGCCACACGGCATTGGACAGACTTATTTTCACGTTAGTGTCAACTTTCGGCATCTCGGCTATCAGATGTCTGTTAAACTCATTTATACCGAGCAAACAATCATCTTCTACGGTCTCGCCGCACAGCGCTTCCGCTATCTGAGACATGGTTTCGCCATCGGCTCCATTAGCAAGCATTCCAAGCATCATCTGCAGGCTCAGTGGCGAAAAAATGATGTTCTTGTCCTCTAATTCAGGCGTGGCAGTCAAAGCATCCCACATTTTCGACCCGAATTCATTGACCGACAGCACATAGGCTGCCTGTTCTTCATCGAGAGCAATCTCGACAAGAGGGGCTCTTCTCTCGGTATCTTTCAACGGATCATCGATTTCCTCCTCTTCATCCGGCACTTCAGGCAACGGCTCATTTTCACTACTGCATGAAACTGCAACTACAGCCATCAACGCAAAAACTGCTCCGGCTATCAACTTCCATAATTCTCTTTTTACTTTCATACTTTCGCGCAAGTTTTTCTTTGGAGTGACGATGAAATGATTCACTATAGACCTCGATACGAAGCCTTTGACTGCAAATATACCGAATTAAATAAGAAATGTGCTATGTTTCAGAGGGAAACGGATACAATTATATTTATTTAACTATTTTAACAAATGGATTAACTGAGCGAATATAAGACGTCTAAGTCTTTGATAGAGTAAAGCGGAGGGAGCGGATTGAATTTTTTGGCTGTTTTCCGACGTTTTTCGGGCTCCGGCGCAGTTTTTCGGAGTTTTCATGGCTGATTTGAGTGTAATTATAAAGAAAAGCGCTATATTTGCAAGCTGAAATTGCGCACTTGCGCGCAAACGGCAGCAATGCCAGCAGACGAAAATTAATTTTATAACCTCAATATTTTTAACCAATCAAATGCAAAGCAAAGGAAAATTAGGAAGTATTGTGGCCGGTATCATAGCCTTCTTCCTGGTGATTATTTGCCTCTTCTACCTGTCGTTTACCATGGTGACAAACCACTATGAAAACAAGGCCGAGGACTACGCCAGGACTGTTGCGCCCGAATCAGCCGGCCCTGACGCCCACCGCTACGCCTACCAGCACTACATCGACTCTGTAGGCAACGAAAAGGTATGGCTGGGCTACACTTTCAATGAAGTAAAGAAACTCGGTGTGGGCCTGGGCCTTGACCTCAAAGGCGGCATGAACGTGACGCTTCAGGTATCGGTGCCCGACATTCTCCGCTCGATGGCCAACGCCGAAGGCAACCCCTATTTTGAAAAAGCCATCCACAACACCGACTCAATCGTTAAGGCCACGAAGACCAACGACTACGTCGACGTGTTCTGCCAGCAATATAAGGCGCTCGACCCCAATGCCGACCTCTCGGTTGTGTTCCGCGACCAGGTTAAACGCGGCGACTCATTCGATGCCGCCAAGGCAGCCCTCAAGCAGGAAGTGAAAGACCGCGTGAGCAGCTCTACCAATGTGCTCCGCAGCCGTATCGACCAGTTTGGTGTAGTTGCCCCCAACATTCAGGAACTTGAAAAAGACGGTCAGATTCTTCTTGAGCTTCCGGGCGTGAAAGAGCATGACCGTGTGCGCGACCTTCTCAAATCGTCGGCCAACCTCGAGTTCTACGAAACAATGCCTCTGGCCGAATATCAGGGCACGCTCCAGCAGCTCGACAACGCTCTGCGCGCCGACTCGACATCAAACGGCCGCGGTCTCTTCGACTACTTCGCCGGTCTCGGCGCTCAGGGCAATCCCATCGCCGTAGGCATGGCTACCCGTCTCAACCGCCCCATCATCGACTCGCTTCTGGTTTCGCCTCAGGCCAAACGCATACTCCCCTCCAACCTCAAGCTTGCATGGGAAGTGAAGCCCGTGACGGTTGAAATCCCCGACTCGACCGGCCATGTATCGCGCATGGACTATTACACCCTCGTAGGTCTCCGCACCTCGGGCGGCAAGGCAGCTCTTAGCGGCGACGTGGTGACAGCCGCAACCTCCGACTTCGACCAGATGCAGGGCGGCAACTATGTGTCGATGACCATGAAGCCCGACGCAGCCAAACAGTGGGCACGCATCACCGCCGCCAACATCAACCGTCAGGTGGCTATCGTGCTCGACAATCAGGTTTACTCGGCGCCCAACGTCAACAGCGTAATCGAGGGCGGCCGCTCCTCAATCACCGGCAACTTCTCGACCGACGAAGCAAAAGACTTGGCCAACGTGCTCAAATCTGGTAAGATGGCAGCTAAAGTCAATATCATCTCCGACACCGTTATCGGTCCGTCGCTCGGTCAGCAGGCTATTGAAGACGGCTTCCTGTCGTTTATCATCGCACTGGTACTCCTGATGATTTTCATGTGCCTCTTCTACGGCATCATCCCAGGCCTCATCGCCAACCTCGGTCTGATTTTCAACATCTTCTTCACCTTCGGTATCCTCGCGTCGATTCCCGCCGTGCTCACCCTCAGCGGTATAGCCGGTATCGTGCTCGCTCTGGGTATGGCCGTTGACGCCAATGTGCTCATCTTCGAGCGCGCGAAAGAAGAACTCCGCGCCGGCAAGAACGTGCGCACCGCTATCGCCGACGGCTACAGCAACGCCTTCTCGGCAATCTTCGACTCGAACCTTA
>CAYUYQ010000098.1:4736-8001 GCA_964449335.1 uncultured Bacteroides sp. | reverse complement strand
TTAGAGGACGGGGGCTTCGGAGGCGGGGGTGGCCATGGTGGTGGTCAGTGGTTTGGCCTCCCAGCCGAGGGCGCTGGCGCCGAGCACGGCGGCGTCGGCTTCCTTGAGCTCGGAAAGAAGAACGTTGACTTTGTTCTTGAAGCAGCCGAGCATGTTTTTCTCCATGGCCTCACGCACGGGACGGAGCAGCATGTCGCCCGACTTGGCGAGTCCGCCGAAGAGCACGAATGCTTCAGGCGACGAGAACACGGTGAAGTCAGCGAGGGCTTCGCCGAGTATGCGGCCGGTGTACTCAAAGATGTCTTTAGCGAGCTGATCGCCCTTGGTGGCAGCGTCGTAAACGTCTTTCGAGGTGATGTCATCCATCGGTATGTCGCGGAGCAGTGAGGGCGTATCGGTCAGTTCGAGGAACTCGCGGGCGGTGCGTGCAACGCCGGTTGCCGAGCAGTAAGTCTCGAGGCAGCCCGAACGACCGCAGCCGCAGAGACGGCCGTTGTTGCGCTTCATGATCACGTGGCCGAGCTCGCCGGCGAATCCGTCGTGGCCATAAACGAGCTGTCCGTTGATGACGATACCGCTTCCGACACCCGTGCCCAGCGTAATCATGATGAAATCCTTCAGGCCGCGGGCCGCGCCGTAGGTCATTTCGCCGATGGCGGCTGCGTTGGCATCGTTGGTGATGGCGCAGGGAATACCGAATTTATCAGTGATTTTCTGAGCGAAAGGCACCGGAGTGGGCCAGGGAAGGTTCACTCCGTCTTCAATCACGCCGGTGAAATAGTTAGCGTTGGGAGCGCCGACACCGATACCGTGGATTTTACCTTCGGCGTCGATGCTCTTCACGATGCGCATCGTCTCCGTATAGAGTTCGTCGATGTAGTCGTCAATGTTGGCATGTTTGCGGGTTTTAATCGAGCCGCTGGCCAGAACTACGCCGCGGGCGTCTACTACGCCGAACACTGTGTTGGTTCCGCCCATATCGATTCCGATTACGTAGGGCTTTGTGGTTGTCATAAGTTTATGGTTTTAAAATTTAAGAGTTTGTCGAGTGTCGATGGGCGGCCAACAGCCTGCGCCAATGAGAGAGCAGCAATTAGCTAACCGCAAAGATAAAATTTCTTTTTTTGATTCGCACGCAAATCGGCGGAAAATATTGATTGTCCCGCATCATGGCGCAACAAATCTCCCGACGAGGAGCACAATCGTCATCACGGCTGCCACCGATAGAGCCGCAAGGCCCCACTTCTCGCCGCGGGTGAACAGAGGGCGGCAATCTGCCTCCTTGCGGGCCCGGATGTAGAATCCGATGCCGGCAATGTAGAATGCCGACGTCATAAACATTTCAGTCGCTCCACCGGCATAGGCCATCCACAGACAGAAACCGGTGATGACCAGCGCAACCGTGCGCACGCCCCATCCGTCGGCCTTCTTGAGAAGAAACAGTCCTGTGAAAAAGTAGCAGGGGACAATCATCAGCCCGGTGATTTGCAGCGCGGCAAGATAGACATCGTCGGCCATCACAACCATCAGTAGAAAGAGTTCCATCACCACGCTTGATGCGAAGAGGCCCTGCGCCGGCATCCCGTTGCGGTTGACACGGCTGAACACCCGAGGCAATATCCCGACCAGCGACGCCTCGTAGGGCACCTGCGCCACCACAAGCGTCCACGCCACCCATCCGCCGAGTAGCGACACTATCACCGCAGCAATCACCGTCCAGTAGGCCCACTCGCCGCAACTCTCGCGCAATATATAGGCTATCGATGGGTCGGGAAGCGCGGCAAGCTGCGCCCGACTCAGCAGACCGTAGCTGAGCAGCGAAACGGCCATATAAAGTACCAGCGAAATGGCGAAACCGGCAATGCCGGCACGCCCTACGTCGTCGCGCCGCTTGGCGCGGGCCGACATCATCACAGCGCCTTCGACGCCAAAGAAGCAAAACAGCGTCACCATCATCGTGCTCTTCATCTGACTGCCGATTTCGGCCACCGAAGCTCCGGTCCATATCTCAGCCTCAAACAGCCCGGCCTTGAAAAATATCGTAAAAATCGCCACGATAAACACAAGCATCGCCACCTTCACCCCGGCCAGCAGAGTATTGACAATCTTGGCCGTCTTCACGCCCCGCGCCACGATAGCATACATCACCCATATCAGCACCGAGCAAAACACTACCGTCGGCGCCCCGTGGCGGAGCAACTCCGGGCAGAAGGCCCCGCACGAATCGTTGAGCATCACGCCATAAGCCACGTTCGAAAACGCCGTGCACAGCCAGTAGCCCCACGCTATGTTGAAACCGGCGAAATTGCCGAATCCGGCCTGCGCATACTGATAGATTCCGGCATTATACTGCGGATAGCGGTCGCTCAGCCACTTAAACGCCACGACCAACGGCAGAATACCCGCCGCCGTCACTATCCAGGCTGCCAGCACTGCCTCGGCCGAAGCCACAGCCGCCATATTCTGAGGCAGATTGTAGATTCCCACCCCCACCATCAGACCAAACACGAGGGCCGTAAGCCCCCAAAATCCTAATTTATTCGTTGTAAGCATCGATGCGTAAATGTTTCGTTAGACCCATCCGGCCCCTCTCGACCATCCGGCCCCCAAAATTACAAATAATCGTTAATTTTCAGACTATACATATAGACAAACTTGTCTCCTTGATGCCACGCCTATGACATGCCTTCATGCGTGCCCTTTCACAGAGCAGCCCGAGGAATCAGTTGCCAAGCTTTTCGGAAGTAGTTTTTGTATCTGAGTGTTGTTTGACAAAAAAGATTAAAAAGGTGGTGGGGCCGGGTGAGAATGGAGTGTTTTTCGTATCTTTGTGTTAGATTTCAAATATTATGCTTAAATCGATGAGATTTAAACCATGGTTTTAGCAATTATAATTACAGTTTTAATCACTTTTAATTACTGATTTTATCACGGACTTGACTATGAAACATATTTTCCGACTAATGGCTTTTGCCTTTGCTGCGATGCTTTCAATGGCTCTCTATTCGTGCCGCGGAACCGGGCTGCAGCCCGACGAGCCCGACGAACCCGAGGAAAAGCCTACCCCACGGACGGTACTTGTCTATATGGTAGCCACCAACAGCCTCGGCCAAGGCTCGGGCTTCTCCAACTGCGATGTGGCCGACCTTAAGGAAATGACCGAAGCCGCCGACAAAATGGGCGATGGTCGTCTTCTTGTCTATCACGCCGCCAACAATGCCGCGCCGGTGCTCAAAGAGCTGAAACCCGACGGCACGTGGGAGAC
>CAYUYQ010000098.1:0-4636 GCA_964449335.1 uncultured Bacteroides sp. | reverse complement strand
GCCTCCGGAACCGAGCTGCCGATTGAGGGCATGCCCTACCACTTAAATATCCCCGCATTTTTCGCCGAGACTCCCGACCTGGTAAAAGCCGCCACTAACACCTACAGCTATTATGCCGACGGCGATGCCGTATGGGGACCCGACGAATGCTACATCTCGGTAATCGATCTTACGAAGATGGATGCTTTGGCTTCAGCCATGCGCAAGGTGATGGAGACGGCCCCGAAACTTTCGCGCAGCTACATTCCGGCACCCTATATGCGCTCAGCCAACTCCCACTTCTCAATCTACGATCTCGGCAACTACATCAATGCCCTCCCCGAAAGCGATATGCTGACAGCACTTAAAGGCGCCTACACCGACGTGGTGACCTACTATAGCGCCACTCCCCGCGTTTACGGCCTCGACACCTCGCTCTACTCCGGACTGGGCAGCAATATCGTGAGCAGCGCCGACGACTCCACACGCGGCGGCTATGACTCGCTCCAATGGTGGGCCGACGTGGTGAGCGCAAATCCCGACCTGCAGTGAACCAAACCCGGTGCGTGCAATGTTTGTAGTCCGTAGGCCCATCGCCTGCTACTAAGCAATTCATCATTAAACAACCACCTCTGCCAATGCTCCAGATTCCGCTTCCAGAAGCAGCCCCGGCCGACACTATTGCTGCCGGAGCCACGAAAGCAGGCGAACTCGCCGCACTGAAATCAATGTCATTCGACGAACTGATTAATAAGCTCGTCAGCGATATGGTCCACTTCGCCATATCGCTCGCCGTGGCCATCTTGGTGTTCTACGTCGGTAAGTTTATCATCACGCGCCTCTACAACTTCACCGCCATGGTGATGCTTCGGCGCAACGTCGACGAATCGCTGAGCACGTTCATACTCAGCTTACTGCGCATCGTGCTCTACTTCATTCTCATCGTCACCGTCATCGGCATCCTCGGCATCCCGACCAGCTCGTTCCTGGCCCTATTTGCCTCGGCCGGCGTCGCTATCGGCATGGCCTTGAGCGGCACGCTCCAGAACTTCGCCGGCGGCGTATTGATATTATTGCTTAAGCCCTATCGTGTAGGCGACTACATCGAGGCAGGCGGCTATGCGGGAACCGTGCGCGAGATTCAGATATTCTCCACCATCATCAACACATCCGACAATAAATCCATCATAATACCCAACGGCGGACTATCGACCGGCAGCATCAACAACTGGAGCCGCCAGAGCCACCGACGCGTGCAGTGGGACATAGGTGTGGCCTATGGCACCGATTTTGACCACGCCCGCAAAGTGATACTCGACATTCTGGCCTCGAACCCCGACGTGCTCGACGGCGATTCAGCCAATGAAACCCGCTTCTGCGACACGTGCACCACATGCGGCCAAGCCATTCCCCGCTCAACTGAGGCCGCGACGCCATCACAGGTCACATCCGCCACCGAGGGCGCCAAAGAGCCTACAAAGGGTGCCGATGCCGCCGAGCCGGCCAAGAAGCGCGGCTTCTGGCGAAGCCTCTTCCGCTCCGAACGCGCTCTCCGCGAGCAACTGGCCAAGGCGCGAACCGAGAGTGTGGTCGACATCGCCAACCGCCCCATCAATTTCACCCCTGCCGTGATGCTCGGCGCGCTGGCCGACAGCAGTGTGAATCTGACGGTGCGCGTCTGGGTGCGGTCCGACAAATTTTGGAGCGTATTCTACGATGTCAACGAAAAAATCTACCGCATTCTTCCCGAAAACGGCATAGAGTTCCCCTTCCCGCAGCTCGACGTCCACATCCAGTCGCCCGGAGGAACCGTTCCTTCACCAAATCAGTAATTCAAACATATATACCCATATCTCTAACCTTCAGATTAACCCATGAAAAAAAGCAGATTGATTGTTTGGGCCGTCACAGCCCTGACAGGCATTGCCGGTGTCAGCACAGCCCATGCCGACGCCGTGGTGTCAGTTGTGCCACTTCCCGTAGAGATGTCGCACCGCCATGGCAACCTCACGCTCAGCGGGGCCGTGGCCGTAAGCGGTCCCGATAGTCTTGTGACGACCATCGTTGAACGAAGCGACGATTTCGCCGACCTCGACTTCAAGACCGTCTCGAGCGGAGGCGGACTCATCACCGTCAGTGCCGACCCCGCGCTTCCGGCCGAAGGCTACTCTCTCACCGTCACTCCGCAGGATATCGACATAAAGGCCGCCGACTGCGCCGGCGCATTCTATGCCATCCAGACTCTCCGCCAGCTCTACGACCCTGAGACCCACACCATACCCGCCGTTGAGATTACCGACTATCCCCGGTTTGCCTACCGCGGCTTCATGCTCGACGAGGGGCGCCATATCTTCGGCATCGAGCAGGTGAAAAAGGTGCTCGACATGATGGCTCTAAACAAGCTCAATCGTTTCCACTGGCATCTGACCGAAGATCAGGGCTGGCGCATGGAAGTACCGCAATACCCGCAGTTGGCCGAAGTTGCATCGCAGCGACCGGCCGACCGTCTCGGATGGAAAGGTCAGGAAGCCGACACCATCCCCTACGGAGGCTACTATTCCGACGACGAAATGCGCGAAATCGTTGACTATGCCGCTGACCGCTTCATCGAGATTATCCCTGAAATCGACATCCCGGGACACACTCAGGCCGCCGTGGCCGCCTATCCCGAGCTGCTCGCCTGCGACCCTGAGAATCCCCACGAAGTGTGGAACCACATGGGCGTGAGCGATGACGTCATCAACGTTGCCAATCCCGCCGCCGTGCAGTTTGCCAAAGATGTCATCGACCATGCAATAGAGATATTCCCCTACGGCTATCTCCACCTCGGAGGCGACGAATGTCCCACCACAAAATGGGAGAAAGACGACCGCTGTCGTGCGCTTCTTGACTCTATCGGCTCGACCGACTACCGCGACCTCCAGCTCAACTTCTACCGCGAACTTCAGCGCCACATCGACTCCAAGCCGGCTGCCGACCGGCGCCGCCTGATATTCTGGAATGAAGTGCTCCACGGCAACACCGCCATGCTCGATTCCGACATCGTCATCATGGCATGGGTCGGCGCCGACAAAGCCGCGCGCGAAGCCGCCGAACGAGGCTTCAACACCATTCTCACGCCCCAGATACCCTACTACATCAACCGCAAGCAGTCTGACGCTCCCGACGAACCGCTGTCGCAGGGCCAAGGCACCGAGACTCTCGAGCGTGTCTACTCCTACGTACCAATGGCCGACATCCCCGATAGTCTCGCCTCGAAATACATGGGCGTGCAGGCTAACTTCTGGAGCGAATTCGTCTCCGACGGCGACTTCCTCGAATACCTCATGATGCCCCGTCTGGCAGCCGTAGCCGAAGCAGCGTGGACTCCGCAGGCCAACCGCGACTACGCCGACTTCACCGAGCGCCTCAAAGGTCTGCTGCCGCTCTACGACCGCATGAACTGGAACTACTGCATCCACTTCCTCGGCGAGTAATCCATCGCCGGCAATCCGGCCCCTACAACGGCGCCGAATCGTCTCATCAGAGTCTGATTCGGCGCCGAATCATTTTTAATACTCTCCATACGCCCAATCTGCGATAATTTTACTATCTTTGCATTTGAGGAGAAATAGGATTTTTCGACAATCCTGCATCTCCTGTAGCCATCATGCCGCGCTTCCCGGCGGGAAGCTCTCTCCTACGGCATATTACCATATTCACCCTCAGGCATCAGCCGCAGCCTCCGAGCGCGGTCGGAGCCTCGAAAAAGACGGAGCGCACCACTGTCACAGGCCGCTCACCACCGTTGACCGGGCGCGGTCTCACTGAGGCCACTGCCCCTACTGCCATAGAAAAAGAAAAAAACTAAATAAATGACAAGTAAATGGAGTTACTTACCCCTTACTTCCGAAGAACAGAAATCCGAGTCACAGCTGGCTAAAAAATTTGCTGACTGTGCGCCCGTCAGCGAATTGCTGGCGCAGCGCGGAATCTCCACGGTGGATGAAGCCGAGCGCTTCTTCCATCCGTCACTGCGAGATTTGCACGACCCGTTTTTGATGCCTGACATGGACAAAGCCGTCAAGCGTCTCAATAAGGCAATGGGTAAGAAAGAGCGCATCATGGTCTATGGCGACTATGATGTGGACGGTACCACCGCGGTGGCGCTCGTCTATAAATATCTGAGGAATTACTATTCCAACATCGAGTACTATATCCCGACCCGCTACGACGAGGGCTACGGAATATCGATGCGCAGCATCGACTATGCCGCCGAGCAGGGAGTAAAACTGATTATCATTCTCGACTGCGGCATTAAGGCAATCGAAGAAATCCGCTATGCCAAGACGCTGGGAATCGATTTCATCATCTGCGACCACCATGTGCCCGACGAAGAGCTTCCCGAGGCAGTGGCCATCCTCAACCCCAAGCTCGAGGGCAGTCCCTACCCCTGCCCGCATCTGTCGGGTTGCGGTGTGGGATTCAAATTCATGCAGGGCTTTTCAATCAGCAACGGCATACCTACCTCCGATCTCGAAGGCATGCTCGACCTTGTGGCCGTCAGCATTGCCGCCGATATCGTCCCGATGGTCGACGAAAACCGTATCATGGCCTATCACGGCCTGCGCCGGCTCAACACCAATCCCAATATGGGTCTGCGTGCGATTATCCGTAT
>CAYUYQ010000097.1:0-8042 GCA_964449335.1 uncultured Bacteroides sp. | reverse complement strand
CCGGCTGACGCCGAACTGCTTGAGGCCGTGAGGCTCGAGGTCGATGAGTCGACGCTGACGGGCGAACCGATATGCGCCAAGACCACCGACGAACGGCACTTCGACCGTGAGGCCACGTTTGCATCGAACATGGTGCTGCGCGGCACCAAGGTGATGGAAGGTCACGGCGTTGCGCGGGTGACGGCCGTGGGCGACGCCACCGAAGCCGGAAAAGTCTACGAAGCCTCGACCATCGACTCGACAACGAAAACGCCGCTCAACGAGCAGCTCGACCGCCTGGGGCGTCTCGTGGCTGTGGCGAGCTACGTGATCGGCGGCCTCGTGATAGTTGGCCGCGTGGTGATGTATCTGGCTTCGACGGGCTGGACAGTCGGGAACTGGATTGATTTTATGGCTTATCTGCTGCAGTCGCTGATGATGGCCGTCACGCTGGTGGTGGTGGCCGTGCCTGAGGGACTGCCGATGGCCGTCACGCTCAGCCTGGCCTACAGCATGCGCCGCATGCTTCGCACCGGCAACCTCGTGCGCAAGCTCCACGCCTGCGAGACTATGGGCGCAGTCACCACAATATGCACCGACAAGACCGGCACACTGACCGCCAACCGAATGACCGTCGACGAAGTGACGCCGCTCGACGCCGAGGGCCGCCGCGACGACAGCCGCGAACGCCTGCTGCGGCTGATGACGGCCATGGCCGTAAACTCGACCGCCGAGCTCGACATGAGCGACCCGCAGCACCCTGCGCCCGTGGGCAATCCGACCGAGGGAGCGCTGATAATGTGGGTGAACCGTCAGGGCGGCGACTACGCGCAGCTGCGCCGCAGCGTGGCGAAGGAAGAAGAGCTGCCGTTCAGCACCGAGCTGAAATATATGGCGTCGGTCGTGAGCACGGCCGATGCCGGGCGGATGCTGCTCGTGAAGGGCGCTCCCGAAATCGTCTACGCGCTCAGCCATCCGGACCGGGAGATGCCCGAGGAGATGCGCGCTCTTCTGGAGGGCTATCAGAGCCGCGGCATGCGCACTCTCGCTTTCGCCTCGCGCCTGCTCGCCGACGGCGAGGAGCCGATAGCCGAAGGACGCGTGGTGACCGACGGCATGGACTTCGACGGCATAGCAGCCATCAGCGACCCGGTGAGGGAGGATGTGCCCGACGCGGTCAGGGAATGTCTGGACGCGGGCATCAACGTGAAAATAGTGACCGGCGACACTCCCGCCACCGCGCGCGAAATCGGCCGACAGATAGGTCTCTGGCAGCCCACCGACGGACCGGCCCAGGAAGCCACCGGCCCGGAAATCGAAGCGATGACCGACGAAGAGCTGCGCGAGCGAGTAGGCTCGCTCAAAATCATATCGCGCGCCCGCCCGCTCGACAAGAAGCGACTGGTCGAAGCGCTGCAGAGCCACGGCGAGGTAGTGGCCGTGACCGGCGACGGCACCAACGACGCTCCGGCGCTGAAAGCGGCCCAGGTGGGTCTGTCGATGGGCGACGGCACGTCGGTGGCCAAGGAAGCGAGCGACATAACGATTCTCAACAACTCATTTTCGGGCATAACAAACGCCGTCGTGTGGGGCCGCTCGCTCTACCGCAACATACAGCGGTTCATACTCTTTCAGCTGACGGTCAACGTGGCGGCATGCCTTACGGTGCTCGTCGGCTCATTTATGGGCACCGACGCGCCGCTGACGGTGACGCAGATGCTGTGGGTCAACCTGGTGATGGACACGTTTGCGGCGATGGCTCTGGCGTCGCTGCCGCCGAGCCGGGCCGTGCTCCGCGACCGCCCGCGCCGACGGAGCGCGTTTATCATCACCCCGCCGATGACGTGGTTTATCGTCGCCGTCGGGCTGATTTTCGCCGCGCTGATGATAGGGCTGCTCTACGTGCTCGAGCATAGCCACGTCGATTCAATGGCCGAGCTGTGGCACTGCCACGTAGACCGCTCCTACGCCGGACTGTCGGCCACGGAGCTGAGTCTGTTCTTCACCATCTTCGTGATGCTGCAGATGTGGAACATGTTTAACGCCCGCGCCTTCGGTTCGGGCCGCTCGGCGCTCTATCTGCGCCACTGCGGTGAATTCGTGATGATAGTGGGCGTAGTGCTCGTGGGGCAGATAGCGATTGTGAGCCTCGGTGGCAGTTTCTTCAACGTAGTGCCGCTCAGCGTGGCCGACTGGCTGTGGATTTTGGCCGTTACGGTGCCGGTGCTGCTCATCGGCGAGGCTATAAGGCTGCCCGAGACGGTCAGGTCGATGGCTAAAAAGAGTTAATCGGAGCGTTAAAATTACTGAACAAAGGTAAATAGGGCGACGTTAGAATCTAACGTTGCCCTACCATCCGGGGGCAGTCGGGCGGGTCGGAGAGGTCAGACTTGTCCGACTGGATGGGCTTTAGGCGGTTGTGGGGCGCTTTAGGGTTGTTGACTTAAATTAACTTAATGCTAAATGGGTGTGAATCATGGGACTTGACAGAACGGGGGAAAAGCAGTAATTTTGCATCGCAATCCCGAAAAAGGACTTGCAGACCAGACCAAAATAAAACACAAGCGGAACGCCGGGCCGAAACACACTGCAACAAGGCCAACATTAGAGCACCGTCGATAACCGAAGACCGGCCGTCACCGCACGATTGACACACAAGTCAACCTTACATTATTAACCATATACGGTCCACACGGGCGGCGCTTGACGCGTCGCAATCCGCAGCGCGACCTGACAAAATACACAAGACAATGAAGAAAATTGCAGCTATCGCAGCCACCGCATTTGCCATCATTATCGCCTCAATCGCAATCACTCCCATGCATAAATCAAATGCTGTGGAGACAATCGAAACCGCAACCGCCGACTCGACCGCCACAACGTTTGCTCAGTTGGCGGCCAATGCCCTCGAGGAAGCCCAGACGTCGCTCACCGAGCGGCTGAAGGAATTCGCGTCGAAATTTCTCGGACGCCGCTACGTCTACGGCTCAACGGGTCCGAAATCGTTTGACTGCTCGGGATTCACGAGCTATGTGTTCCGCAACGAAGGCATAGACCTGCCGCGCACTTCGCGGATGCAGTATACCGTGGGCGAGAAAGTGGAGCGCGACAGCCTCAAGGCCGGCGACCTGATGTTTTTCAGCAGCCCGCTCAGCGGCAAAGGGCGTGTGGGCCATGTGGCCATAGTGGTCGACGTGGACAAGAACGACGGCAGCTGCACCTTCATTCACGCCTCGCGCGGCAAGGGAGTCAACCTGCAGAAATTTCCCGACGGGGGCTATTACAGCCGCCACTATATCGGGGCCAAGCGCGTCATCCCGGGCCATACCGTGGCGTGACAAAAAAACCGAAAACGCATTACCTGAAATCTAATAATACCTATCTGAACAATCGCAATTAAGCAACACAATCTTTATTTAATCTCAATTGCTGATACCATTGAACACATAAATGCCTAAATAAACACACTATAGTCTATCTTCAATCGGAAGCAGTACCGGGTTACTGAATAAATGGACTGCTTCAATTATTCTCTTACCAGAAAAACATTAGTTAGAAAGGGAGGACGCCGACCTGAGTTCCCGTGTTGGGACCGAGGGCCGGCGTCCCTGGCTTAAAAAAATCGGGTAATCAATCAAAAGAATCGAAATGGGCTAATTGGAGGGCTGCCTGTTGTCCGTTTGAGGGAAAAGAATTACTTTTGCACATTGCATAACGGCATAAAACGTCACCTAATCATGGATAAAGTCAAGCCAAAGAAAGCCCTCGGTCAGCATTTTCTCACCGACCTGTCGATAGCGCAGCGCATAGCCGCCACGCTCGATGACTTCAAGGGCACGCCGACGATAGAAGTGGGCCCGGGAATGGGCGTACTGACGCGGTTTCTTGTCGAACGCGGTCACGATGTGAAGGTGGCGGAAATCGACGGTGAAAGCATCGCCTATCTCCACGAGCATTTCCCCGCTCTCGCATCCGAAAACCGGATATTGGACTGCGACTTTCTGAAGACCGACCTCGCCGCCGTGTTTCCCGGCGCGGAGCGAATCTGCGTGATAGGTAACTATCCCTATAATATCTCGTCGCAGATATTCTTTCACGTGCTTGACTACAAAGACCTGGTCGTCTGCTGCTCGGGAATGCTTCAGCGCGAGGTGGCCGAACGTCTGGCCGCCCCCGCGGGCACGAAAGCGCGCGGTATACTGAGCGTGCTGCTGCAGGCGTGGTATGATGTTGAGTATCTTTTCACGGTCGATGAAGGCGTGTTCAACCCACCGCCCAAGGTGAAAAGCGGCGTGATAAAGATGACGCGTAACGGCGTGACCGACCTTGGATGCGACGAACGACTGTTTAAGACCGTGGTGAAAACAACGTTCGGCCAGCGCCGCAAGACGCTCCGCAACTCAGTCAAAGGTCTGCTGCAGCCGGGTGCGCCGATGCCCGAAAGCGAATTACTCGCCCTGCGTCCGGAGCAGCTGAGCGTGGCACAGTTCGTAGAATTGACCAACCTGATTAACGCCACACGCCGATGAGAGAATTCACACCCGAATATATCGAGGAAATCCGCAACATAATAGCCTCGCGCGACGAGGCGGCGGCGCGTCGCCAGCTCGATGACCTGCACCCGGCCGACATTGCCGAGCTCTATCAGGATCTCGATCTGGAAGAGGCCGAATTTCTCTATAAACTGCTTGACGAGGAGACGGCTGCCGACGTGCTCATGGAGCTTGACGAGGACGACCGCCGGAAACTGCTCAGCGGCATGGAACCGGAAGAGATTGCCAAGCAGCTCGACTATCTCGACACCGACGACGCCGTCGACGTGATTCAGGAGCTCGCTCCCGAAGACCGCGACGAGATTCTCAGTCACATCGACGACGTGGAGCAGGCCGGCGACATTATCGACCTTCTGAAATATGACGAAGAGACGGCCGGCGGTCTGATGGGTACGGAGATGATCGTGGTCAACGAGAACTGGAGCATGCCCGAATGTATCAAAGAGATGAGAATGCAGGCCGAGGAGATGGACGAAATCTACAACGTCTACGTCGTAGACAACGACTACCGCCTGCGAGGCATCCTCCCGCTCAAAACCCTGATTACCCATCCGTCGGTATCGAAAATAAAGCACGTGATGGAAGAAGACCCGCCATCGGTCAAGGCCGACACGCCGATAGACGAAGTGGCCCACGACTTCGAGAAATACGACCTCGTGGCAATGCCCGTGGTCGATTCGATAGGGCGTCTGCTGGGACGCATCACGTTTGACGACGTGATGGACCAGGTGCGCGAGTCGTCGGAGCGCGACTATCAGCTGGCTTCGGGTCTGTCGAGCGACGTAGAGGGCGACGACACACTGTTCACTCAGACTAAGGCGCGTCTGCCGTGGCTGCTCATCGGTATGGTCGGTGGTCTCGGCAACTCGCTGATTCTCGGTAATTTCGAGGCCGGATTTGCAGCCGACCCCACTCTGGCCCTGTTTATCCCGCTTATAGGCGGCACGGGCGGAAACGTCGGTACGCAATCGTCGGCTATCGTGGTGCAGGGTCTGGCCAACGGGTCGATGGATATAAAAAACTCAGCCCGTCAGCTACTGAAAGAGCTCGGCGTGGGTGTGATAAACGGCTGCATCATATCGCTGCTTGTGTTTATCTACAACTTCATAAAATTCGGAGGAGTGCATCAGGTGACCACCGTGGCCGTGTCGCTTTCGCTGCTGTGTGTGGTGCTGTTTGCGTCGGTGTTCGGAACGTTCGTGCCTCTGACGCTCGAACGCTTCAAGATAGACCCCGCGCTCGCCACCGGTCCCTTCATCTCGATCACCAACGATATTATCGGCATGGTCATCTATATGTCGATCAGCATGGCGCTTCTCAACTCGCTTGCCTGATAGAGTGAATTAGCGAGACCCGTTGACTCACCAATCGTGGATTTTCTGTCAAAGAACTAAAAAATAAGTAAGAAATGGACCTCATAATCGGAGCCGGTATCACCGGATTGTCGTATGCCTTTTTTTCAAAGAATGACGATTATATCATTATCGAGCAGGATAGTGATGTCGGCGGATATTGTAAAACGATAAAGCGAAATGGATTTGTCTGGGATTATTCCGGCCATTTTTTTCATTTTCAGGACGAGGACATAAAGGATATAATTCTGGCCGGTATCCCGTCGGATAATCTCCTGCAGGTTTCGAAGTCGACCAAGATCCAGTATAAGGGCGAACTGATAGACTATCCTTTTCAAAAGAATATTCACCAACTGCCTAAAGAAGAGTTTATAGACTGTCTCTACGGGCTGTTCAACCGTAAGGAAGGCGATGATGTCAGCTTCAAGGATATGCTCTACAGTAAATTCGGAGAAGGGATTTCAAATAGATTCTTAGTGCCGTACAACGAAAAATTGTATGCTTGTGATTTGGACACTCTTGACAAGGATGCGATGGGCCGTTTCTTTCCGTATGCCGACGTAGAAGAAATCATACGCAATTTCAAGCAATCCAATAACGGTTATTATAACGGCAGTTTCATCTATCCGACGGGTGGAGCGATTGAATATGTCAATTCTATAAACAATAGGATTGACAGCAGCAAAATTATGCTTGATACAAAGATTGTCAAGGTGGACATGACGCAAAAAATGGTCTACCTAAACACAGGCGCTTCCATCTCGTATGACAATCTGATTTCGACCATTCCATTGCCGTCGCTTCTCAAGATGTGCGATATAAAGTATGACCATAAAGCATTCTCCTGGAACAAGGTACTGGTGTTTAATCTGGGCTTTAACAAAAAAGGAAACAACACTACGGATCATTGGATTTATTTTCCGGAAAAAAACCTCTCCTTTTATAGGGTAGGTTTCTACGACAATATACTCAATCAGGATAAAATGTCGGTCTATGTCGAAATCGGATTTGAGAAAGATGCAGAAATAAATCCAAAAATGTGGCTCGGAAAGGTCATCAATGATTTGCGGAATGAGAATATAATTGATGATAGATTTGTATTGGAAGACTATGAGGATATAATCATGGATCCTGCATACGTCCACATTTCAAAAAAATCAATCGACGAGACGAAACGAGTCAAAGATATATTGAAGGCCAACGATATATATTCAATCGGCCGTTACGGGAGCTGGACCTATTGCTCGATAGAGGACAATATCAAAGAAGCTCGCGAATTGGCTCAAAAAATCGGTTAGGCAATTCAAAATTGCGAACTATAGCGTGGCATAAACTCAAATTCACGCTCATTCCCTGCGATTTTGGATGGTAAGATGGGCTGTGATTCGGGTTATTGTATTAAATTTGTGGGAGATTACCTTATTAATCCGATAGCAAGAAAAAATAAAACAAATAGCAAGAAAAGAGATGACAGTAGTTGACCGCTTCCTGCAATACGTGAAGTTCGACACGCAGAGCGACGAACTGACCAACATGACCCCCTCGACTCCGGGTCAGATGATTTTTGCCCAGCATCTTGAAAAAGAACTCCGCGAGATGGGGCTAAGTGATATTTCGCTTGACGACAACGGCTATCTGATGGCAACGCTTCCCGGCAATACGAAGCGTACCGACGTGCCTACAGTCGGATTTATAGCCCACCTCGACACATCGCCCGACATGAGCGGACGCCATGTTTCGCCGCGCATCGTTGAGAATTACGACGGTGGCGATATCACGCTCAACGCCGAAAAAGGAATCGTCCTCTCTCCCTCGGAATTTCCCGAATTGAACCACTATGTAGGTCAGAATCTGATTGTGACCGACGGCAACACGCTGCTTGGTGCCGATGACAAAGCCGGTATAGCTGAGATTATCACAGCTGTAGCCTATCTGAAAGCTCATCCCGAAATCGAGCATGGCGACATACGCATTGCCTTCAACCCCGACGAGGAGATAGGGCAGGGCGCCCACAAGTTTGACGTGGAGCGCTTCGGTGCCGACTGGGCCTACACGATGGACGGCGGCGAAATCGGCGAGCTTGAGTATGAAAACTTCAATGCAGCTGTGGCCAAAGTGACTTTCACCGGACGCAACGTCCACCCCGGCTATGCCAAAC
>CAYUYQ010000096.1:0-8198 GCA_964449335.1 uncultured Bacteroides sp. | reverse complement strand
GAAGAAGCCAACGCCATTCTCGACCGGCGCGACGAGAGCCATTCCGATAAGAAATCCATTGTCATATACAACAAAGACTGGCACAAAGGCATTATCGGCATCGTAGCCTCGCGTCTCACCGAGCTTTACTACAAGCCCTCGGTGGTGCTGACACTCACCAACGGCCTCGCTACAGGCTCGTCGCGCTCCGTTCAGGGCTTCGACATCTACAAAGCCATCGACGCCTCGCGCGATATCCTCGAAAACTTCGGAGGCCACCCCTACGCTGTAGGACTCTCACTCAAGGAAGAGAACATCCCCGAGTTTACACGCCGCTTCGAGGAATATGTTGCCGCCAACATCATGCCCTCGCAACTCACTCCGCAGCTCGAAATCGATGCCTATATCACCTTCTCGCAGATTACACCGACATTCATCTCAACCCTCCGCAAGTTCAATCCCTTCGGACCCGGCAACCAGAAACCGGTGTTCTGTACCCGCCGTGTAGTCGACTTCGGCACGAGCAAACTCGTAGGAAAGAATCTCGAGCACATCAAATTCGAGCTCGTCGACGATACTTCGGGCAAGGTGTTCAACGGCATAGCTTTCAACATGGCCCAATACTTCGACCATATCCATTCGCGCCGTCCGTTCGACATCTGCTATACAATCGAGGACAACAAGCACCAGAGCGCGACCAACTCCGTACAGCTGCTCATCAAAGGCATCCATCCTATTAAATGACGCTTCTCCGGCGCCGTCCGCTCCCACCCACTCTACTCAGCCCATGCCTGCCGACACTCCCCTCAGTCTGCTCGAAAAATACTGGGGTCACTCCTCATTTCGTCCGTGCCAGCTCGAAATAATCGAGTCGGTGCTTGATGGCCGCGACACCCTCGGACTCCTCCCTACGGGCGGCGGCAAATCCGTCACCTTCCAGATTCCCGCCCTGATATTGCCGGGAGTGACACTCGTTGTCACTCCGCTCATATCGCTGATGAAAGACCAGGTTGACCATCTGCGTCATGCAGGAATCAAAGCCGCGGCCGTCCACTCCGGACTCAGCCGCGGCGAATACCGCCTGGCTATGGAGCGAGCGCGTCTGGGCAAACTCAAACTGCTCTATCTCTCGCCCGAAAAGCTACAGTCGCCGTCGTTTGCCGACGAACTTTCGTGTGTCGACGTAAGCATGATTGTGGTCGACGAAGCCCACTGCATCTCCCAGTGGGGCTACGACTTCCGTCCATCCTACCTGCGCATAGCCGCTCTCCGGCGCCGTTATCCCGAAGCCCCGGTGCTTGCCCTGACAGCATCGGCTACGCCCGATGTTGTCAACGACATCATGGAGCGACTCGAATTTCGCGGCCGCACGGTCTTCGCCCGCAGTTTTTCGCGCGACAATATCAGCTATATCGTGCGCCATGCCGACTATAAGCCCCATACACTTCTGCGCGTGCTCCGTGCCACTTCCGGCAGCGCCATAGTCTATGCTCGCTCGCGCCGACGCACGCGCGAGATTGCCGAAATGCTCGTGCGCGAGGGCATCAGTGCCGACTTCTATCATGCCGGTCTTGCCGCCGAGGAGAAAAGCGAGCGTCAGGAGCGATGGAAAGAGGGCAAAGTGAGAGTAATGGTCGCCACCAACGCTTTCGGCATGGGCATCGACAAACCCGACGTCCGCACGGTCGTGCACATCGACCCGCCCTCATCGCTCGAAGAGTATTATCAGGAAGCAGGGCGCGCAGGACGCGACGGACTCCCATCGTTTGCCGTCGTCATTGCCTCGCAGACCGACAAAGCCACTCTGACGCGACGCATCGGAGAATCGTTTCCCGACAAAGAAACCATACGTAAAGTCTATGAGCACGCGTGCAATTTCCTTGAAGTAGCTGTCGGTTCGGGCTTCAATCAGCTCTACGAATTCAACTTCGAGCTTTTCTGCGAGCGCTTCCGGTTCAAACCCGTCGTAGCGCGTAACGCACTTGCCATACTGACCCGCGCCGGTTATATAGACTACACCGACGAGATAGCGACGCGTTCACGCGTGATGCTGACCATGTCGAAAAGCGAGCTCTACGACCTGCGTCTACCGCCGGAGACCGACGCTGTGCTGCAGTTGCTTCTGCGAACCTATACCGGTCTTTTTGCCGACTATGTCTACATTTCCGAAGAGCTTATAGCCTCACGTCTGCACTTACCGGCCGACGCGGTCTACAACGCGCTCGTCACCCTCGCGCGTCAGCACGTCCTCTCATTCGTGCCCCGAAAGACGTCGCCCTATCTACTCTTCACCACGTCGCGCGAACTCCCGCGCCGTCTGGAGTTTCCCCGCGCAGTCTATGAGCAGCAGAAAGAGCGAATGGAGCACCGCGTCGAGGCTATGCGCGACTTCATTTTCAACGACGTCGGTTGCCGCGTAAGCCGCATGCTCCGCTACTTCGGCGAGACATTGGCCAAGGACTGCGGACGGTGCGATACGTGCCGCAGTTCGCGACACCCGAGAGCCGACGCATCGACCCTACGCGATTCGATTCTCTACATTGCTTCACATCCCGGCGGGTCAACCATAGATACCCTATGCACCCAACTTCGCCTCGCTCCGGAGACGGTCATTCCCCACGTGCGACGCATGGCCGACGAAGGGCTGCTCACGCTCAGCGGCACCCACATTAGCCGCAAATGTTAATCGCCTGACGCCGTTTTAACATCGCTGATTCACATTATTTAATCTCTTTTAGTGCCCTTTGTCCCGACCAAGGGCACGGTAGATTGTTATATTAATGTAATTAGAAACAATAAAACATCCCTCGTCCTTACTATCAGGTAGTGATACTAGATTTTAAGGCTCTCATAAATAAATAGTTGAAACGGCAAGGATGGACCGGCGGAATCTCCGCGGCCCATCCTTTGTATCTTATTGGTCAAAACTTATGATTGAATTCTGACCGAAAGACCGGTACAATTCACGCAAATTTATACGTTGAAGAGGAAATGCATTATATCGCCATCCTGCACCACGTAATCCTTTCCTTCGATATTCATCTTTCCGGCCTGACGGACGGCAGCCTCGCTGCCAAGCTCAACATAATCGTCATATTTGATTACTTCGGCACGGATAAAGCCCTTCTCGAAGTCGGTATGGATTACTCCGGCGCATTTTGGAGCCTTGCTTCCGCGCAGGAAAGTCCAGGCCCTTACTTCGTCCTCACCGGCAGTGAAGAATGTTTCCAGATTAAGAAGCGAATATGCCGCGCGGATAAGACGCGCCACGCCCGACTCCTCCAGACCGATTGACTCCAGAAACTCCTTGCGGTCTTCGTAGGTCTCAAGTTCGGCGATTTCGGCCTCGGTCTGGGCGGCTACCACGAGAATACTTGCATCCTCATCTTTGACAGCCTCACGCACGGCGTCGACGTATGCGTTGCCGTCGGCCGCCGAAGCGTCGTCGACATTGCACACGTAAAGCACCGGTTTATTCGTCAGCAGAAACAGGTCGCGGGCATAGCGCTGCTCATCGGGAGTGTCGAAAGTGACCGAGCGCGCGGGCTTACCCTGCTCAAGAGCCTCTTTATAGCGCGAGAGGACTTCATACTGAAGCCGGGCCGTCTTGTCGCCACCGGTCTGAGCCGCTTTCTGAGTCTTGGCTATGCGGCTGTCTACGGTCTCAAGGTCCTTAATCAGCAGCTCATAGTCTATAATCTCTTTGTCGCGCACCGGATTCACCGAGCCGTCGACGTGCGTTATATTATCGTCGTCGAAGCAGCGCAACACGTGGAGTATCGCATCGCACTCACGGATATTTGCCAGAAACTTATTCCCGAGGCCTTCGCCCTTGCTCGCTCCCTTTACAAGACCGGCAATGTCGACTATCTCGACCGTTGCCGGCACGACACTGCGCGGATTGCACATCTCCACAAGTTTGTTCAGACGGTCGTCGGGTACCGTGATTACGCCCACATTGGGCTCGATTGTACAGAATGGGAAGTTAGCCGACTGCGCCTTAGCGTTCGACAGACAGTTGAAAAGCGTTGACTTACCGACATTGGGAAGTCCTACTATACCGCACTTTAATGCCATAAAGTATCTATTGTAATTAATTGATTCATTGGACCGGGCGGAAACGCATTGCACCGATAAGGGTTCGCTCCCGCATATTTTCCACAAATTTAGCAATATTTTCGCTCTGCAGCAATTTCACGGCGCGTGCGCACCCGATTTAGCGACGATTTCCGATGACTGCACCATGCCGCGACTGCATATTTTTTATTTTTTTCTTGCATATTCATCGGGCCGTTTCTATATTTGCGTGTTTCGTTACGCAAAATAATTATGAATAAACGGCAACAACGACTTGCACAGATTGTCAAAATTCTCCTCCATAATTCAGTGGGGAGTCAGGAAGAACTGATGGAGCTGCTCGAGCGTCACAACTGCTCGGTGACACAGGCTACCCTGTCGCGCGACCTCAAAACCCTGCGCACATCGAAAGTGGCTACCGAACTCGGAGGCTACCGCTACATTATCGCGGCCAACGGTACGGCTGCCGACGAAGTGGCCACACACGCCATGAACACCGTTCGTCAGGCTGCGATTCTTTCCGTGGCCGTGACGGGCCAGACCGTCGTCATCAAGACGCGCAACGGCTATGCCGGAGGCGTGGCCTATGATATCGACGTCATCGCGTCGCCGGCCATTCTCGGCTCGATTGCCGGCGCCGACACCGTGTTTGTAGCCATAGACCAGAAAGCTTCGCTCCACGAGGTCTACGACCTTCTTTCGACCATCATTCCTGAAAAAATCATGCAGGAAGGCGCACACTATTTCAATAAGTAATCACAAACATCACACATACAACTCTCAACACATGATACGTGCTGGAATAGCCGGAGGTTCCACTCTCGTAGCCGGCGAAATCACCAAACTTCTCATCAATCATCCCGATATTGAAATACAATGGATCTACGACGCCGAAGCGCAGGGCGCTCTCGTGTCGCGTGTCCATAAAGGTCTTCAGGGCGAAACCTACATGCGCTTCTCGCCCGACGCTCCGATGGATAAAATCAACGTCGTTTTCCTCTGCTTCGATGAGCCCGGACAGTCAAAAGAATTTGTTGAAAAGATGGAAATCCCCGACGATGTGAAACTTATCGACGTGTCGGGCGACTATCTGGAGCAGTCCACGTTTGCCGACGGCGACGAGTGGGTGTTCGGACTTCCGGAGCTGTCACGCAAACCCCTTGTGCGCGGTGCGCTCCACACATCGCTGCCGCAGCCGCTAACCGTAGCCGTGCTTCTCGGCCTTCTCCCTCTCGCAAAGAATCAGCTGCTCAACTCCGAGCTCTATATCACGGCTGTGGTCAATGAGCCCGACGCCGAGCCCGGCGAGGCCCTCTGCCTCCTCGAGCACGAGGAGAGCGAAGAGATAGCCCGCGCGCTGACCTCGCTTCAGCCCGGATTTTCAGCACCGATGCTGTTTCTCGTCATTGCCGGTGGCTGGAACCGCGGCATTACCGCAAACATCTATCTTGATTGCCCCATTTCCGAAAAAGAAGCCGTCAAGCTCTATCAGGACTACTACGACGACCATAGCTTCACTTTCCTCTCCGACTCCACCCCGAGCATCACCGAAGTTCTCGGCACCAACAAGGCAATCATAAATCTCCAGAAAGTCAGCAAAAAGCTGGTAGTGTCCGTTGCCATCGACGACCTGATGAAAGGAGCCGCAGCTCTTGCCGTCCACGACATGAACCTCCTCTTCGGTCTTCAGGAGCGTGTGGGCCTCATGCTCAAATCCCACTGATAAGGACTCAACGCTTTACTATAGGCACCAGAATTCGCTCGCCGAGATACTTGGCGAGCGTTTTTTTCATATCGTTCAGCTCGATTAGACGACGCATCTCGACCAATGCACTCTCGTGGTCGCCGCTCTGCTGACAGACAGCCATGCGGCGCGTCACATCCTTTATCTCGACTTCGATAAGCTTGGCCTTGAGATTGCACACGGCCTTCGGAACAAGTTCGCCCAGGCGGTCTTCCTCGGTCTGTATAGCCCCGTATTTGGTGTGGATTTTACTTAGCGTCTCGCGCGGAGTGGCCAGAGCCGTAGCCGTGCGACGCACGTCGTCATCCGGATCCGACATCAGCCGTTTCTTCATAAAATCGAGGCAGAACATCCGTCGCCGCTCGTCGGTTTCGGCATCGACTGCCGCGGCGAGCTCGCGCTCCCGTTTTTCGATTTCGCTCAGATTCTGAGCTGTCCGGCTGATTTCGCTTGTCCCATCGGCCAGACGCTGTGCGCGCCACGCCTCAAGCTCCCGCTCAAAGTCTGCATTTGCCTGCGGCCAGATTTCTGAATTGACCGTCTTGGCGGCCTCCATCACGGCGGCGTATGCCTTGACCGTAAAGTTGATGTCGTCGGCAGCAAGCTCGTTGACAATATATTCGAGCACATTCATAGCGTGCGTCTCGTCATTCTCATCTACGAAGTCGCAGAAATATACCAGACCGTAGCGCACTATATCCACCGCCAATTCCATCTCGTAGGGGCGCATCACAGACGCCATCACCGGACGCACGTCATCTTGGGGCGTTTTCTTTTCCGTGGCTGTGAGCATTTCCGGCGTGATTTCAGGCTCGGCGGTTGCCGGAGATTCGGACTGTGCACTCTCGCGTTGCTGCTGGAGTTCGCGTCGGTTGCGCTCGCGCTGCTGCTCATTGCGTAGCTTTTCGGCACGGTCGGCCGCAAACTTAGCAACCTGCAGCGAAAGCACTTTCTCGTCGATTCCCATAGCCCGCGAGCACTCGCCAATATACACCGTGCGCTGAATTGGGTCGGGAATCACCGAAATCGAGCGCACGATATCCGTAATCGCTCGCGACCGCGCTATCGGATTATTATCCAGTCCTTTCAGAAGAATTGCCGTCTTAAACGAAATGAAATCTTCCTCATGAGCCGCCAGATACTCCTCCACTTCTGTCGATGTATGGGCCTGCGCGAACGAATCGGGGTCATCGCCCTCGGGCAGCTGCATCACGCGTATGCTCATACCCTCGGCCAAAAGCATATCGATTCCGCGCAGCGAAGCCTTGATACCTGCCGCATCACTGTCGTAAATCACCGTCACGTTTTCCGTGAAACGATGAATCATACGGATTTGCCCCTCAGTAAGCGACGTACCCGACGATGCCACCACGTTTTCGACACCGCTCTGATGCATCGAAATCACGTCCATATATCCCTCGACAAGTATACACTTATCCTTACGTACAATCGCCTGCTTAGCCTGGTAAAGACCGTAAAGCTCATTGCTCTTCTTGTAAACTGACGACTCGGGCGAATTGACATACTTAGCAACGTCTTTATCCTTTCGGAGTGTGCGGCCGCCAAAAGCCACCACGCGTCCCGACACGGTAAATACCGGAAAAATCACGCGGCCGCGAAAACGGTCCTGCACCGTTCCGCGTTCTGTCTTGTAGCATAGACCGGTATCAAGCAGATACTTCTCATTATATCCCTTTTTAAGCGCCGAATTCAACAAATCGTCGCGCTGCTCAAGAGAGTATCCGAGATGGAAACGCTTAATCATCGAATCATTGATACCACGCTCCCGGAAATAACTCAGACCGATATCCTTACCGGCTTGAGTCTCGAGAAGTCGCTGCTCAAAATGATGCATGGCGAAGTCATTGATGGCGAGCATGCTCTCGCGTTCGCTCGCTTCTTCGCGCTCCTTATCAGAAAGCTCATGCTCCTCAATCTCGATATTATACTTCTTGGCAAGATAACGCAGAGCCTCACTGAAACTCATCTGCTCCAGTTCCATGATAAAATTGACAGGACTGCCACCCTTACCGCAACTGAAACACTTACAGATACCCTTCGATTTCGACACACTGAACGACGGCGTACGCTCATTGTGAAACGGACATAACCCGATATACCCCGAGCCACGCCGCTTCAAATGCACGAAATCGCTTACAACCTCCACAATATCGGCTGTATCAAGAATCTTCTGTACGGTAGCCTGATCAATTCTTCGCATAACGCAAATTTACAAAATTTCCATCAACCCGCCAATCCATCCCATTCAAGCAAGCTCAAGTAAGCACTCTTTGTCAAGGAGACCATCTTAGCTACGTTAGCCATCTTAAGTACTTAGCTATCTTAGCTACTCAAGCCCTCTTTTGCCCTGCGGACAAAAAGAGAGGGAGCCGCGACG
>CAYUYQ010000095.1:0-8208 GCA_964449335.1 uncultured Bacteroides sp. | reverse complement strand
GCATTATTGTCGACAAACGCCACGACCGGCATCCGGGCGTGGAGAAGCGCCGTGCGCATCGAGTCGGCAGCTCCGACCTCGCCCCCGTAGGTGTTGAGATGAACCAGAAACAGGTCGGCGCCGCGCTCGCTGGCGTCGTCGAGAGCCCGGCGTGTGTGTTGCCATGTGGAAGCTCCGATTTCATCGTTAATCTGAAGACGGTAGACCATAGTGCGCGCGGCCGTCAGAAGCGGACTTGCAAGAGTGGCGAGCAGCATAGCGATGGCTATTGCGCAGCGATGCGATTGGGCGGTTTTCATTGCGGTGTATCGTGACTTGATGATTTATTAATGCTTTTGCGAATCCATGAGGGCACTACGAATGCGCCTATGAAGAGAAACAGATAATACGTAAGCAGTCGCCAGCACACGGCGATGACGAGCGCAACCGAGCGGTCGCCTCCGAGCAGGTCGCCATAGTAGTTAGTGAACAGCCATTCGCTTAGACCGCTGCCTCCTGGTGTGGGGCTGACAAAAAGCAGAGTCCACACCACGAACTGGCGCGCGAAGACAATCGTCTGCGGAGCGGCGTAGGAAAACGCGAGAAAAAGCGAGCACACTACGCAGAAGCGGGCAATCCATGTCAGCGATGTGGCCACGGCTGTCAGCGCCCACCACCGGCCGCTCATGTGGCGCAGGGCCATTCCGGTTTCAGCCATGTCGGTAGTGAATTTCTCGGCTCCTTCACGCCACTTTTTCAGCCAGCGCAGGCGGAAGACCGCCCTCACGATGCCTCCTATGAGTCCGGGATTGATGAAAATGCCGAAAAACAGAAAGAGCGACACGGCGCAGATGCCGCCGTAGACAATCCAGAAAGCTGTGCGCACGCCAATCTGAAACGATGCCGCTCCCGAAAAAGCGAAAATCTCGCTACCGGGAATCAACAGGAAAATCAGCGGACACGCCACGACGAAAAACGCATTGTCAAGCAGCATGGTGATGAGCATGATAGCTGTGCCGCGGCCAAGCGGTATGCCTTCCGATTTCAGAAACACCATGCTCAGGGCCGACCCTCCGGCCGTGCCGGGCGTTATGGCCGAAGTGAAGTCGCAGAGGAGCGATACGCGGAAGCACTTGACCCATGAAAGTTTTCCGAGAGTGAGCAACCGGAAACGCCACGTCAGGCCTGTCTGACGAATGACCACACACAGCACGGCGAGTGCCGTGGCTCCGGCCACATTGTGATTAAGCGGAATTGAACGGAACGCCTCGACGCTGAACTCTCGGGCGAACAGCCAGACCACTACGGCCAGGCCAATCACCACCGGCGCGACGGTTTTTAGGGCTATTCCTCCGTAGTTGTTTGACATGATGGCTGAAGCTGAGTTATAGGTTCACGTTTAATGATGTCGGTATCGGTGGGGGCGTAGACTCTCACCGAGTCTTCGAGGATGGCGAGAATCGAATCGGAGCTGTTGGTCAGATTGATCCACATCGATTTATAGCCTTCCTCGCGGTTCACGGCGCGGTCGCGCCGACCGGGCAGAATAATCACCGGTGTGCCGCGGTCGACCATCGATGCGAGTTTCATGATGTTGTCGTTGTGGAGCCGTACGCAGCCGTGGGTGGCGCGGTGTCCGAGCGTCCATGGGGCCGATGTACCGTGAAGTCCGATTTCGGTCGTACCGGGCACCTTGAGGCGTATGAAGCGTGGACCGTACTGGCCTTTCTTTTCGGAGGTCACACCATCGTCGTCGGTAAAAAGCCATTCAGTCGAATTGTAGATGCCGCTGACGCTGAAAAAGCCTTCGGGTGTGCGGTTGTCGCCTTTCTCGTGTTTGTGCCCGAAATTGTGGGCGCATGCCATCTTGAACGTATCGACAGGCAGGCCGTCGCGGTTGTAGACAAACACCCGCATCAACCCTTTGTCGACAATCACGAAGTAACGGTGACCCGACGTGATGAGCTTACGGGCATATTCGGGGTTTTGTTGCGCGATGACAGGTATTATTCCCGCGGCCATAGCCCGGCCGCGCGGGGTGCGCGAAAAGAAGCGCCCGAAATCGGCCTGTGTGTTCAGCCGGTGCATGCGCGTCACCGTGCCGGTCTTTGCCGAAGTAAATACCGATAGAATTATTGCTAATATGACGATGCGTATCAATGTTTTCATGTGGTGACAACAACCGGGGGATTAAAACAGATGGATTAACGTGGAATTTTAACAATTGCGCTTATGCCTATGGTTGCTGCGCAGCAGATGATTGTCCAGATAAAGAACGGTCCGTAGCCGATTGTCTCCTGAATCCATCCGGCGGCCATGGCCGGAAGCATCATGCCGAGAGCCATCACGCCGGTGCACATGGCGTAGTGTGACGTGCTTCGCGGTCCGTCGGAAAAGCGGAGGAGAAAAAGCGTGTAGGCCGTGGCCCCGAAGCCATAGCCAATCTGCTCGATGAGCACGCAGATGTTGACCGTCAGCAGCGAGTGGTCGGAACCGTAGGCAAGATAGACAAACGTCAGACACGTCAGCGACATGCTCCACGCCATCGGCATAAGCCAACGGCGCAGTCCGCCGCGCGAGGCCACGATGCCGCCCACGATGCCGCCCGCCATCAGGCCGATTATCCCGACCGTTCCATAGGTCAGACCGACCTGTGCGGTGGTAAGCCCCAAGCCTCCCGCTTCGGGCGAATCGAGAAGAAACGGGCTGATAAGTTTGAGCAGCTGCGCTTCGGGCAGTCGGTAGAGAAGCATGAATGCGATTGCCGACACGATGCCGGGCTTGCTGAAAAAAGAGCGGAATGTGTCGAAAAATTCGCGGCAGATGGTGCGCGCGTCGCGCGACGGCGCCGGAGTGTCGGACTCCGGACGCGGCAGCGTGAAACTGTGCCACAGCGCGAGTGCGGCCATGGTGACGGAGATTATCACAAAGACCCACATCCAGGCCGCCGCAACGTCGGGTGAGACCATTTCGAGATATCCCGCGAGAACCACGAGCAGGCCGTTGCCTGTGACGATGGCTATGCGGTAGAACGTCGTGCGTATCCCTACGAAAAACGATTGAGCACTGTGGTCGAGGCCGAGCATATAGAGTCCGTCGGCCGCGATGTCGTGGGTGGCGCTAAGAAACGCCGCCACCCAGAATCCGGCGAGCGTGGCGCGAAAAAAGAACTCTCCCGGCAGTAAAAACGCTATAGCCCCGAATGTCAGCGCCATGAGCCACTGCATGGCGAGCACCCAGATGCGTTTAGTGGAGACGATATCCACAAACGGGCTCCAGAACGGCTTGATGACCCACGGCAGATAGAGCCATGCGGTGAAAAAGGCAATATCGGTGTTAGAGACGCCGAGCCGCTTGTACATGATTACCGAAAGGGTCATGACTATGACGTAGGGCAGCCCCTCGGCGAAGTAGAGCGAGGGAACCCATAGCCATGAGCGGAGCGGTGGAGTGGAGGGTTTCATGACGTGGAGGGGTCAATAGACGTGGCTTAGTCGCGCGCCGGGGAAATAATGAGATAATATCGCGGTGTAGTCATAGCCCTCGTGGGCCATTACGGCTGCTCCAATCTGGCACAGTCCCACGCCGTGGCCCCATCCGGCACCGGTAATAATCCAGCTGTCAGGCGTTCCGTCAGGGCGTAGTGAGCCGGGCGTGGCTGTGAACGCCGAGCTGTAGAGATGCGATGGCGACAGTGACCTCCGGATTTCAAGCTCCTTGCCGATAATCATGGTGCGTCGTGTGCCGCGGATAAGCAGACGGATGATGCGCGACGACGGGCCGCGGCGGAGCGGCTGCAAGGCCGTGATATGACCGAAATCGATTCCTGTGCGGCGCGCCACGAGCGAGTCGAGTTCGGACGCCGAATAGCTTACGCTCCAGCGGTAGAAATCGGGCGTTTCAAGGTCGTAGTTATTGAGCACGGTTTCAAGCACCTCGCGCGGCGGATTGGCGCAGAACGCTTCGGGGCGTGAAGCTATCCACTCGCGGGCTTCATCTTCGCCGGTAAGGTCGGGGATGGGATGCTCGGGGATGTGGTCGCGTTCGGCCATGAGATAGGGCATATCGACCGGTTGCCAGCACGAGGAGAACACTTCGGTCATTCCTCCGCAACATTTCGAAAACCGTGCATCGCAGAGATTGCCGTCGGCGTCGGTCAGCGCCAGTCCGCGCGTCCGGTCGATGGCGCGGAGAGCCTGCGGAGTAGAGGCTTTAGTGCAGCCCTGATAGCGCTGACAGTGATCGTCGGCGCAGACATCAAACAGCGAATGAGCGTCGCGGTCATACCATCTCACGATTTCGTCGTCGGTCTCGGTGGGCTCAAACCCCGTGTCGCCCGCTATGGGACGAAGCTGCGCCAGCACCCATGAGCGCGATATAACGGCATGGGCTTTCAGGAACTCAGCCGGAGCGTTAGCGTTCATCTCCGATGAAATCACGCTTGCGAGATAGCGCTCTATATCGATTGTATTGATTGCCTGCAGTCGATTGCCGTCGGGCAGCGGTAGGAGGGTAAGCGCTCCGTAGAAAGTCTGGTCTTCGTTTCGCTCCCAGTGGAAATCGATGCCAATCGTGACGTTGAGAATCGTGAACGTTGATTCTGAGTCGAGCGGCGTGAAGGTCACCGGGCCGTCGGCGGGGTGAAACGTCAGCAACGAGCCCTTTTCGGCACCGTCGAAATCACCGTTAAACCTCACCGTGACAGCCGGAGCCGCCACAATGCCTACCTTCAGCGTCGGGACACCATATCTATCGTCAATCTGCTTCATAATTATGGTCAGTGCATGCAATGCAAATATAGCTAAATAAACGCAATCCCCACCTATCTGTCGCGAGTAATCTTTAGTGCCGGACTGCCAATAACACCCGTATCAGCGCAGTCGGGCTGCGGAGTAGTGGGTCGGCCGGGAGGCCAACCCTCCTATGCTACGCAGTGAATCTTTTTCGGAGGGAGCGCCGGGGGCGCGACGCTATCGCAGCCCCGGGTGCAGCCGCGGAGCGGTAAGCCCGGGGAGAAGTGACCTGAAAACCATAAAGGAGCCCCTGGATGGGGCGACGCTGTCATTGCCAAGAGTTATAGGCGGTGGTAGAGGGCGAGGGTTTGGGCGGCGATGCGGTCCCAGTCGTAGGGGGTGAGGTCGAAGGTGCGCGGATAGGGTGAGGCGAGTTTGCGCGCTATGACGCGGGCGAGTGCGGCGGGCGAGTGCGGCGGGAAGTAGTCGCAGCTGTTGAATTGCGGGAGTTGATTGGCGGGGATGTCGCTCAGAGCGATGTCCTTGCCGGCAGCCATGGCCTCAAGGAGCGAGATTGATAGGCCTTCGTGGCAGGAGGGGAGCACGTAGAGCGCCGCTTCGGCGAGCAGAGCTGAAACGGTGGCTTTGTCGACTGTCCCGGTCATAATCGCTCCAATCTTGGCGGCGCGCTCTTTAAGTCGGCGGCTGTAGGGCGAAGGATGGTCGGCATCGCCGGCTATGACGAGCTTTATATCAGTCCGGGCTAAAGATGTATAGGCTTCTATAAGGTCATGAAACCCTTTTTCCTCAACGAGGCGACCCACGGCAAGGATATATTTGCCGGGTTGAAGTCGGTAACGGGCTAAAATCTCACTGCTATCGGTTGCGGCTGTTGAGCCCGGCGGCTCCACGCCGTTTACGATTACAGCAATGTCAGTGCGTCCGTAGCGCTGCCGCAGCTCGGCGGCAATTCCGGGCGAGACGGCAATCACGCCATCGCTAAAGCGGGTCGAGACCCACTCGCCCAGACGGAGAGCTGCGCGGGCAATGGCTCCCCACTTAGGGCGCCGATAGTCGGCCCCGTGATTGGTGACGACGGTTTTCATGCCGAGCAAACGGGCAAAAGGCACGAATAGTCCGGGCCCTATGGCATGGATATGGATTACGTCGCATCCGCGACGGCGGGCGTCGATTACCGACAGAAAAGTGTGGACGGCCGCTTCCAGGCTCTTTATGCGGGGTGCGAATACGTCGCGTATGGCCACACCCCGATACTGCCGCGGCGCATCGGCCGATGCGTAGCTGCGTCGTCGCGACACCGTCACGTCGCACCCCATCGCTGCCAGACGCGGATAGAGCTCACGGCAGTGAGTCTCGACACCTCCCTGAATGTCGGGCAGACCTCGCGTACCGGTCACGTAGATTCTGAGCATCGCGGTGCGGGTCATCGGCGGCGGGTGGGTTTAGAGATATTGAACACCGGTTTGAGACCAAGCAGTGAGCGGGCTTTATTGGCAATCACCCATCGGGCCGGTGTAATGATATATTTGTGCATTACCGGCGAAGCCGTGCCGACCATCCAGCACTGCCGGCGGCATGCCGCAACCCGGGCGCGCACTTGCGCCGCCCGCTCCGAGCGCCATATCTCGTCAAACGGAGTAAGACGTATATTGCCCATCGAGTCCGGCGCAGCGTCGGCGTCCATTCCGTTGCATGGAAACACCTCCCCGTGGGGGTCGATAAAGAAGTTTGCTAAACCGGCTTCACACGGGAGCAATCGATTGCCGCCTGCCACATAGTTGGCCAACCCCATGTTGAACCATGCTCTGAACCACGATTTCGGACTCGCCTCGCGCAGCTGCCTCTCAGCCAACCGGCAGAAATCGGCAATTACTTTCTCAGGGTTGGCAATCCGGTTGTCGGACTTATGGAAATAAAACGAGTTGTGGATGGCTGCCGTGGCGAATTCCATCTGCAGACGGCGCGAGAGCTCGTAGAGCCGGAGCATATCGGCCGAATTGCGATCTGACACGGTGCAGGCAAATCCGATGTCTTTCAACCCAATGCGTCGCAGCTCGGTGAGCGTAGCCAGACCGCGGTCGAAGCCACCTGCGCGTCCGCGCAACTCGTCGTTGGCCTCGCGCAGTCCTTCGAGCGATATGCGGATTCCGATTTCCGGAAAACGACGCGCCAGTTCAACCACGCGCTCGCTCAGCCATCCCGAAGTGGAAATGACAATGCGGGGAGTGTGGCGGTAACATTCCTCCACAATGTCGGCGAGGTCATCTCTGACAAACGGTTCTCCGCCGGTGATGTTGATAAATTTCAGCTGCGGGAGCGATCGAAGGTCGGAAGCTCTGATTTCCTCGTCGGCCGATGTGGGATTTTTCCAGATATTGCACATCGAGCAGCGCATCGGGCAGCGGTAGGTGACGATAACCGAGGCGTCGCGCGGCGGAGCAGGGTGGAGAGTTTTATCCTTCATAGGCGGCGTAGTATCAGGCCCGATGTGTGTGGAGAGTGGGCATCAGCGCAGGAAGCGGGGTGCGCGTATATAGGCTCCCAGACTAATACCGAAATTCCAGCCGGCTCCACGCGCACCGGAGTAGTAGCCGTAGGCTTTGACAACGGTTGACTTGACAGTAGCTACGGCTTCAAGACGTCCGAAAAATTCGACGCGGGGCATCCATTCGCTCCACACGGCCATCCCGTCGGCATCTGAAAGAATGTCGCGCAGCGGCACGAATGCTTCGGCATAACCTCGCATCTGGAAGAATTGACCTAACTTCCAGACCGGAACCAACCCGACGTTGCCGAAACTGTAGGCTCTGTAAGCAGGGAGGAACACATCGGTAAGCGACGGACACGGGTCGTAGGCCGGAGCGTCGAGAATCGATTCGGGATAATAGCGCATCAGTTTGCGGGTACTTGCAAGAATGTCAGTCTGAAGTCCGAACGAGAAAGCATTTGAAAGATTCCAGTAATTTCGGCTCACGAACTCCAGCTGAGCCCACGAACGCTTCGTGCGTTTGGCTCCCGGATGCTCCGGCCCCTCTATCGTGTAGTAATGATGTCCGGTCACGCCGAAAGCTGTGATTTTATACTGTGAGCCGTAGGTCGGGGCATTGAGGTCGTTGAGCGTATAGTGCTCGAAATGCGCTTTTACCTGACTCAGATTCTGCAGAGCGCGGTCGCGATGGGGCATGTTGACAAATCCGGTCTCGCCGTGATAATACTTGTCGTCGAGATGACCGTAGCCGACACCGAATTCAAACTTGCCGTTTCGTCCGGCTGCCGTGCCGTAGACCAGACGGCCGTAGAACTCGTCCTTAGTGGCTACCGTAGCACCGCTGTTCTGGAAAATCAACCGGTCGCTGGGGAAAAATTTCTCGCGCGAAGCCACCGCTTCAACCGCAAGGCTTGTAGGCATCTTGCGCAGCAGCGATATTCCGGCGCGTCCGGCGGCTGCGATATAGTTCTGGCCCAGCCATCCGTT
>CAYUYQ010000094.1:4597-8278 GCA_964449335.1 uncultured Bacteroides sp. | reverse complement strand
GCATCGCGCTCGTTGACCGACGCCCGCATCAAGCAGTTTGCCGACAGTGCAGCTCTGGGCCGTGCTGCTCTCGTCAGCCGCGTAGGCAATGATTTCACCCTTGCAAAGGTTTTCAGCCGCTCGAACGAGACCGACTCAGTGCTTGTTGACCTCATCAGCGTTCAGGGCACTCCCGAAGGCATCGACTCCGTGAAGACCGCTCTTGCCGCCGGCCGTAAGCTCGCCGACATTCAGAGCATGACGGCTGTTGCAACGGGCAACGACAGCGTATGGCTGTCGCTCCTCGACCCGCAGGTGGCTCAGTTCAAAGACCGTCTTTCGTCGGTTGCCATCGGCTCGGTAATTCCTGCCGACACCGCTGCCAACGCTCTCCAGAACACTCTTATCCGCGTCCGCAACCGTCGTGCTCCCGTGGCTGTGGTTGACCTCGCTGTCATCGCATTCACGGTTGAGCCCTCTATCGCCACTGTCAACGATCTTCAGGATAAGCTGCAGAAATACGTCAATGAGAATAAGACCGCTCAGGCCTTTACCGACAATGCTTCCGAGGCAGGCTATCAGGCCATACCCGCCCGCGTTTCGGCTTCGACTCCTCTGCTCAACGGCATCAGCGACACCCGTGGCGTCATAGCCTGGGCTCTCGATGCCAAGAAAGGCGCAGTCAGCAATGTGTTCGGCGGGGAGCAGACCGGTCACTTCATCGCAGCCGCTCTTGACGACATCTACACCGACTATACTCCTGCCCGCGACCCGCAGGTGAAAGCCATTCTCACTGCCGAGGTGCGCAACAATAAGAAAGCCGACGCCCTGATTCAGGAATATACCGGCAAGGGTAAAAACGTGTCCGAGTATGCTTCAGCCATGTCGGTCGATGTTGACTCAGCTACGATGAACTTCGGCCAGATTAACCTCTTCAATCCGGGTTTTGCCGGTCCGGAGGTTGCAGCCCTCGTTTCGGTAACTCCCAAAGGTAAGCTCGTAGGTCCGGTTAAGGGCAACAACGGTGTGTTTGTAGTGGAAGTGGTCGATGTCGACAGCGAAGGCCGTCCTTACGAATTCCGTGAGGCATCGATGCAGTTCGCCCGCACCCGTGGTCCGCAGAGCCTTGTGCAGAACATCAACGCCGTTCTTCTCGGCAATAAGAAAGTTGACAACCGCATCCTCAAGTTCTTCCGTGAGTAACGCCGCGGACTTGAGCTGAGACACACTCATACAGAAAAAAGACAGACAGTTCCCGGCGCATTGCATCCGACAATCGGACGCTCGTGCGACGGGAACTGTTGCTTTTAAGTCCAAAGAGACTCAAGCAGAAATTATACCTTAAATCATAAAACAAATTCTAATGCAGTCAATCAAAGAACTATTCCGAATCGGCACAGGTCCTTCGAGTTCTCACACAATGGGTCCGCGCAAGGCGGCCACAATGTTTCTGGAGCGAAATCCTGAGGCGGCCCGCTTCGAAGTGACGCTCTACGGAAGTCTCGCAGCCACGGGGCGCGGCCACCTTACCGACGTTGCCATCGAGGAGACCCTCAAGCCGGCCGCTCCTGTCGAGATTATCTGGGAGCCCCAGGTTTTTCTGCCTTTCCACCCCAACGGCATGCGATTCCGCGCCTTCAACGATAAGGGCGAGCAGATTGACGACTGGACGGTGTTCAGCGTCGGCGGCGGAGCCTTGGCCGAGGATGGCGAGAATGGCACGGTGAAGTCGGAGGAAGTCTATCCGCTTAACACTCTCAACGAGATTCTGGCCTGGTGTCAGGAGAACGGACGAAGCTTCTGGGAATACGTTGAAATGTGTGAGGGACCTGAAATATGGGAATATCTGTCAAAAGTATGGAAGACTATGCGCGGCGCCGTTGAGCGCGGCATCGATCGCGAAGGCGTCTTGCCCGGTCCGCTTAAACTCCCGCGTCGCGCAGTGACTTATCTTGTGCGCGCGCAAGGCTATAAGAGCAATCTTCAGTCGCGCGGACTCGTGTTTGCCTACGCTCTGGCCGTCAGCGAGGAGAACGCCTCGGGCGGCGAAATCGTGACAGCTCCTACGTGCGGCTCGTGCGGTGTGCTTCCGGCAGTACTGTATCATCTTCAGAAAAGCCGCGATTTCTCCGAAGCCCGCATACTTCGCGCTCTGGCAACGGCCGGTCTCATAGGCAACGTTGTGAAGCAGAATGCCTCGATATCGGGCGCCGAAGTTGGCTGCCAGGGAGAGGTAGGCGTGGCTTGCGCTATGGCTGCAGCTGCTGCCAATCAGCTTTTCGGCGGCTCGCCCGCGCAGATAGAATATGCAGCCGAGATGGGTCTGGAGCACCATCTGGGCATGACGTGTGACCCGGTGTGCGGTCTGGTGCAGATACCGTGTATCGAACGCAATGCCTATGCTGCCGCGCGCGCTCTCGACGCCAACCTCTATTCGGCGTTTACCGATGGCGCTCACCGAGTGTCGTTCGACCGCGTTGTCGAGGCTATGAAGCAGACCGGTCACGACCTGCCGTCGATTTATAAGGAGACCGGTGAAGGCGGTCTTGCCCGCAACTGGTCGCCGTCGGAGACCCGCAAATAGTCAATAAGCCCAATTGGCCCTATTAGAATAATTGGTCTAATAAAAAGCTACGCCCGCTGCAACCGAGATTGCAGCGGGCGAAAATGCTTTTTATCGTGCTTGGACCTTATTCAGCCATCTGAGCTTTGGCGCGGGCGAGATATTTTTCTACGTCAATCTGAGTGGCAGCTTGATATTCAGGGTAGTTGTCGAGGATTTCCTGATAGAGGGCGGCTTCGGCAGCGTAGTTTTTAAGTTCGCGCTGCACGGTAGCTTCTTTCATGAGGAAGATGGGGGTGTAGAGCGGATTCTTGTCGGAAATCTTGGCTGCGGAAGCAAAGCACTTCAGTGCTTTTTCGAGTTCGCCGAGATTCACGTAGCAGTCGCCTTCGAGAGCCTTGGCCGAAGCGCCAATCACGTCGTCGGAAGAGCTGTAGTTCTTCACATAGTCGAGAGCTTTCTGCCATTCGCCTTTCTGATAGTAGAGTATTGCGGCGTTGAGGTTGGCGCGGTTACCTGCATCATAGCCATATTCGTCGGCTATCTGCTCATACTGCATCAGGGCAATAGAGTCGTTGCCGAGGGCAAGCTCCATATCGGCCTGACCGATAGCATCATTGGCCGACTGAATGCCGGGACGACGGATTGCATAGATGTAGATGAGAACCAGGCAGGCGATAGCGGCCAGAATTATGGCGCCCCACATGATTGCTTTCTGATTGTTTTGCACTTTCTGCTCGACGCTCGACAGCGATTCGTTGATATCGTCGATTTTGGTGCGAGTTTCTTCAGGTTTGTTCTTTGCCATTTTTTATGTGCGATTCGTTATTATTTCTAATTGAAAATCATCTGATTTTTTACGAAAGGCAAAATTAATAGTAATTCCCCGATTTTGAAAATTTTCCCCCGATTTTGTTGCTTTTGGTCCGGCTAAAAGGCTGCCGCCGGTGAAGCTTGGCCTTTGTACGGCGGAATTTATTCGGTAAATTTGCGGTTGTTATTACATTATAGAGTATGAAGCGCTTCGTCATAACCCTTCTTTGTTTATGGGTAGTTTTGCTCCCGTCGTGGAGCCGTGAAATATATGTGTCAACCTCGGGCAGCGACGCCGCATCGGGCAGCCTGGAGAATCCGGTGGC
>CAYUYQ010000094.1:0-4497 GCA_964449335.1 uncultured Bacteroides sp. | reverse complement strand
GCCGACGGCAAGCTGAAACTCAGCGCCGGCTTCCAGAACAACCGTATGGCCGGTATGCATCCGCAGTTCCGCATGGTCGAAAATGTGTTTGAGGAGCTTGATGTCCCGGGCGAGTGGTTCTTCGACGCTGACGCTTCCCGACTGTACTATATCCCGGCCGATGGTGTGGATGTCAATGCGGTAAGATTCGAGATACCGCAGAGCGAGTCGCTCATCGAGATAAGGGGCGAGGAAGGCAATCCGGTGCAGTACGTGAGTATAACCGGCCTTGAATTAGGCGAAACGACACGTACATTCCTTAAAACGGCCGAGCCGCTGTTGCGGAGCGACTGGAAGATTTACCGTGGAGGAGCCATATATTTCGAGAACGCCGAGAATTGTAGCCTGACCGATTGCCACCTGCGCGATATAGGAGGAAATGCTGTGTTTTTCTCCGGTCACAACCGCCACAATTCGGTGCGACGAAACCATATCGAGCGTGTCGGCGCAAGCGCGGTGTGCTTTGTCGGAAAGCCCGAGTCGGTGCGCGCACCGCTATTCGAGTACGGTGAGAGTCAGGCGTGGGGCGATATCGACCGGACTCCCGGGCCGTGCGGCGACGATTATCCGGCTGAGTGTGACGTGACCGACAATCTGATTCACTCGATTGGCGAAGTGGAAAAGCAGGGTGCGGGCATACAGATTTCGATGGCAATGGATATCACGGCGAGTCACAACAGCATCTACCGCCTGCCGCGCGCCGGTATAAACATCAGCGAGGGAACGTGGGGTGGCCACGTAATTGAGTGGAACGATGTGTTTGACACCGTGCGTGAGACCGGCGATCACGGGTCGTTTAACTCGTGGGGGCGCGACCGTTTCTGGCATCCCGACCGCGGAGTGATGGACAGCGTGACAGCGCTCTATCCCCATGCCGCTTATGTCGACGCCATTCACACGACCATTCTGCGCAACAATCGTTGGCGCTGCGACCATGGTTGGGACGTGGACCTCGATGATGGCTCGTCGAATTACCATATTTATAATAATCTCTGTCTCAACGGCGGATTGAAGCTGCGCGAGGGATTCGGACGCGTGGTTGAGAATAATGTTATGGTCAACAATAGTTTTCACCCTCATGTGTGGTTCGACAATGGTGGCGATGTGTTCCGCTACAATATTGTCACGACTGACTATCAGCCGGTTTGGGTGAACACCTGGGGCATGCAGGTCGATTACAACTTCTTTGCTTCGCCGGACGACCTGGAGGCAGCCCGGAGCAATGGCACCGACCTCCATTCGCTGGCCGGCGACCCTATGTTTGTCGCTCCTGACGAAGGCGATTATCGAGTAGCCGAATGTTCGAAGGCGCTCAAAGCCGGATTCCGCAATTTCCCGATGGACAGTTTCGGTGTGATTCATCCGCCGCTGCGTGCTCTGGCTGAACGCCCCGTGCTCCCTGTCTATCGCCTGAATTCTGCCGCCGTAGGCGTTGGGGATAATGACGCGTTTGAATGGAACGGCGTGAGATTCAAGAGCGTGACCACCGAGGGCGAGCGGTCGGCGACCGGCATAGCGTCGGTCACAGGCGTGCTGGTGCTGGCCAATAGTAATCCGGAGATAGATTTGCGTCCCAACGATGTCGTTCTTGAAATCGACGATAAGCCGACCGATAGTGCGGCTATTCTGCGTCGCTCTCTTGAATCGCTTGATGGCCGACAGGCTACCGTGGTGCGTTTTCGTAACCAAAAGCCCGGCCGAATCGCTATTCCGCACTCCCGACGCTGATACTTTTTGCCGGATTCGCCTCCCGGGAGCTCTGCGGAAGGTTTTGGGCAGCGTTTTTGATTTTGTAGAGCCGCAGGAGTTTTGTAACTTTGCGGAGCTCTATTATTTAGACTTATGAATATATCATATAACTGGCTTAAACAGTATATTGACTGTAAGCTTACGCCCTCCGAGCTCGCCGACGCGCTGACCTCAATCGGTCTCGAAACCGGTGGCATCGAGGAAGTGGAAAGTATAAAGGGAGGTCTGCGTGGCCTCGTGATAGGTAAGGTGCTGACCTGTGTGGAGCATCCTGACAGCGACCATCTTCATGTGACGACCGTCGATGTCGGCGGTGATGCTCCGCTCCAGATTGTGTGCGGAGCGCCCAATGTGGCTGCCGGGCAGACGGTAGTAGTGGCTACTATCGGCACTACGCTATACGACGGCGACAATGCCTTCAAAATCAAGAAGTCGAAAATGCGCGGCGTTGAATCGCTGGGCATGATTTGCGCTGAGGATGAGATTGGCGTAGGGACGTCGCATGCCGGAATCATCGTCATTGACAAGGAAATCAAACCGGGAACACCCGCTGCCGACTACTACGGTCTGACTTCGGACTACGTTCTCGAAGTTGATTTGACGCCAAACCGCATCGACGCCGCTTCGCACTATGGCGTTGCCCGCGACTTGAGCGCCTGGATGGCATGCCACACCGATCCTGCCCCCCTGCGCCGTCCGTCGGTCGAGGCGTTCAAGGTCGACAATCCCGAGGGTAAAGCCGTGACCGTCGAGGTCGACAACTATGAGGCTGCTCCCCGCTATTGCGGCATAACTATCCGCGGCGTCAAGGTGGCCGAGAGCCCCGAATGGCTTAAGAAATGCCTGACAGCAATCGGTCTGCATCCGATCAACAATATTGTCGATATCACCAACTTCATACTCCACGGTATCGGGCAGCCGCTCCACTGCTTCGACCTCAACACTATCGACGGTGAGAAAATCGTGGTGCGCACCTGTCCCGAAGGCACTCCGTTTGTGACCCTCGACGGCGTTGAGCGTAAGCTTTCGTCGGCCGACCTCATGATTTGTTCGGCCACGAAGCCACTGTGCATAGCCGGTGTGTTCGGCGGTCTTGATTCCGGTGTGACCGAAAAGACTACCGACGTGTTTATCGAGAGCGCATATTTCAACCCGACGAGCGTGCGCCGAACGGCGCGCCGCCACGGACTGAGCACCGATGCTTCGTTCCGCTACGAGCGTGGAACAGATCCCAATCTGCCGCTCTACGCCCTCAAACTCGCCACGCTCCTTATCCAGGAACTTGCCGGTGGCGAAGTGTGCGGCGAGCCGGTCGACATTTATCCCCATCCGGTCGAGCCTTTCAAGGTCGAGCTCAGCTACGACTACGCCTGCAACCTTATCGGTAAGGAAATTCCTCATGACACAATCGACAGCATACTCCGCTCGCTCGAAATCGAGATTGTCGCGCGTCCGACCGACGACGTGATTGACCTGCGGGTCCCGACCTATCGCGTCGATGTGCAGCGTCCGTGCGATGTGGTAGAAGAAATTCTCCGTATCTATGGCTATAACAATGTGGAGATTTCATCAACCGTTCATTCGTCGCTCTCCTACGAGAGCGCAGCCGATGCCGACAACTCGCTGCGCAATCTCGTGTCGGAACAGCTCACTGCCATTGGATTCAACGAAATCCTCAACAACTCGCTGACAGCTGAAAGCTACTATGCCGACAACACCCGCTATCCTGCCGAACGCTGCGTGCGCCTGCTCAACCCGCTCAGCTCCGATCTTAGCGTGCTGCGTCAGACGCTCCTCTACGGTGGTCTCGAATCGATAGCCTACAATATCAACCGCCGCTCGACCGACCTGAAGTTCTATGAGTTCGGTAATGTCTACAGCCGCAAACCGGGTGTGGAGTCTACGGCCGAAGCTCCGTTGGCACCGTTCACCGAGGGCTCGCGACTGGCTCTGTGGCTCACCGGCGATATGCGTGCCGCAGGTTGGGCGCATCCGGCCGAAGAAGCCACAATCTACGACTTGAAAGCAATCGTGGCCAACATCTTCGCACGCCTCGGAATCAATCCCGCAGAGATTAAAATCGCTGTAGCGCCGGCCGCTGCACCTTTCAGCGCCTCGCTCACGGTGAAAGGCCGTTCGGGCAACGAAATCGGTGAAATGGGAATCGTCGACAAAGCCACGCTCACACGCATGGATATAAAGCAGCCGGTATGTTATGCCGAGTTCGACTGGCACACTCTTGTGCAAATGGCTTCACGAAAAAAAGTCAGCTACCGTCAGCTCCCCAAAACCATGGCTGTCAAACGCGACCTGGCACTCCTTGTCGACAACACCGTCACCATGCAGCAAATCGAAGCTGCCGTGCGCGACGCCGAGCGTAAACTCCTCCGCAGCGTAAGCCTCTTCGACGTCTACGAAGGCGACAAGCTTCCCGCAGGGAAAAAATCATACGCCATCACCATGACGCTGCAGGACGATGAGCGCACGCTCAATGACAAGCAGATTGATGCCGTGATGAAAAAAATCGTGGCTTCGCTCTCATCAAAGACCGGCGCCACACTCCGTTAAGCAACACAAATAATCAACAAAACACAAATACCTCACAATGGGAAGAGCATTTGAATACCGCAAAGCCCGTAAGCTCAAACGCTGGGGCAACATGTCGCGCACATTTACGCGCATTGGCAAAGAAATCACCATCGCCGCCAA
>CAYUYQ010000093.1:0-8326 GCA_964449335.1 uncultured Bacteroides sp. | reverse complement strand
GCTACGCCCGCGACGTGCGCGTCTGCATCTACGATGGTAAGATGCACCCGGTTGATTCTAACGAAATCTCATTCCGTCTTGCCGGCCGCAATGCCTTCAGTGAGGCTTTCCGCAATGCCAACCCGAAGATTCTCGAACCGGTTTACGACGTCGATGTAATGGTTCCGGCCGACGTGATGGGCGACGTTATGAGCGATCTTCAGGGACGCCGCGCCATAATCATGGGCATGACTTCAGAGAACGGATTCGAGAAGATTTCAGCCAAAGTACCGCTGAAGGAGATGGCAAGCTACTCGACAGCTCTCAGTTCGATAACCGGAGGCCGCTCTTCGTTTACCATGAAGTTCTCATCCTACGAACTCGTTCCCGGCGATGTACAGGATAAGCTCCTGAAAGAATACGCCGAGAAACATGCCAACGACGAATAATCCACAAATCTAATCATCCAGTAAAATGCCCTGACTTCAATGACGAGGTCAGGGCATTTTATCAAGTGCTTAAATTAAAAAGGGTAGGGGATTGTCATGGCTCGGGGTGAGCGTTTTTGACAATATAGTCTTTCACGCGACGGAACAGGTCTGTGGCAAAAACGAAATCGTTAAGAGCTTCATTGGCAGTATGAAAAATCTTTTCCTTGTCGCCAACCCAATCCTGATGTCCCTTATTAATAAAGATTATGTTTTCTCCGATACCCATCACGGAATTCATATCGTGGGTATTAATGATAGTGGTAATGCCGTATTCGTGGGTGATGTCGCTCAGAAGTTCGTCAATCACGATTGAGGTGCGAGGGTCCAATCCGGAGTTAGGCTCGTCGCAAAACAGATATTTAGGATTAAGGGCGATAGCTCGCGCGATAGCCACACGTTTCTGCATACCACCGGATATTTCCGAAGGATATTTCTTATCTGCGCCTTGAAGGTTTACACGATTCAGACAAAAATGGGCTCGGTCGAGCATCTCCTCCCGAGTCATTCGGGAAAACATCGTGAGGGGAAACATGACGTTGCCGAGCACCGTCTCAGAGTCGAAAAGGGCAGAGCCTTGAAAAAGCATGCCGATTTCCTCACGCAAATCCTTTATCTGCGATGCCGACATATCCAGCATATTTCTGCCATCGTATAGGATTTCACCGGAATCCGGCCTAAGCAATCCTACAAGTGATTTAAGAAGCACTGTTTTACCGGAACCGCTCTGACCGATAATCAGGTTTGTCTTTCCGGTTTCAAATGTCGCATCGATACCGAATAGAACCGTGCGACCGTCAAATGACTTTGTGAGATTTTTAACTTCTATCATTGCAGCAGAATCTTTGTAAGGATAACATCAAGAAGCAGAATCAGTATGCTGCTCGCAACCACCGCATTCGTGCTTGCTTTTCCGACTTCAAGCGAGCCTCCTTTGACAAAATAACCGTAGTATGCCGACACAGTAGCTATTACATAGGCAAAAAACAACGATTTAATCAAACCGTACCACACGTACCATTCCTGAAAGTAAGCCTGGATACCGTAAGTATATTTTGCTATAGAAATAACATCGGTAAAGCATGCCACGACAAATCCGCCAATTATCGACATAAATATACAGAACGCTACGAGCACCGGCATAAAGAAGATAAAGCCGATAACTTTCGGAAGCACAAGAAAATTTGCGGAATTAACACCCATGATTTCAAGAGCATCGATTTGCTCAGTAACTCTCATGGTGCCTATTTCCGATGCAATATTTGAACCGACTTTGCCGGCAAGAATAAGGCAAAGAATTGAATTAGAAAACTCGAGCAAGACAATATCGCGAGTTGCCAGACCAACGGAATAGGCAGGTAAGAGGGGAGAAGTAGCATTAAGCTGCATCTGAATCGTAATGACCGCGCCTATGAATATAGAGATAATCATTACCAACGGAATGGAATCTATACCGAGTTTGAAGATTTCTTGCACCGTGCGACGTCCGAAGACACCCCAGCGGTCAGGAATAGAAAACACTCGCGACATAAACATGCAGTATTTTCCGAAATCTTTTATTGCATTCTTTATCACCATAACAATTAAGGCAAATAATCAATTATCCTGCAAAATTAAGAAAAAAAAGTAAGTGCATGAAACGAACGCACTTCAATTGACTTCAAACGAGTTTAATCGGGTGTGCCTTTCAAAGCGACAGTGCGATAAAGCATCGACATTCATCGCAGATTCACACACAACCGGACACAATCCGGAATAACCATTAATCAGGCCAAAGTCAAACATACATCATAAACAGCCAATACCCAATTTAACATAATCCCGATTATGCGCGTTGCACTTATCCGCATTTTAGTGGATATTTTGCTCCCGCTTTGGTCTGGTCTCTATTAATTTGCCGGATTGAAATTCTCATCAGTTCAATCCGGCAAATTTGAATTTTACTCTTCGGCGGCTTCGCGCGCTTTGGCGTCATCGAATGTTCGAGCCATCTGACTGCGGGCAACCTCCAGACGTTTTTCAAGTCTTGCCTTGTTAAGTTGTGCGCGTTTTGATTCGCGAATCGTTGCACCGGCGTCATATAGCTTGACGATTGCGTCAGCCTGATTCATCGGGAGCTTCATTGACGCGGCTGTGTTGCCATGGAATGAGACATTGACTTCTGCACCGGGATTAGCAGCTATTAGTTTTCCAATCGTATCACATTCTGCTTCGATAAACGTGATGATTTCGCGACCGGATGAGCGATCATTGCGTTCGCCATCAAACGCTACAACTGCGCTTGACGCCTCCTGACCATTGACTGTAACGCTCACGGATGTAGATTTGACTGCCTTAGGCGACGTAGCGATGATATAAAAATGGCCGTCGGCCGACAGACGGCCATGGAGTCCGGCCGTAGAATTCGGATCAACTCCTTTAGCAGTTTTTCCCACATAATAACCTTCTATTGGATTGCTGACAAAAACGATATCGTCACGCTGAGATTCTCCCTGAAGCTGAAGCACAGCCACCAGCGAATCAGCTGAGGCGAGTTCCTTTAAAGTAGCTTTTTCCGTCACGGCCGGCATCAGTGCCGTAGAGGCTCTGCGCGCTTTCACCGCTGCCGGATATGTCTTGTTGAGCGAGTCGATAAGCTCCATGGCCTGAGCATATTGCCCTGCATCAGCACATTGACGGGCTTGCTCGAGGAGGGCACCGGCAGGCTTCTCCCCTGCACTGTCACACGACGAAAAAAGCACTGAGCTTATAGCTACGGCTATGACTGCCTTAGTTATTTCTTTGTACATCTTTAACACCTTTAACTGTTTTGATTTTCTTTATTAAAGCATTGAGCGTTTCGGTATTCAGGACCCCTACTCCGAGAAACCCCTGGAATATTCCATCGTGGGAATCGATTGTTATACTGCGCAATGTGGCGTCAGGCTGTTTATTAATAATCGATGTGATGTTCGTAACTATACCTATGTCATCCGTACCGACAACCTTAAGCGTAGCACCAAAATGGCCGCCCAGCTTACCGGACCAACGGGTATTAATCACCCTATAGGGGTAACGTTCGCGGATATTGCGGGCATTAGGACAGTCTACACGATGGATTTTCACAGCACCCTCCGACGAGATGAATCCAAAAACTTTATCGCCATAGATAGGATTACAGCATTTTGCAAATTTATAGCTGAGGCCCTTCACGTTATCGCCGATAACAAGAACATCCGAGGCTGTGTTATCATTTTCGGGGACAGTAGGCTGTAATGTGAATTCCTGCGCTGACGTGCGTTCAGCTGCCTGAGCATCTTCTTTCTGGTCAAGATTTTCATACTCGGCTATTACATTATTGACGTCGAGCGTTTCCGATGCTATGGCGTTATAGAAATCGGTCACGGTCTTATAGCCGGTTTTCTTTATTACCTTCATCAGCGTCCCTTCATCGGGCTCAATCTTACGATTGCGGAAGCGTCGCTGAAGCATTTCTTTGGCAAGTTCGGCCGATTTATTGTTTATTTCGTTGATTGTCTGACGAATCTTGTTTCGTGCTTTTGACGTGACAACCATCGAAAGCCAATCGAGCTTCGGCACCTGGTTCGACGAAGTCAGCACTTCTACCGTATCGCCACTTTTGAGGCGGTAGTTTAACTTTTTTGATTTACCGTTGACCTTGCCGCCGATACATGTGCAACCAAGCTTCGAGTGAATGTTAAAAGCAAAATCAAGAACCGTAGCACCGAGCGGAAGTTTGTACAAATCACCCTTTGGTGTGAAGACGAACACCTCCTTATTATATAAGTCCATCTTCAGATTCTTCATCAGGGCCATAGGACCGGAGCCGCCCTCTTCGAGAATATCCCTCACATGGGTCATCCATGTGTCAAGATTATTCTCTGCTTTTATGCCTTTGTATTTCCAATGTGCCGCAATTCCCTTTTCGGCAATCTCGTCCATTCGACGCGAACGAATCTGCACTTCAACCCAGCGGTCCATCGGCCCCATCACGGTTATATGCAGCGATTCGTAACCATTACTTTTCGGTATGCTCAGCCAGTCTTTCAGTCGTGCCGGATTAGGCTGATACATATCGGTAACTACTGAATAGGCCATCCAGCAGTCGGCACGCTCGCGCTCTTTCGGCACATCGAGAATCACACGGATTGCAAACAGATCGTATATGTGGTCCACATCGTTATTCTGCTTCACCATCTTGTTCCAGATGGAATAAATGGATTTCGTGCGACCCTTTATATCAAATTTGAGTCCATGAGCCTCAAGAGCTTTTTTGACCGGAGCAATGAAGTTGTCAATGTATGCGTCGCGATTCTTTTTCGTATCATTAAGCTTGCGGGCAATTCTGGTGTACATGTCGCGATTAGTATATTTCAGCGACATATCTTCAAGTGAGCTCTTTATCTTATACAAACCCAGACGATGTGCGAGCGGAGTGTAGAGATAGACAGCCTCCATTGCCGTCTCGCGAACCATATCTTCAGCCGGATGATGATTTATAGCCTTCATCAACACGAGACGGTCAACAATCATTATGATAATCACCCTTATATCCTCAGCAAAGGTTAGCATAAGATTGCGGAAATTCTCTGACGCGACTGCACCATGCTTACTATATAACGTGCTGACTTTAGCCAAGCCCTTTATGAGATGCGCTATATCCCCGTCGTCATCGCCGGGTATTGGCTCCCCTATACCGGAGTCGGTCTGCGGAAGGAGGCTATAGAGCATCAGAGCCATAACCATATTACGGTCCACACTCACTTCCTCGCTCAAAGCCACCGCCGTAGATAGGCTCATCAGCACAGGGTGGAACCCGAATTTATCGCGTTCGAACGCGCCGGCTTCAAACGCCTTTCGGGCAAGCCTGCTGACATAGCGAAAATCGTCTTTTTGCCTCACGTCGTGAGTTAGGCGTAGAATTCGCGCTGTAAGCGACAAAAGTTCTCGACGTTCTGCCGAAGTCATATCTTTTGAAGTATTCATCAGTGCCTTTTATAGGTTTTATCACCCTTGATTATACATCGGTAGTATATTACGGAATCTTAACCGGCTTAAACTGGTATATTCCGACGGGCTGACCACAAAATTAACTAATTCCATCCATATACCCAATACTACATACTGTTAAGTCTTTTGAAAATACCGAAACAATACTTATCCGAATTTTTAGACCGCCGATAATACCGCCGATAATATTGTTTTTCCTCGCTAAGCCACTCTCAATAATCATAAATTATGACTATATTTGCATTTGAGAAGTTACGGTCTCTCCCCGCGACTCCCTAAGGCTAACAAGTAACAGTTATATATTTATGGCAGAAAACAATCTTCTCCAGCGTCTCGACGGCATAGAAGGCCGCTTTGAAGAAGTGAGCACTCTGATTACTGACCCGGCCGTAATCTCAGACATGAAGCGCTATGTCAGGCTCACTAAGGAATATAAGGAGCTGGAGAAACTCGTAGGAGCCACACGTCGCTACCGAACGCTGATTGCCGACTTCGAGGAGGCACGCGAGGTGCTCGCCAACGAAGACGACCCCGACCTTCGCGAAATGGCTCAGGAGTCAATGACCGAAGCTGTGGATGAAATGCCTCGCCTTGAAGAAGAGATAAAACTCCTTCTGATTCCGGCTGATCCTGAGGATTCAAAGAATGCCATTCTTGAAATCCGAGGTGGCACCGGAGGCGATGAGGCAGCTCTATTCGCAGGCGACCTCGCCAAGATGTATATGAAATATTGTGAGACAAAGGGCTGGAACGTTTCCATAACCTCCGAAAGTGAAGGAGCGGCCGGTGGATACAAAGAAATCGTAATGGCTGTAACCGGCGACAATGTCTACGGGACTCTGAAATATGAAAGCGGTGTTCACCGCGTTCAACGCGTACCGGCAACCGAGACCCAGGGCCGAGTCCATACATCGGCTGCCACTGTGGCCGTTCTTCCCGAAGCAGAACCATTTGATGTCGAAATAAATGAAGGCGAAATAAAATGGGACACGTTCCGAAGCGGAGGAGCCGGCGGTCAAAATGTCAACAAAGTGGAATCCGGAGTGCGTCTGCGCTACATGTGGCGCAACCCTAACACCGGTGAGACTGAGGAGATACTGATTGAGTGTACCGAAACCCGCGACCAACCCAAGAACAAAGAGCGTGCGTTGAGTCGTCTGCGCACATTTATTTATGATAAAGAGCATCAGAAATACGTCGACGATATTGCATCACGCCGTAAAACGTTAGTGTCAACCGGCGACCGATCTGCCAAAATCCGTACCTATAATTTCCCTCAGGGTCGAATAACCGATCATCGTATCAACTACACCATCTACAACCTTCAGGCGTTTCTCGATGGAGATATTCAGGATTGCATCGACCACCTGATTGTAGCGGAAAACGCGGAGAAACTCAAGGAGGCCGAACTCTGATAAGCATTGCTGACAAAACATTAAAGATATAATATAAGCTATGGACCGTAAAACTTTGATTGACAACATACGCAGCAAAAAATCGTTTCTATGCGTAGGTCTTGACACCGATATTCTGAAACTTCCGCGCCACATTGCCGATGGGCCTGACCCGATTTTCACTTTCAACAAAGCCATCATCGACGCCACAGCCCCCTACTGTGTGGCCTACAAGCCCAACCTTGCGTTCTATGAGAGTTTCGGTGCCGAGGGTTGGATTGCCCTCGAAAAGACAGTGAAATATCTCAAGGAAAACTATCCCGACCAGTTTATAATCGCCGATGCAAAGCGAGGTGATATAGGCAACACATCGAAACTATACGCCCGCAGCTTCTTCGAACATCTTGATGTCGATGCTGTGACTGTAGCTCCCTACATGGGCGAGGACAGTGTAACGCCTTTCCTTGGCTACGACGGTAAGTGGGTAATCCTCCTTGCTCTTACTTCTAATAAAGGCTCCCACGACTTCCAACTTATAGAAGACAAAGCCGACACCCCCCTTTACCAAACCATAATCGAGAAATCGAAAGGATGGGCCGGCCCGGAGGAAATGATGTATGTCGTAGGAGCTACGCAAGGCCGTATGTTTGAGGATATCCGAAAAGTTGCACCGGATAGTTTCCTGCTTGTGCCTGGTGTCGGAGCTCAGGGTGGAAGTCTGGAAGAAGTATGCCGCTATGGCATGACGCCCGACTGCGGTCTGCTCGTTAATTCTTCGAGAGGAATCATCTATGCTTCGACAGGTGAAGATTTCGCAGAAGCTGCCACCCGTGAAGCGAAGAAACTTGCCGACCAGATGGCCTCACTCCTTGCTTCAGCCGCTATTATTTAAATCGGCTGTACAATCATTACGACTGATACAAATTTTAAATATCATTACAACCAGTTATTGATATTTTTCGCTATTTTTGCTTTCGGTTCAATTAAGCCGAATCAAATATCGACAACTTAAAAACCTATATATTTAACTTCTAAAACTTTTAACCAAAATGACGATTGACAATTACAATTTCGCCGGTAAGAAGGCGATTGTTCGAGTTGACTTCAATGTGCCCCTCGACGAGAACGGCAACATCACCGACGATACCCGCATCCGTGGAGCCCTTCCCACCCTTGAAAAGATTCTCAAAGACGGTGGAAGCCTCATCATCATGAGCCACATGGGCAAACCCAAAGGCAAAGTCAATCCCAAACTTTCACTGGGTCAGATTAAGGATGTAGTTGCCAAGGCCCTTGGTCGCGAAGTGAAATTTGCTCCCGACTGCGCCAACGCAGCCGAAGCAGCTGCCAACCTCAAACCCGGTGAGGTTCTGCTGCTCGAAAATCTCCGCTTCTATCCCGAAGAAGAAGGCAAGCCCGTAGGTATTGACAAAGCCGATCCTGCCTACGACGAAG
>CAYUYQ010000092.1:4360-8354 GCA_964449335.1 uncultured Bacteroides sp. | reverse complement strand
GGCGTCACGGTGTTCAAAATCGAAGGTCGGGCCCGCGGGCCCGAGTATGTAGCCACAGCCGTTGCATGTTACTCCGAGGCAATTCAGGCCATATTCGACGGCACATATTCCGAAGAGCTCATAGCCGGTTGGGACGAGCGCCTGCGCAAAATCTTCAACCGCGGCTTCTGGGACGGCTATTACCTCGGTCAGCGCCTGGGCGAATGGAGTTCGAAATACGGTTCAAGCGCCACCCGCGTCAAGCGCTATGCCGCCAAAGGCGTGCGCTACTTCTCAAATATCGGTGTGGCGGAATTTCTGGTCGAAAACGGCACGGTCAGCGTCGGCGACGAGGTTGTGATTACCGGCCCGACCACCGGAGCCCTCATCCTCACCATTGATGAAATCCGCGTTGACCTCCAGCCCGTCGACCAAGCTCACAAAGGACAGAGCTTCTCAATGAAAGTCCCCTCCAAAATCCGCCCCAGCGACCGCCTATACGTCTGGGAGCCCACCGGCCTCTGATTCGGCTGAGATAAACAGATAGCCCCCTGAGGAGCTAAACTATACGATACCCCGGGCACGCAGTTCAATGCAGTGCCCGGGGTTAAGCGTCTTAAGCCGGCTGGAGGGTCAGTAGCGGCGGCAGGTGATGCGCACGCCGCGCGATGTGGTCATCTGCAGCGTGCGGTCAGAAAGATGGTCGATGTTGACGGTGTAGACCGGACCTCTCGCGTCCGTCGGCTCACCGTCGGCCACAGTCAGGCCCCACGGCGTAAGCTGCGAAGCCGTTGAGTAAGGAAACTGCATGGTGAGTGTCGAGCCTTCCTGACTGAGGTTAGCCGTAGCCACGACAGCTCCGCGGGTGAGCTGCACGATGTCGCGATAGAAGCAGTAGTAGAGTGTTCCTTCGGGATTCTCGGTGCGGTTATCCGGATACTCGATTGTCAGTATCTGCCACTGATTGTCGAGTTTGCCGTTGGTTGGCATTTCGCGGCATGCCGTGGCGAGCACTCCGAGGGTCACGACAATCATCACCATAAGTATTTTTTTCATCTTTTTCATAGCCATCCTGATTTAGAGATTGACAACATCACACCGCTGCTGCGCCCGGTCAGCTTGCCCCAATCAGCACCGACGCTGAGCGTCCCGCTCCAGCCTTTGAGGCGCGCCGGGCGCCAGGTGAGCTCGGCAAGCATATTGAAACTGCTGACAACGTTGCGGGTGGGATTACTGTATGTGCCCCATGAGCGGGTGTAGGTGAACAGCGCGCGGTAGTCAAGACCGGCCATAGGCGAGCCCGTCAGACCGAAATGATGGGCAATCACGCGGTTGTGATAAAATATCATCTCATGGTCCTCATTGTAGATTGGCGAACGTAGTATCGGGTTTCCTATACCCATACCCCAGTGCTGCCAACCGTTGTAGATGCTGTGGTTATAATAGTTGTCGCGGCCGCTGATCTGCGAGTGGATAGCGTCGGTAATATCCCAATAGACCGAGCTGCCTTGAAACTTGCTGTACAGATATTCGTAGACAAACTTGCTGATAACCGGGTTTGACGGGATGAGCACTTCAGCGCCCAGCAGCATATCGCGCCACGGGTAGTCAAACGTCATCATCGAATGGTCCTCAAAAAAGTGCTTATAATAGGCCTTGACACCCCACTCGGTGTAGGTCGGAAGCCAGTTGAGCCCTGCACTCCATTGGCCCGTGTGGTTGCCATAGCAGTTGGCAATCTCGCCTCCTTGCGTGGGGTCTGTAGGGTCGCCACCCGATGCAGGAATTATCACGTGCCAGAGGTCACGGAGCGAATGGCCCATTTTCGAGTATGAATATTTGCCGGTCGCGGCATCGTAGCGGCGAATTGAGCCGCCCCACTGGGCTCCCATCTCCAGTCCGCCCTCAAACGACAGTTGATAGCGCTTCGGATCTCCGATGCGGAAAAAGAGACCCTTTGAATGGAACAGCACGTTGCGGGCCACGCGCGATGTGGCGGGCACGTAGTCATCGAGCCAGTGCGTGTCGGTGAACGCGCCAAGCGAGATGTAGCCTTTCGCAGCCAGCCAGCCTTTTGTGCCGGGAATGGCGACGAAATTCTCCACTTCCAGACGCGCCTGCGGAATCGGGCGCGAGTTCTCAGAGAACAGCAGGTCGCCCGAACTCAGCCGCCAGTCGCCCAGATAGGCGTGACGCTCCTTGCTGCCGATAGTAAGGCTGAGCCAGCGCCAGTTGACACCGGCATAGAGCTGCTGGACATTGAACGTCGACTCATAGTGAGCCGCCACGGCCATATCGACGCCGAAACGCCAGCTCCACGTGCGCGTGGAGTCGGCCTCACGAAACAGCGCCGCGCGCAGATAGCCGTTGTCTTTTTTGAGCGATGAAAGCCCCTGATGGTTATTGACGAGCCAGAAAGGAGTGTGGGCACCCGAACTTGCCGACCCGTTGAGCGTTACGCTATAGCGGTACGTGCTGTCAGGCAGCGAATCAAACACGCCGGCCCAAGCCGACGCACCCATAGCGAGCAAAATCAGAGCGGCAGCATGCCGCAATTTCAACTTTATTGTTTTCATATCCGGCACAAATATAGCGCTTTCTGCGCCAAAATTACGCCTCAGAGCATCGAAAACTGCCTCCGGCAGCATTTGCGCCCCCATTTTTTCGCATTGCGGTCGTGAAAAGCAAAACTTTTGCAAAGAGTCGGATGTTAGAATTGTATTCAACTATTTTTAACATCCCTCGGGATGGGAATCAACACCCGTTTCAACAGCCATTCATCAACAATCAACAGTCATTCATCGATTATGAAACATCTGTTATCACTCGCCATCGCCTCGACGGCAGCTATTTTCTCCGCCTCGGCACAAGTGCCCAACTACGTCGACCAACAGCTTGACTCGCTCAAGGCCAGCCACAAGATTATCGTAATCGACGGCGACCATGCCATAGCCAAAGCCCACGCCGACAGCATCCGCCGCCTTGTCGATGCATTCTACTACGACCAGTTCCGCCATTTCCAGGACCCGGCCGCACCCTACTTCCTCTTTATGAGCAAGGATGCACAGCTCGCCATGGGTATCGGTGGCTGCGTGCGCCTGCGCGGCTACTACGACTGGGGAGGCGCGGTCAATTCGAGCGGATTCGCGCCCTACCTGATTAATCTTAACCCCGATCCGCGCCACGACCGGGCGTTCGGCACAACTCCCGCCGGGTCGTCGTTGTTTTTCCGCGTAATCGGCCGAAACAAGACCATAGGAAACTACCAACTCTACATCGAAGCTAATTTCAACGGCTATCAGGGACGCGACTTCCACCTGAAGAAAGCCTACGCCATAGTCAACAACTGGACTATCGGTTATGCCAACTCGACGTTCTCCGACCCGGCTGCCGTGCCGCCGACGGTCGATGCGCAGGGCCCCAACAATAAGATTTCGCCTACAAACGTGCTCGTTCGCTGGCTCAAACCGGTCGGCAAACGCTGGTCGGTAGCCCTTTCGGCCGAAACCCCCTCGACCCACATCACTCAGGTCGACAACGAGTGCGAGAGCGTCGACGACTGGATGCCCGACTTCGCGGCATTCCTGCAGTATGAGTGGAGCCAGACGGCCCACGTGCGTCTGGCCGGAATCGTCCGCACCCTTCCGTACCGCGACATGGTCCAGGAAAAGAACCACAACAAAATGGGCTGGGGTCTGCAGCTGAGCACCGTCATGCACCCCTCGCGTCAGACGACCTTCTACGGCTCCGTCAACGGCGGCAAAGGCTATGCGAGCATGGGCGGTGACCTGCAGATTGGCAACTACGACCTTGTGCCCGACCTCAAGACGCCGGGTCAGATGTATGCGCCCGCCGCCGTGGCCTGGAACGTCGGGCTGCAATACAACTTCACGCCCTCCTTATTCGCCTCGGCCAACTACAGCCAGTCGCACTACATGCCTCGCTCAGGCGTGTCGCCCGACGAATACAAGACCGGCCGCGTCATCACGGCCAACGTGTTCTGGAATCTCACGCC
>CAYUYQ010000092.1:0-4260 GCA_964449335.1 uncultured Bacteroides sp. | reverse complement strand
CGGCCCTGGGCCTGCACGTCGTTGAGTTCGAGCTTCTCGTCGCCGCAGTTGACGAGCAGACGGCCCGCGGCGTCGACCGAGGCCGTGCCCGGCTCGCCGTCGGCCGGTAGCCCGGTCAGCGACACACGGAATATCTTCAGCGAGCACGCGTCGGCCCCGACGCCGTGCAGCTCGGTCCACGCCGTCGGATAGGGCGACAGACCGCGCACGAGATTGCGCACCGTCGCCGCCGGCCGTGTCCAGTCAATTCGACATGTTTCTTTGAATATTTTCGGTGCCGGTGTGGGCTTCTCGCCCGTCGTGGCGGTCAGCTCGCTCTGGGGCGTGGTGGTAAGATTGCCGGCGGCTATGGCGCGCACGGTGTCGAGCGTCAGTTCGGCTCCGAGCTCCATCAGCTTGTCGTGGACGGTTCCTGCGTCGTCATCGTCCTCGATAGTTATGCGCCGGCAGTCAATCACATCGCCGGTGTCAATCTCGTGTTTGAGGAAAAACGTGGTGATGCCCGTCTCCTTGTCGCCATTGATTACAGCCCAGTTGATCGGGGCAGCGCCGCGGTAGCGCGGCAGCAGCGAGCCGTGGAGATTAAACGTGCCCAGACGGGGCATGGTCCACACCACTTCCGGAAGCATCCTGAACGCTATCACTATAAACAGGTCGGCCTCGAGCGAACGAAGCTCAGCCACAAACTCCTCATTTTTGAGCCGCTCGGGTTGCATCACTTTGAGTCCGGCTTCGAGCGCATAGGTTTTGACGGCCGGGGCGGTCATGTGCTTGCCGCGTCCGGCGGGTTTGTCGGGCGCGGTGACCACACCCACAATGTTGCACCCCGCCTCGTGGAGCCGCCTTAGGCTCGCAACGGCAAAATCGGGCGTACCGAAAAACACTATCCTGATATCCTGTAGTTCCATATTGCTTCGTTTTTTCGTTATAATCCATGCAAATTTAACGGTTTTTTTACAACTACCGCACGGATATATGGAAACCGTTGACTACCTTTGTCGAACGCTTGCCGCATCAGCCGTTGCGGCCCTACCCTAATGCCAATCAATCATTAAAAAAACATAACCAACATCATGAGACAACTCACATCTCTTCTGTTGCTCGGAGCCTCGCTGTGTACCGCCGCGGCCGCCGAGCCGGTTGACTATGTCAACACTTTGGTGGGCTCCGAGTCGAAATACTCCCTCTCCACCGGAAACACCTACCCCGCCATCGCCATGCCCTGGGGCCTGAATTTCTGGACGCCTCAGACCGGCAAGATGGGCGACGGCTGGACCTACACCTACGCCGCCGACAAGCTACGGGGATTCAAGCAGACTCATCAGCCCAGCCCGTGGATTAATGACTACGGCCAGTTCTCGATAATGCCCGTCACCGGCGGCGTTAAATACGGCGAAAACGACCGCGCAAGCTGGTTCTCCCACAAAGCTGAGACCGCAACGCCCTACTACTATAAGGTCTATCTGGCCGACCACGACGTGACCACCGAAATCGCGCCCACCGAGCGCGCGGCCGCATTCCGCTTCACATTCCCGGAATCTGACTCCTCGAGCGTGGTTCTCGATGCTTTCGACCGAGGTTCGAGCGTCACCATCGATCCCGCCAACCGCCGCATCACCGGCTACACCACCCGCAATAGCGGCGGCGTGCCCGAAAACTTCAAAAACTACTTCGTGATGGAGTTTGACACTCCGTTCACCTACACCGCCACCGTGACCGACAGCGTGCTCGCCAAAGGCAAGAACTCCGCCACCGGCAACCACGCCATGGCCATCATCGGCTTCCCCACAGCCAAAGGCCAGGTGGTCAATGCCCGCGTAGCCTCCTCGTTTATCAGCCCCGAGCAGGCGCTCCTTAACCTTAAGGAGCTTGGCGACGGCAACTTCGACCGCATAAAGGCCGACGGTCGCAAGAAATGGAACGACACCCTCGGCCGCATCGAAATCGAAGACGACGGCGAGGAAGCTCTCGACGCCAAGCGCACGTTCTATTCCAACATGTACCGCACCCTCCTCTTCCCCCGCAACTTCTACGAAATCGACGCCGACGGAAACCCCGTGCACTACAGCCCCTACACCGGCGAAGTGCTCCCCGGCTACATGTTTGCCGACACCGGTTTCTGGGATACATTCCGCGCCCTATTCCCGATGCTCAACATCCTCTATCCCTCGCAGAGCGAGAAATTCCAGCAAAGCCTCGTCAACATCTACAAAGAGAGCGGCTTCCTCCCCGAATGGTCGAGCCCCGGCCACCGCGCATGCATGGTGGGCAACAACAGCGCTTCAGTCGTAGCCGATGCGTTCCTCAACAACGTTACGGGTCAGGATATGGAGACTCTCTGGGAGGCCGTCACCTCGGGCGCCCATAAGGTGCATCCCGAGATAAGCTCTACAGGTCGCGCTGGCCATGAATACTACGACAAGCTCGGCTACGTGCCCTACAACGTGGGCATCCGCGAAAACGCCGCCCGCACACTCGAATACGCCTACGACGACTGGTGCATCTACGAACTCGGCAAAGCCCTCGGCAAGTCGCAGAAAGAGCTTGAGCCCTACGCTGTGGCCGCCTTCAACTACCGCAACCTCTTCGATCCCGAGCACAACCTGATGCGCGGCCGCAACGACGACGGCACATTCCAGAGCCCCTACAACCCCCTCAAATGGGGCGACGCTTTCACCGAAGGCAACGCATGGCACTATACCTGGTCCGTGTTCCACGACCCCCAGGGCCTCATCGACCTCATGGGCGGCGACCGCGAGTTCAACGTCATGATGGACTCCGTGTTCTCCGTGCCCCCGATTTTCGATGACAGCTACTATGGCCAGGTGATCCACGAAATACGCGAAATGCAGATTATGAACATGGGCAACTACGCCCATGGCAACCAGCCCATCCAGCACATGATTTACCTCTACAACTTCTCCGGCGAGCCCTGGAAAGCACAGATGCATGTGCGCGACGTGATGGACCGCATGTACACCCCCAACCCCGACGGCTATTGCGGCGACGAGGACAACGGTCAGACCTCGGCATGGTACGTCCTGTCATCACTCGGATTCTACCCCATGGCTCCCGGCACAGGCCAGTACATACTCGGCTCTCCCCAGTTTAAGAAGGCCAAAATCCATCTCGAAAACGGCAAGACCGTCGAAATCAACGCTCCGAAGAACTCGGCTGAAAACGTCTACATCAACGCTCTCGCCATCGACAAGACACCGTCGGACAAAACCTACATCACCCACGACCAGCTCTGGGAAGGTCCCGTGCTCGACTTCGACATGAGCGCTACGCCCAACACCCTCCGCGGCACCGCTCCCGAATCGCGCCCCTACTCATTCTCGCGCACACCCGAAGGCATTGCCGCCAAAGCTCTCAACGAGAAGCGCGCAAAAGCCGTGGCCAAAGAGCAGGCCAAAGCCAAAAAGAAATAACCGGCTATCAACAGCCTCATTTCTACCATCGCAGCAGCCCGGGCCCCGACAGCCCGGGCTGTCGCTTTAAACAGTTCCGCCGACCTTAAAGACTTTAAGGTCCTTAGAGTCTTTAAAGTCTTTAAAGTCCTTAAGGTCGCTAAAGCCCGCTCCCGAAAAATTTTTCTCTCCCACAGGTAAGGTTTTTGCTCAGTGAAGTGTCATTATAAAAAGCAAGATGCAATCGCACTATCATGAAACCATCACGTCACACAATCCGACACTTCTCCGGCCGTCTCATCGCCCGACGCTTTGCGGCGGTGGCTCTCACCATAGGCATGACCCTTTCGGCCTCTGCAGCCACATATAGCTACCGCTTCAATGCCACACCGCTCAACGAGGCGCTCAGCCGCATTATAGCCGACCATCCCGAAGTCACCGTCAGCTTCATTTTCAACGAACTCGAGACCTACCGCACCTCGGCCCACGTCAACGCCGACGATCCCTACACCGCCCTGCGCCAGCTCGTGGCCTTCAATCCCATAAAGATTGTGAGCCACCGGGGAGTCTACTTCGTCGAGGCAATGCAACATGGCCGATATTGCTACACCGGCCGAGTCGAAGCCTCCGACGGCGACCCCGTGATAGCCGCCACCGTCATGGCCCTCACACCCGACGACCGCACCGTAATCACCTACGGCCTCACCGACTCCGAAGGCCGCTTCTCCATCCCGTGCGACCGCACCTCAATACTTCTCAAAATCTCCGCTCTCGGCTACCGCACCGATACCATCACACCGACATCATTCAACCTCGGCAACATCCGGCTTGCCACCGACGCCATAGCCCT
>CAYUYQ010000091.1:0-8446 GCA_964449335.1 uncultured Bacteroides sp. | reverse complement strand
TGACCGTTCTTTTGCTTACTTTCTTCATGTTGACTTCAACCTTCCTTCAGAAGGAGCCGGTGACCGTGATGACTCCGTCGTCTGTATCGGAAATCAAGGTGCCGACCTCCAACCTGGCCTCGATTCTGGTCAGCCCCGAAGGAAAGGTATTCATCTCGGTTTCAGGTGAGGCCGATCCTAACGTAGCCGGCGGCGAATGGGCCACCGAACCTATCCGCAAGGAGATTCTCCGCAAGGCCGTTACGGAATACAACCGTCTTCACCCGAACAAGAAAGTAGAACTGACTGACAAAGACGTGGAAGTATTCTCCAAGCTCAACACGTTTGGCGTTCCCTTCCAGGCTCTTCCCCAGTTCTTAAGAATGTCACAGACCGAACAGGACAAAGTTATCAGCGATATGACCCGTGCCGACATCGGCATTCCTATCGATGACAACAAAGATCTTGAAAAGCCCAACGAGTTCCAGATTTGGATGCGCGCCATCTATTCAGCAGGCAACGACAACCTCCAGTCGATGATGAAGAAGGGCGAAGGCATCGCCGTGAAAGCTGACAGGGGCACCCCCTACAGCACCGTTCACGACGTGCTTGACAACCTCCAGACCCTGAAGATGAACCGCTTCAGCTTAATGACTGCACTCAAAACAGAGAACGACTAATTATGGCACAGATAGAACAATCCGACAAGGGCGGCAAAAAGAAAAAAGGCGCCCAGAAAAAGATGGCAATCCACGTGGACTTCACTCCTATGGTGGATATGAACATGCTTCTGATTACGTTCTTCATGCTTTGTACGACCATGATTAAGTCGCAGACACTGCAGATTACCCTTCCTACCAATGAGAAGGTTGAGCAGCAGGACATGACCAAAGCAAAGGAATCAGAGGCTATCACCCTCATCGTCACCACCGAGCGCAACGCCAACGGTGACATCAAACACGACGACGAGGGCCGACCCATGAACATTGTGTATTTCTACGAAGGCCAGCCCAATCTCACCGACCTTGACGCTAATGGCCGTCTCGCAGAAAACAAGCTCCAGAAAGAAGCCTTCCTCGGAAACGAGAACGGCGTTCAGCGAGGAATCCGTAAGATTCTTCACGACCGCAACAAACAGGTGCTTCAGAAAATCGACGCTCTCAAAGAGCAGTGGCGCAATAAAGAGTTTTCGCCTAAGAAAGAAGTCAACGACAGTATCTATCAGGCAAAAGCTAAAGAAATCCGCAACGACTCGACTCTGACCCGCCCCGTTGTGATTATCAAGGCTACTCCCGAAGCATCTTGGGAAAGCCTCATCGGAGCTCTTGACGAAATGCAGATTAACCAGATCTCACGTTATCAGATTGATAACATCGGTCAGGTTGACTCACTTCTTATCCTCGACTACATTGGACGTAACCGTGGCAAATAATTGATGACAGATATATATTAACCGAAAAACCAGAAGAAAAATGGCAAAAGATGTAGATCTTTCATCGAAAGAATGGCGCGACCTTGTCTTTGAAGGCAAAAACAAAGAGTTCGGTGCTTACGAACTCCGTCGCGGTTCAGATGGCCGCCACAATAAGGCCATGATTGCTGTGGTTGTACTCATCGCAATTCTCTTCATTCTGGCGTTCCTTGTGAACACCGTGATAAAATCGGTAGAAGCGCGTCCGGAAGACCAGGCCGAACAGGCAATGGTTGAAATGGTGACCGAAGCTCCCGAAGAAGAGGTTGAAGAAGAAGAACCCCAGCGTATCGAAGAACCTAAACCCGAAGTACTCAAAGAAGAACTCCTCAATACTGTGAAGCTGACTGAAATCGCTATCGTAGAGGACAGCCAGGTGCAGGAAGAAATCAAGAGCCAGGATGAAATCAAGGAGACTGATACCGCTATCGGTAAAGTCAACGAAGATCGTGGCGTTGACGATATCATCAATGCACAGGAACACAAAGAGGTAGTAGTCGTTGAGGAAAAATCTCCGGAACCCCCGGCTGACCACGTGTTTGAGTCAGTAGAGCAGGATCCTCAGTTCCCCGGTGGCCAGACCGCCCTCCTCAAGTGGGTTGCCGACCATCTCCGCTACCCGAGCGTAGCTCAGGAGAACGGTATTCAGGGACGTGTAGTTGTTCAGTTCGTTGTTACTAAGACCGGTTCAATCGGCGAAGTCCGCGTTGCCCGCTCGAAGGACCCCGACCTCGACAAGGAAGCCGTGCGCGTTGTTAAGTCACTTCCGAAATTCACTCCCGGTAAGATGAACGGCCACGCTGTGAACGTTTGGTTCACCCTGCCCGTAACCTTCAAACTCGAAGGACTCTAATAGACCGCTCCATTCTTAGGCCTACGGGCCAAAGATGATGAACGCGATACCGCAATGAAATTCCTCCGCTCCGGCGGGGGAATTTCTGATTTTAAACAGTCGGTTAAGAGCATGCAGGCTAATTGGAGCGCCGGGGGTTGGGTGGATGAAATGGATTTAGTAATTTTGCGGTCTTATGAATGAAGATAATATTTCATATTATATCACCGGTCGCGGGCTGCGTTGTGTTCATGTGCGCGATGGAGAGGCTGTGGAGTATTGCGGGCTGGCTGTTGATGCCGGCAGTCGCGACGAGCGTCCCGGCGAAGAGGGATTGGCCCACTTTGTCGAGCATACGATTTTCAAAGGCACCGAGCGGCGACGCTCCTACCACATTATCAATCGGATGGAGTCGTGCGGTGGCGAGCTGAACGCGTTTACCACTAAAGAAACCACCGTAGTCTATTCGATATTTCCCACCGGCAATCTCGACCGTGCGGCAGAGCTGATAGCCGACCTGGTGGTCAACTCACAGTTTCCCGAACGGGAGATTGTGCGCGAGCGCGAGGTTGTGCTCGACGAGGTCGCATCTTACCTCGACATGCCTTCTGAAGCCGTCTATGATGATTTCGAGGATTTATTGTTCGCCGGGTCAGAGATGGGGCATAATATTCTCGGCTCCCGCGCCACGGTCGAGCGATTGACTCCGAGAGACTGCCGTAACTATCTTTCACGATTCTACACAGCGCCAAACATGGTGTTTTTCTACCTCGGGCCGGATGCTCCCGAAAAAGTGTGGCGCGTGGTTGAGCGGCGATTCGCCGACCTTTCCCCGGCGGCGGCATCATTAAACCGGACGACGCCTCCGATTGTGGAGCCGTTTGATAGCGTGAAACCACTCGAAGGCAGCCATCAGGCTCACACCGTAGGCGGCTGCCGGTTGCCGGGCCTTCACTCGCCCTTAAATCCGGCAATACAGCTTTTGGTCAACCATATCGGTGGGCCCGGCATGAATTCGCTCCTCAACGTGCAGTTGCGTGAGAAGAGGGGACTTGTCTATGCCGTAGAAGCTTCGTCGGCGCGGTTCACCGATTGTGGCGAACTGACCATCTATATGGGCTGCGACCGCGAAGACCTTGCACGCTGCCGCCGAATAGTCAGTGACACGTTGCGGCGTCTGGCCGACGATGGAGTAAGCGAGCGGCAGCTCGCAGCCATGAAGCGCCAATTCCTGGGTCAAATGGCTGTAGGCGGCGAAAATCGTGAGTCAGTGGCTATAGCTGTAGGGCGCCGTCTGCTCCACTTCCCGACGATTCTAACCGACGATGAGGCCCGGGCGCTCGTTGAGGAAGTCAGTCGTACCCGCATCAGCGAAGCTGCGGCTCTGATGACTCCCGAAAAACTTTCATGGCTGACGCTCTGCTGATTGATGCGGATGACCGTAACCATATTCCTCCCGTCATGGCGAAGAGATTAAATGCACAAAATGGGCCCGAGGCTTGCAAGGGCCGAGTAAAAGCGTTAATTTCGTAACGTGCGAGTTGCGCCGCTTTGTCGCAGGGCCGCATCGACGCTACGCATGCACAGTATTCACGAATATCACAATATGAAAATAGGAGATATCGATTTGGGTCCACGCCCGGTGATGCTCGCTCCGATGGAGGACGTCACTGACCGCAGTTTCCGTCTGCTCTGCAAGGAGCAGGGGGCCGATATGACCTATAGCGAGTTTGTCAGTGCCGATGCTCTGATACGCAATATTGCCTCAACCACCCGCAAACTCTCAATTGATCCGGCTGAGCGCCCTACGGCCATTCAGATTTATGGCCGTGAGCCCGACACTATGGCCGAGGCCGCACGAATCGTCGAGGATGCGGCTCCGGATATTATCGATATTAATTTCGGCTGCCCGGTGAAGAAAGTTGCCGGAAAGGGAGCGGGCGCGGGATTGCTGCGCGATATTCCCAAGATGCTTGAGATAACGAGGGCGGTGGTCGGAGCTGTCAGCGTGCCGGTGACGGTCAAAACGCGTTTGGGCTGGGACCATGACAACCGCATAATCGTCGAACTGGCCGAACAGCTCCAGGATTGCGGCATCAAGGCTCTTACCGTCCACGGACGCACCCGCTCGCAGATGTATACCGGCAGCGCCGACTGGGAAATGATAGCCCGCGTGAAGGAGAATCCACGTCTGCATATCCCCATAATCGGCAATGGCGATATCACCACACCGGAGCTTGCCCGCGAAGCGTTTGCACGCTACGGAGTCGATGGTGTGATGGTGGGCAGGGCGTCAATCGGTGCGCCATGGATTTTCCGCGACATAAAAGCTGCCGTTGAAGGGCGCGACGTAGCTCCCGCCACCGATGAGGAGCGCTTCGCCATCATCCGTCGTCAGATTCGCGAAAGCATCGACCGCATCGACGAATATCGTGGCATACTGCACATTCGTCGCCATCTTGCCGCATCGCCTCTATTCAAGGGCATCCCCGATTTCCGCTCAACACGCATCGAGATGCTTCGCGCCTCAACGTTCGACGAGCTGGAGGCAATACTCACACGCATCGAGACCGAAATCCTGCCGGCTGCCCGCAACGCAAAACGTTTAAGCTCCATCACTTCACAATCATAATAAAAGACACTCATTATATTCTATGAAAACTCCTTTAATTACACTCCTTGTCGCTTTGCTTGCTCTCACGGCGCGGGCCGAGCATTTCGAGATGACTTTCAGCGAATTTCATGAGCTGAAGGTGGTCGATGCAATAAATGTTGACTATCATTGCGACCCGTCGATGGCCGGAAAAGTGGTGTTTGACTGCGATCCGTCGAAGGCTTCGCTCGTGATGTTTGAGCCGTCGAACGAAAAACTTGAAATCAAACTGACACTGCGCGACACTAAAGAGACCGGACTGCCGACGATTCACGTCTACTCGTCGTATCTGACTAAGGTCGAGAACGATGGCGATTCGACGGTGCGTGTGCTCACACTGTCACCCGGGCCTAAATTTCAGGCTAAACTCGTTGGCAACGGCCGGCTGTCGGTGCGCGGTGTCGACGTGACCAATCTTGAGGCTGAACTGATTACGGGCAACGGCATAGTGGCCGTGTCGGGAAAGGCGAAAGCAGCTCAGTTCAAACTGATAGGCGTCGGACAGATACAGGCCGACGATTTGCAGGCCAACACCGTGAAAGCCTCGATAACCGGCACGGGAACAATCAATTGCTATCCGCTCGAATCGCTCAACACTTCGGGCATGGGCCCGGGTAAGGTGATATATCGCGGCACGCCTAAGGTGACGCGCAGCGGATTGAAGATGGTCAAAGCCGTTTCGGCCGACCTGCCTAAATAAACGATTACCCGCAAGGCAATGGCATCGGGGGGCGAACAGGCGGACATGAAGATGCGTGTGGCGCGCACTCTGAAATGGAACGTGGTCGACAAGGTGGCCTCGCAGTTGCTCTATGCCGTCACAGGCGTGGTGCTCGCCCGACTCCTTTCAGAGACCGATTTCGGCCTGATAGGTGCCATACTGATTTTTCAGGCTTTCGGCTCGCTGTTTGTCGACAGCGGGTTCTCCTATGCGCTAATACAGCGAAAAAATCCCACGCAGACCGACTACAGTACCGTGCTCTGGTTCAATCTGGGCATGGCAACGGTGCTGTATATCATCCTGTTTTTCTGCGCGCCGCTGATTGCCGACCTATTCAAGGGCGACGAGCGGCTCGTGCCGCTCACCCGCGTGATGCTGCTGACGTTTATAATCAACGCCTCGGCCATTGTCCAGACCAATCGTCTGATGAAGCGGATGGAGGTGCGCATGATAGCCGTCAGCAATTCGCTGGGCCTATTCTGCGGCGCTATCACCGGTATCGGACTGGCTGTCACCGGATTCGGAGTGTGGGCTCTTGTGTGGCAGGCCATAGCTGTGGCCGCCGTAAAGTCGGCCGTGCTGTGGATCACCGGCGGATGGCGTCCCGATATGCGTTTCTCGCCGGCGGCTCTTCGCTCGTTTTTCCGCGTCGGGAGCGGCATGATGGGCACGTCGTTTCTCAACACCGTGTTCCAGTACATCTACTCATTTTTCATTGGAAATATCGTTGGTCTTATGTCGCTGGGCTACTACACGCAGAGCGACAAATGGAGTAAGATGGGCATTTCGAGTCTGTCGGCCGTAATCACATCGTCGTTTCTGCCAGTCCTTTCAAAGTATCAGGACGACCCTGAGCAGTTTGCTTCGTCCACGGCCAAGATGAACCGCTTCACGTCCTACGTTCTTTTTCCCGCCATGATATTTCTGGCCGTGGTCGCCACGCCGCTGTTTCACATCTTGTTCGGAACGAAGTGGGATCCATCTATCGTGCTGTTTCAGTTGCTTCTTGTCAGGGGAGTGTTCACCGTCCTCACGCAGCTTTACGCCAACTACGTCATGTCGCGTGGCAAGGCCGGTCTGATGGTCTGGACCGAGTTGTTGCGCGACGGTATAGCAGTCATAGCCATACTTCTTACACTGCCTTACATCGCCGAGACCCGTCCCGGAAATCCGACATGGGGCATCGAGATTATGCTCTGGGGCCAGGTGGTGGCCGGTGTGGTTGCGTGGGTTGCCACGCTGTGGATTGCTGCGCCGCTATCGTGGCGGCTGCGCCGGCAGTTTGTGACCGATTCGATTCCCTATGCAGCGGAAGCGTTGGTTGCCGCCCTCGCCATGGTTGCGCTGATACCGCTTATAGCCAGTCCGTGGGTACTTCTGCCTGCACAGCTTGCCGTAGGCGCTGCAATATATATGGGGCTTAACGCCGCCCTCAAATCAGCCATCCAGCGCGACGCCCTCGCCTATCTCCGCGGGCGTCTGAAAGGTTAGGCACTTATTTTGGAGCGTCAGTCCGATAGCGAAACGGATTTTTTATTAACTTTGCAGTATGTCTGTCAATAAAGTAATACTTGTAGGCAATGTGGGCAGTGACCCCGAGATGCGTCATGTCGGTGAGCGGCTGATAGCCGAGTTCCGTATGGCCACAAACGAGCGCGCTTACACCACGGCTGCCGGCAATCAGATTCCGGAGCGCACGGAGTGGCACCGTATCGTAGTGTGGGACCGCAACGCCGAGACGGTTGAAAAGTATGTGCGCAAAGGAACCAAACTTTACGTCGAAGGCAAGCTCCGCACCCGTATATGGGAGGACCGTAACACCATCAAACACTCCGTGACCGAGGTCTACGTCGATTTCCTCGACATACTCTCCCGCCCTGTGCAGCAGTAGTTCGGCCCATATCCCTCAGCGTCGTAACCAATCATTAAATCATCACACATACAATCAATGGAAAAAGCCAACGAAAAAGTAATCTACGAAGACGGCGACCCCATCGAACTGCCTGAAAGCGCGTTTCGCGAACTGGCGGCCGACGAGGATTATCGCCCGGTGATGCATCCGGCTCATGACTATGCCGAGGTGACACCTTATTCGGTAACTCTCGGACTCATTCTTGCCGTGATTTTCAGTGCTGCCGCAGCCTATCTCGGCCTGCGTGTCGGTCAGGTGTTTGAAGCCGCAATCCCTATCGCCATCATAGCCGTCGGTCTGTCCGGAGCTCTGAAAAAGAACCACCCGCTGGGTCAGAACGTCATGATACAGTCAATCGGCGCGTGCTCGGGCGTAATCGTGGCCGGTGCCATCTTTACACTTCCGGCTCTTTTCATCCTTCAGGGCTCTTATCCTGAAATTACGGTAAACTTCCTTGAGATATTCCTCAGCTCACTGCTGGGCGGTATTCTCGGCATATTGTTCTTCATTCCTTTCCGCAAGTATTTCGTAAAGGAAATGCACGGCAAATATCCTTTCCCCGAAGCGACGGCCACCACACAGGTGCTCATGAGCAGTCAGGCGAAGGGCGAGAATGCCGGCGGACAGGCCAAGACCCTCGTCGTGGCAGCGCTCATCGGCGGTATCTATGACTATGTGCTTGCCACATTCGGCGTGTGGGCCGAAAACATTTCGACCGCACTTTCGTCGTGGGGCTCGGCTCTGGCTGAGAAAACCAAACTCATCGTCAGCTGCAACACCGGCGCCGCGCTGCTCGGTCTGGGCTACATCGTGGGCCTGAAATATGCCTTCGTGATTTTCGCAGGTTCGGCTTTCGTATGGTGGGTGATTCTGCCTCT
>CAYUYQ010000090.1:0-8447 GCA_964449335.1 uncultured Bacteroides sp. | reverse complement strand
GTTCTCCGGGTTTGCGTCTCCGACGCGGCACCCGGAGCTACGATGGCGTCGCGCCCTGCCGGCGCTCCCTCACTGCATGTGGACGCATCAGTGGCGGCCGGGGCGTTGGCCGTTGTTGTTGGTGTTGGTGGTGGTGGGGAGTTGGGCCGGGGTCAGGGTGTAGGACGGCCGGTTGTTGCCGGTCGAGACCGTAGGGGTGGATGGACGCGACGGGCGAGTGTTGGAGGGAGGTGTGGCCGGAGTGGTGTTGCCGGTACCGTTGCCGCTGTTTCCGGGACGAACGTTGCCAACATTAATCACAGGACCCGGTTCGCCGCCACCATTCCACTGGGGCGGACGTGACGGCACTATGGGACGCTGCGGGCGGATTGGGGGTGCCGGCGGGATGTAGTTGCCCGGATATACTGCGTTGCCCCAGTATAGTGGCGAATTAAACGCCGGACTGTTGAGCGAGGGCCACCAGTTGTTGTAGTATCCCGGAGTGTATGTGCCGTAATATCCGTCGTAGACGGGGCCTCCGTCGATAGCGCTGTCGAGCATCACGTCGCAGCTCTGAACCAGTAGGCCTGATGCGATGACTGCAGTGGCGGTCAATATTTTTTTCAGTGATAGGCGTTTCATAATCGTGGATGTTTAGGAGTGAGAGGGCGTTGTCGTGCCGATTGTTGCCACCGATGGGCAATCTTCTTGTAATTAAGACGTTTGAGCAGGTTAAAAAGTTTTGGAAATAAGATGAAGGTAATTGTTAAATTTGATTTACGCGGGTTGTGTGGCCGTTAGTTGTCGGGCCGTAGGTCTAAATTTTTTTATAGTCCGTTAAACCTTTCCTAACTTTGTGAGTCAATTTTTTTGTGAATTAGTTTTAACGCGCTCCGAAATGCGGAACCGCCACCAATCATTCACCGGGCCGCGCTTTTGCACGCAGGCTCCTGTCCGTTTCAGAAAAGTTTCCAAGATTTACATATATAAAATGTCAACTAAACCAACCAACCGAATCATGCGCGCAGCGTTTGCTATGATGGCGCTGCTTCTGACGTCGATCGGTGCGGGAGCCGTCAACATTAAAGGCACCGTGACCGACAGCTCGGGCGAGCCGATGCTGCAGGCAACCGTCAGACTTCTTGCCGCTAAAGACTCCACTTACGTTAATGGACTGAAAACTAAGATGGACGGCACGTTCACCCTCACCGGGGTTAAAGCCGGAAAGTATATAGTCGAGGCCTCATATCTGGGCTATAACAATGCGTTTGCCGATGTGACCGTGGGCACTTCGACAGTCAATCTCAAACCGCTTGTGCTCACCGAGTCGTCGATTATGCTTCAGGAAGTGAGCGTGACAGGTGTCAAGACTCAGATTAAGGTGTCGGAAGACACGATTGAGTATAACGCCGATTCGTATAAGACACAGCCTAACGCCGTGGTAGAGGACCTGCTGAAGCGTCTGCCGGGCGTAGAGGTTGACTCCGATGGTAAAATCACTGCCAACGGCAAGGAAGTGACCAAGATACTTATCGACGGCAAGGAGTTTTTCAGCGACGATCCTAAGGTTGCATCGAAAAACCTGCCGGTAGAGATGATTGAGAAGCTTCAGGTGGTAGACCGCAAGAGCGATCTGGCTCGACTGACGGGCGTGGACGACGGAGAAGATGAGACCGTGATTAATCTTTCGGTAAAGAAAGATATGAAAAACGGCTATTTCGGCACAGCCGAAGCCGGCTACGGCACCGACAAACGATATCTCGGAACGTTTAACGTCAATAAGTTCTGGAACGACAATCAGGTGACGCTGCTCGGTAACTTCAACAATGTCAATCAGCTTGGATTCACCGACAGCAACGGCAACCGTTTCCGTCGATTTGGCGGCACGAACGGCATCAATGTCTCGCAGGCGCTCGGCCTGAATTTCAACGTTGGCAACAAAGAGATATTCCGTGTAGGAGGTAACGTGATGTACAGCCATTCTGACCGCCACATGCTCATGAGCCGCGAGCGTCAGTATCTTTTCCCCGATTCATCGTCGTGGTCAACTTCAGGTCAGGACAACCGCAACCGCGGCCACAATATACGCGCCGACTTCCGCATACAGTGGAATCCCGATTCATTCAACACATTGGAAATCCGCCCCAATATATCGTATAACATGAGCCACAGCGAGAGCCTCGACTCGACGCTCTTACGCGCAGGCGACGCCTCACGGTCGATGGTGAACCGCTCGTTCAACACGTCGGACGACAAGGGCCATTCGATTGAATTCGGTGTCAACCTTATCTACAATCACAAATTCCGCAACCGTCCGGGTCGTTCGTTCTCCGTGCAGGCGCGTTACAACCACTCCAATGTGCGCGAGGACGAAACAAGCTACTCACTCAACCGCTTCTTCCTTCTCAACGATTCGATTGACCTCTACGACCAGCTTCAGGACAACCACACGTGGAGCGACAACGTCAATGCCCGTGTCAGCTGGACCGAACCTCTGGGCGACCCGAAGAAGGGCAACTTCCTGACGTTTGCCTACCGCGTGCAGTATCGCTGGAACAACTCCGATAAGATTGTGAACTATCATCCCGCAATCCGTGGACTCGAAGGAACGATGCCCGAGCTCGACTACTCGCAGGTGCTGTTTGCCGATAGTCTGAGCAACCGGTTCCGCAACGACTATATGAATCAGAATATCCGCATCGGTTTCAAGCACGTTTCGTCGACCCACAATGTCGATGTAGGTATGGCGCTGGTGCCCTCGATGCTGAAGAGTGTCGATATAATGGACGAAGCCCGCACAATCCCTGCCCGCTGGGTCTGGAACTTCGCTCCGTTCCTTCGCTACCGTCTGAAGATGGGCCGCTCGCGCTCGATGAACTTTGACTACAACGGCCGCTCGTCGCAGCCTTCGGTAACGCAGTTGCAGCCCGTAGATGATGTGTCGGACCCTCTTAACATCGTCAGAGGTAATCCGGAACTGAAGCCGACGTTCACCCACGATGTCCGTCTGCGTTTCCAGGATTTCAATCTCGAGCATCAACGCTCGATAATGGTGATGGGCAATTTCAGCATGACTGAAAATTCGATTGTGTCGCGCACTACCTACAATAATATGACCGGTGGTCGACTGACGGAATATGTCAACGTCAACGGCGTTTGGAACGGTAGCCTGATGGCCATGTACTCACAGCCTCTCCGCAATAAGGCATGGCAGTTCAGCGCCAATACGTTCAACCGCATATCGCGTTCAATCGGTTACAACAACGGCGAACTCAACCGCTCCACATCGATGAACTTCAACATCATGCCGGCAATCGCGTTCCGCCCCACAAACTTCGAGTTTGAGCTGCGTCCGCGCTACGGCCTGCAGCACACAACCAACAGTCTCCAGACTACGGGCAACATGAATGTTCACACCTACGGCGGTTCGTTCCACGCCTACTACTATACGCCGATAGGCATCATTCTTGACTCGGATCTCAACTTCTCGGCCACCCGCGGCTACGCTTCGGGCTACGACACCGATCAGTGGCTCTGGAACGCCTCGATTTCCTACCAGACGCTCCGCGACCGCTCGCTCACTCTCTCAGTCAAGGCCTACGACCTGCTGCAGCAGCGAAGCAGCATATCGCGCTCGGTTACCGCTAACTATATCGACGACACGCGCTACAATAACCTTACCCGCTACTTTATGTTCACAGTCAGCTACCGCTTCAACACGTTTGGCAAAGGTGGGCGTCCGGGTGGTGACCGCGGAGGGTTTGGCGGTCCCGGCGGAGGCCGTCCCGGCGGCTTCGGTGGCGGACGTCCGCCCCGCGTGATTTGACCGGCACCATAAACAGCAGTATTAAAAAACGTCGACGTATCTTCTTCGGATGCGGCGACGTTTTTGCGTTAAGTGAGATTTATAGCACTATGGCGTTGACGGAATGGAGAAAAATATTAATTTTGCTTTCTGTAAAACATGCGCTCGCCGCGATACGGGATTGAGCGCCACAAACAACTTTTTCAAGCCATGAAAGAGAACGAAACAAAACAGGAATCAACGCCGGCCAAGGCTACGGACAATATCGTGATAACCATCGGACGCCAGTTCGGTAGCGGAGGGCGTGTGCTCGGCCGCAAACTGGCCGACGCATTGGGTTTCAAATACTACGACAAGGAACTCCTGAGCGAGGCGGCCAAGCGAGCCGGCGTCAGCACGGAGTTTTTTGAGAAAAACGACGAGCGTTTTCCTTCGTTCTTCAACGGGCTTATCTCGTTTGCTTTCGGCATGACCCCAACGAGCTATTTCACCGGTCCGACCTCAATCAGCGACGACAATCTATATCGCGCGCAGAGCGATTTCATTCACTCGCTTGCCGAGAAGGATTCGTGTGTGATTGTGGGCCGCAGTTCCGACTACGTGCTGCGCGACTTTCCGCGCGCAGTCAACATCTTCGTTCACGCTCCGGCCGACGTCTGCGCACGCCGCATAATGGAGCGCGACCCCGAATCGCCGACTCTCGAAAAAGCCCGCGCCAAGGCCGCACGCATCAATAAATTAAGGTCGAACTACTACAATTTCTATACCGACAAAACCTGGGGTGCCGCGTCGAGCTACGACCTGACGTTTGACACCTCGCTCCTGACGATGGACGAAATCGTAGAAATCGTCAAGCACTACATCAGTCTGCGGTTCCCGCGCGGTGAGCAGGCGAAGTGACGAGCATGCGCTGCAGCGCCCAGTTGACGGCGGCGCCGAGGAGCATGATGCCGGTGAGGAGAACGACCACGGCGTTCATGGTGCGCACGGTGGTGCAGAGGATTACTACGCCGGCTGCTATCAGTATGATAGGGATAACGTAGAAGCCGAAAGGCATTTTATAGGGTTTGCTGAGCCACGATAGCAGCACGATTTCGTAAATGCCATAAATTACGAGTACGACGGCAAACAGATAGGCCGTAAGCCCAACGAAGAAATCCGGGTCGAAAAGCATCCACGCTCCGAAGGCTATGCAGCCAATCGAAGCTATGACGGTCGAGCCGGTGGCGCGTTCGGTAGTTGTGCCATCGGGCTTCTCGCGTTTTTCGACGAATCCGGATATGAGGTTATAAACACCGGGAATTATAAACATCAATCCGACGGCTATCACAATCCACGAAAGGATGTCGAGTCGGGCGTGCCATACAATCATCAGTATGCCCACCAGTGCGGTAATCACGATGGTGAGCCAGGAAGTGCTTGAGCGCATAATTAAAGAGTTTAGTTTTCTATTAATATTATTACGCTCCGGCAGGGGTGATTGTTCGGAATTCAGGCAAGTATGGCGAGGAGTGCAGAGTAGGCGAGCATCGTCACGGCCGTCATGCCCAGCAGCGGCGTGAGTGAGGCCCCCGAGCGGCGCTTCATGGCTGAGCAGATGGCTGCTGAGGCTATGAGGTAGAGCGTGGGGACTGTGAGGGCCCATGGCGAAATTATGACCCATATATACCACATCAGCGCCACGGCGGCGAGAGCATTGGCTGCGTAGAGTCCGCGTGTCAGTTTCGGGCCGAGGAGCACTGCGAGGGTTGTCTTGCCGACAGCGGCATCGTCGGCTGCGTCGCGATAGTTGTTTACAATCAATACATTGGCTCCCATAAGTCCGATGGCAATCGATGTTGCAATGGCTGAGCCGCAGAAGTAGCCCGCCTGAAGGTAGAAGGTGAAGTTGACGGGGATTACACCGAAGAAAAAAATCACGGCTACTTCGCCCAACGCATGGCGCGACAGCGGATAGGGCCCGGCACTGTAGGCGAGCACGCCTAAGGCTGTCAACGCTCCTACTGCAATAAGCCACCAGCCGCCGAACGCTATGAGTGAAAGACCGATGGCGCACGCTACGCCGAGGGTGATGAACGTAGCCCGGAGCATGGCGCGGGGCGATATGTCGCCTTCGGTTACTCCGCGTCGTGGCCCTTCGCGGCCGGGGCGGTCGAGGCCGTCGCGATAGTCAAAGTATTCGTTGGCGAAGTTCGACGCAATTTGGGCGAGCACGGCAAAGAGGAGGCAGAGCAGAGCAGGCAACCAGCGGTCGGCATCGAAGATCCGGGCGAGGCCGAATGCAGCAATCACTCCGGCTACGGAGACGGGCAGTGTGCGGAGGCGCATAGCCTCAATCCACGATTTCAGGGCGGATGGATGACGGCGGGTGAAGTCAGTGTTAGTAGTCATGAGCGGGGTTCGATGTTGAAACATTTCATTATTGCGCTCCGTATTGCGTCGGCTCCCGGCTCCTCGTTGCGCAGCATGCCGATGATTGCGGCAATATATCGTTCTTTGGTCTGCACGCCGCAGAGCTGAGCCACATTGCTGGTTGAGAGCATCGATTTCTGATTGTAGACGCGGAGCACTCCCGCATAATCGCCCTCGCTGACGTAATGGCGAAATTCGCGACATATCTCTTCGTAGAGTCCTCGCGGATTGACCTCCTGCCAGAGGTCCTGGATGTGGCGCTCGAGTGTGTTGATGCTTGTGAAGCGGCCGTCGATACGGTATTCGACGGTGCGCTTTACGCGATGTCGCGTGTGCTGAAGAGCCTGCACTTTAAGATCGGCGGCAAACTGGTTGATGACGGCTTTCTTGACCTTGGCCACGGCTCGCTGCGGGTCACGGCCGTGGCGCTCGGCTACGGCCGCAATCACTTCTTCGAGCATCAGGATGTTTTCGACCTCTGCCACTTCGGGCACCATCACGTGCTTGCGCCGCAGATAGTCAACTTCGTGCGGGTCCCGGCGGTCGCGGTCGACGATGCCGAGCGACACCATGTTGTGGAGCGCGTTGAGGTCGTTGAACGTTCGTGTAGCCTCGATTACTTTGTTGCAGCTACCGAGCGACTGCACTGTATAGTCTTTAAATATCAGCGGATAGAGCTTGGAGTCGATTGAGTGCAATCCGTCGCCCTCGATAAACAGCACCGGCTTGCGGGAGCCGATGACGGATTGATAGACGTCGTCGCCAAGCGGAGTGTCCTCGGGCAGAATGGAGTAGACCCAGCGCCCGGCGGGTGCATCGTATTGCTGGACCCACACTGTGTCGGCGTTCTGACGCGACGAGGCGAAGTCCAGGTCGTGGGTCACGTAGACAAACCGACAGTCGGGGCGCATCAGCTCAATGCGGTTCCAGACCGATTGGAGTATCGATGGATTGAGAAACATTTCGGGCGAATCGACCATCACCGTGGCTCCGTGGGGGGCGTAGGTCATGGCTCCGAGATAGTAGATTACGGCGCGTTCGCCCGTCGATAGCCGCAGGGCCGAGTAGGTGTCGGCCGAGCGTGTCCGGCCGAAAAGCAGTCGGCCGTTCTCAATCAGTATCTTGTTGTCGGGAAATACCTCCTGCCACATCTTTATGACCGTGTCGAGCCGCGTCGGGCGCAGTTCGGCCGCGGGGTCGGATGCGTGGCGCAGTTTGTAGTCGAGAAGGTTGAGCATCTCGTCGCGCATCAGCAGGGCCATGACGCGCTCAAGCTGATTGGTGCGCTCGTCGTGTGGCATCCCCTCGGCTACGGCTTTCTCATAGAGGCGATCGAGCCCCGACTCCGATTGCGCGAAGTTCTCGCGGTCGAAGAGCGCCGGGAGAACGGAGAGCGTGAACGACGGCCCCTCGATGTGTTCGCCCACCCACTGGGCGAATCGGCTTTTTCCGGCGCCGTTAGCGCCGATTATGAGCAGCGGGCGACCCGACGGGTCGATTGTCGTGGTCTGGCCGTCGGGGCCGGGAGGAAGCAGTATCGGGTGTCGGTTCATGGTTTGTCAGTAGTTTAGGGGGTGATGGCGCGGGAGGAGTTGAGGTCAGTCGTCGAACGGCATCGGACCTTCGCGTATTATCTCGGGCGACGTGGAATCGGTGAGGTCGATGACGGCCGACGGCGTGTGGGAGCCCTGGCCGCCGTCAATCATCGCGTCGATAGGCAGGCTCTCGGCGCGCAGCTCTATCTCGCCGGGGTTGCCGATTTCGTCGGGCGACAGGCCGTCGACAGGCATCGATGTCGTGAGCAGCGGTGTGCCGAGGGCCTCGGCGAGCGCACGGGCCACGGCGTTGTCGGGAATTCGGATGCCTACCTGGCGGCGCCCCTTAAATATCTTGGGCATCGAGGGCGACGCGGGCAGTATGAATGTGAACGGCCCCGGCAGATGTCGGCGCATGATATCGAAAGCGCGGTTGTCGATGCGGGCAAACTCGCTTGCCTGTGAAAAGTCGTGGCAGACGACCGACAGCGCATTTTTCTGTGGATTGAGGCCTTTTATGCGGCAGAGAGCTTCGGTGGCCTTACGCGAAGAGGCGTCGCAACCGATGGCGTAGAGCGTGTCGGTCGGGTAGACCACCAGTCCGTCGTTGCGCATCACCTCGACCGCCTGACTGAGCACGCGGCTGTCTATTGACGAAGGATGGATTTTCAGGATGTTCATAGTAGTCCAAAGTTAATGATTTTTCTTTACAAATA
>CAYUYQ010000089.1:0-8710 GCA_964449335.1 uncultured Bacteroides sp. | reverse complement strand
ATCGACGATATGGTCGACACCGCCGGCACCATCACCAAGGCTGCCGACCTGATGATGGCCAACGGTGCCAAATCCGTTCGCGCCCTCGCATCCCACGCCATCATGAGCGACCCCGCAAGCGAGCGCGTCGACAACTGCGCTATGACCGAGATGATATTCACCAACAGTATTCCCCTGCGCCACGAGTGCAAGAAAGCAACCGTCATTTCCGTTGCCAAACTGATTGCCGACACTATCCGTCGTGTCCACAACAACGAATCCATCTCCCAGCAATACCTCTTCAAATAATCCTTACCAACCAGCATAAAGCCGGAGCCGCAGCCCACGTCTGCCGCCCCGGCTTTTTTGTTTTAGCCGCTCGACGTCGACGAATTTCGCGGTCATGACGGCGTCGCCTCTCACGAGGCTATCTGCAGCCGTTCCTCATCCCACCGGCAGGCTATGCGACGCGCCTCTATGAGGCGTCCGGGCGAAAAAGGCGGTGTGTCAGGCTCCGGGAGCCGCGACACACCGCCAACAATCACGATAAATTCCGCGTCGATTCCTTATTCGTCAACCACGCAACGCACACGCAGCGCATCGGTGACTCTACCAACTTGATTAGCATCACTCGTAATCTCTATAACATTATACATAGCTATTGGATAGAAATCAAATGTGATATAGTTAAAGTCCCATCCCACACTTGCCTCAGTTTTTTCGTCAGTTGGGATAGCTACTTCTTGCATGGTCTGATTTGTCCAATATATTGCTCCCGGACGGCGGAACAGGTCAAACAGAAGCGGCATATTCTGGCCGGCCGATGCAGGCATGAATTCATTTCGGCTACCGTATGTAAGCATACCGGCATAAAATGGACCGGGATAGCCGTCATGACCTATCCAATATCTGTTAAATCCACGTCGACGGCCATAACCGGCAGCGCCAATAGGGAGGAAGATTTGCGCTCCTGTTTTTTCGTTGTAAACGAAACATCCACGCATTCCACAGCCATTCCCATTAGCACCTTTTGTATAATCGGAGTAGTAGCTGTAGGCATCTTTCAACGACGTCTGTACATCATTGGCGTTCCCGTCATAAAGGACTCCGTAGCCTTGCTGCACATCATTGTTGTTATACAATGCCAGATAGTCTTCCACTTCGGCTATTTTCATGTTCTCGCCTTCCACCGTGGGATTCTGCCATTTCGACTTGTCTTCGAAAGGTTTAGCATTTGTAATGAGCGGGGCATACCAGTCCGTCCATTTCACAGTTGCACCGTTGCCATCTTTTGACCATAGTTTTAATCCCGATGAAGGATTTACCATGAATGAGATTTCTTTATTATTCAGTGAACTGATTGGATAATCCCAGCGGAAACGTTTGAAGAGCGAACCTTCGTCGCAAGGCGAAGAGGCCATCTCACTCCGAGAATTCATGTTGAACGAATACCATTTTTTTCCACCGCTTACCACACGTATCGGAGCATACCCTTGTCTGACGAATATAAGATGTTCACAGGTATAGTTATGATAACGCACTTTGATTATACCGTATCGCACTTTATCCGCACCACCGGTCGATCCCTTTGGCGTATAGCGAAAATCAATGGTAGAACCGGTTTCACCATATATTACACCATCTTTTTTAGTTGCGTCGCCAAGAGGATCAAGCTGAATCCAATCAGTCGGGGAATTAACACCACTTCCGTCATCCTGTCCTTGAACCAGCACCTCAGCCGACCATGGACCAATGGACTCAAAAGACTCAAAACTCTTGTCTGCGGCCCATGGATTGCGGGTATATTCCGATTCAAGATGCATAAGGTGGACATCAAAACTTGCAGTCTCATTCCAGTCTCGCCAAATACCCTTAGGGTTTACAATTCGACGCACCTGAATTATATCGACATCCTTGTGTTTTTGTTCATATTTCTCCGTGAGTGGGTTCCAGATAGATGCAGTAAATCTTACAACAGCTTTTCGTTGATATGACACATAAGGATTATTTCCGGTATATCCCGACGTTTTCACAAGGTTTTTCGGTCGGGTGAACATAGGAATTGAGAATACCTTTATATCCTCTCCTTTATCTTCAACAGTGTAATCATCCGTTGAAGTGTACTGATACTCTCTTTCACCTTGTTTATTAGTATCCCAATAGTTTTTTAATACCGTTTCATAATTTGCGCCATCAGGCATTTGTACTTGGGTCCTTGAACCCGGGTTCGTAAGTGACAGGAAACCGAACCACGGTTTTTTCTGGGTTGTTGCGTACTCCTGTGCAGTTGGTTTCATCGTGCCTGTTAAATCTGCATTTTGAGGATTATAATACTCATTAAGCAAATCTAACTCGGCCTGCGGATCCTCATTCTGATAAATGAATGGCTGCCAATTATTCTCGATAATTTCTGCTTTCAACGTAGTCCCCGGTTGAATCTTACCGATTATCTGTACCGGAAGTTCCATTGATTTATCATAAAGGTAGGAGATATAATACGGCGCAGGAATATATATATCCGGTTCTTGTTCGTAGTCAATATGCCAGTCGACGTCGTTGGCGAAGCCGTTGAACTTGAGAGTGAGTTTATAGTGGTAGTTACGTTTGGCGTCGTAGTTTTTTAATACGTCCTGGCCGAGCATGAAACGGTAGATAATCTTGCCTTCGCCGAGACGCTCGGCGTTGTTGGAGCGATAGTAAGCTTCAACCTCAATATAGGTGCCGAAGCGTTTCTCGTCCTTGAAGCCGGTATTGCTATCTTCGCTGTTTCCATCTGGGAAGTCTATCTGACCGTCAGATGGCCCGGAACCTTCATTGAAGTCGCTGTCCGACCCGATTTGGTCGCCGGGAATTGTCGTGTTAGTGACCGCATCCTGGCGTTTGTCCTTTCCCGTTCCTTGATTATTCTCGTAGAAGAAAAGGGCGTGCTGATCGTTGTGAGCATGACTTGAGCCGAACGGTTCATTGTCTGCCGTAGATAGCATGGCCGGATAGGTCTCGGCATTAAAATCAGCTGAGACCGTCGGCTCCTTGCCCTCGTAATATATTATCGACTGTCCATTAGTCAACTGCTCCTTTGATGTCGGGGTGTTGCTTACGCCAAGGGCACAAGTCTTGGGAATGTCCTTAATCGTGACTGATTTGAGGAAGATGAACACGTTTTCCTTCAGATTGGAGGCGTCGTAAGCGATGGTGACTTTTGAGGCCAGACGCACGAGCCACGCCGTGAGCGTCATTCCGGGTTTATTGATAGTCAGAACCGGAGCCACCATGCGACCATCGGTGAACGTATTAGCTTTAATCGCTCCGGCAGCATCGGAAGAAAACCAACCGAACATCTGATTGTTGTCTGCAATATTGTCCTGCCACTCGCAGGTGATGTTTTGCAGGGCCGTCTCATTGCTGACGTCCAAATCTTTACCATCCTTATCCTTGAGGCTGGCGTTGCCGACGATATAGGCCTTGTATTTTCCGTAAGGCAGCGTGAGGTTAAACGTGGTTTTCGGAGTCGAGGATTGCTCCACGTCTTCGCCGTCGGCCGGTTTCTGCGTGTTGGTTGTAGTCTCAAAACTACCCTTGGCATAATCCTTGCGGTCTATTAGCGTCGTGCCGTCCTGATTGTAGATAAGAACGGTAAAGCTCTCAAGATTGTCGAGAATCGTCCCGTCGGAGCCTCCGCTGATGCGCGACTCGAGAGCCGGATCGAAGCTCTTATAGCCGATAGTGGCCTTGATGTCAGCCTCGCCTTCACCAATAACGCCGTCGTCGGCCCACATTCGATCATCGGCGCACGAAACGGCTGCCAGCGCTGAAAGAAATATGATTAAATTTGAAAATAATCTTTTCATGAGATTGGTCTTCGGATTCGTTTGTTAATGGTTAAGGCACCTCCAGGCCGAAATTAGGCTCAAGCACCTTCGTGTTGTAAGGCGCTACAATCGCCTGCCATGTAATGCCGACGGGCGTGAAACTGATATCGATGTAGAGATGGGTGTTGCGCGCTATGGCTTCGCCACCGTCATTAGGCAGCTCCATGATGTTATCGACCAAAGGCTGGGCGGTCAACCATGGGCCATCGTCTATCCGCACCTTTACTTGATAAGCCGGCGCCGCATTGTCTGACAACGACTCGGGAAAATAGACGGGAGCCGTTGCAACGAGATTGGCGTTTTTCTTCATCGCCACCGGCGTAAAACCGTTATCAGCGGTAAGCGTATAGGTCAAGCCCGAGTTTCCGTTAGGGTCGGGAGATGCAAACGAAGTGATATAACGGTTGATAAACTTTCCGTCATCACCAAGCGCGTTGACAAGTCCGGCGGCGGTGTATTTAGGCTCGGAATAGACAGCGCTGTTGGGAAAAACGTATTCCGTCTGACTGAGACCGATTAACTGTATACCTGTCACCTGGCTCCCCGAGCCCTCAAACTCGCTGAAATCAAAGCGGAACGTGGCTTTGGCAGCTGCCGAGGTCATGAACAGATTGACATTCTGCACGTAAATCGCCTCATTTGAAGTCGACACGCTAAGAAGTTGATCGCCAACACGCTTGACAGGCACCTCAAACATCTCGGTCATCGGGAGCCTACCGCCGCCAAAGGGCGACATCGGAGTGCCTTTGATTTCTCCTCTGTCGAACGGGAAACTGACAGTCCAGTCAGTCAGCGCGCCCACCAGTGTCTTATTTAGCTCAATCTGCGCCTGATTCGCGTTTATCCCATCGGTTTTTACGGCATTAAACGAGTTTAGCCAGTCACTGACAGATGTATAGCCGGTTATGCCGGCGGGCACCGTCAGCGAGCTTTCGTTGGCTATCAGATAGATTTGCTTCTCGATAGTGGTAGTCGGAGTCGGATTATCACCGAAATCGGCCTTATCAATCAGAAATTCAAGATTGTCATCGACAGGCTTAAGATCTTTCATCTTCACCATACGGTTGGCGTCGACCGTCGTGCCGTCGGCGCTGAAAATTATGACGCGGAGCGTGGCCACTGCCTCGAAATCGCCTGAAAGCGGCTCGTAATCCTCATCGCCTACACCGGCATCCGTGCGCGATGTCGCGCCATTGTCAAGACCGAATTCTACGTTCAAACGCAGCACCACGTCCGTGCCGTCATCGTTCTGAGGCAGCGGATCGGAGCTGTCGGAGCAGGCCGGGAGCACGGCGGCAGCAGCCAGAGCCGCGGCGCAGGCCAGCGTTTTCAGCAGTGATGATTTACCGAACGCACGCATCATAATTCAGCCGAGTTTAGACGTACTTCCCAGTCGTTGACCTTGATGTAGGCCGATATCCAGACGTTGTCGTTGAGGAACAGGACCATATCCCAGTGGTGTTCGCGGTCGAGATATTCCTGGGCGGGCATCGACTCGTAGCGCAGACTCTTGTAGAGCAGCAGGTAGTTGACAAGCGGTATCGACAGCACGGGCTGACCGGTGTTGACGTTGGTGATGACCAGTCGCGCTCCGCTGCGGTTGATGAACCGCGAGGTCGAGAACTCGGCGAACGCCAGAATGGCCTCCTCGCCCTCGTCGCTCTCGCCCGACGATACCTGACCCGTGGCCCACGGATTGTAGGTGATGCCCGACTGAGTGGGAATCACGTCGTTGTTCCAACCCAGAAGCGTATTGTTGTCGGTGATTTCAAACTTGAAGTCATCGGGGTCGACCGGGGTGAGGTTGGTGTTCTGCAGGAGGATACGGATGGAGTTGGTGTCGCGCATCATGTAGACCGTACCGGCCTCATAGTCGGTCGAGTTGGGATTGACCGTCAGGTCGAGGTCGCCGTAGAAGAGCGGGTGCAGATCCTTGCCCGGGTCGGCACCGATGCAATCCGCGTTCATGCTCACGGCAAGCTGCGAGAGCTCCGAACCTACGGTCGGCTCGGTGACGAAGTGAAACGACGGCTTGTCGCACGCCATGCCGCCGTAGGCCACGAAGTGGTAGGTGGCCGCCGGGAGGTCGAGCGTCATGCGGTAGTTCTCGTCGGCAAGCACCGACGAGGTCTCGGTGCGAGTCTCGACAAGTCGGCCCTGAGCGTCGTAGACAAGCAGGGTCAGGCAGTCGACCTGCGAGGGGAACGCGTTGGCAAACTCCATGTTGTAGTCGTAGACAAAACGGAGCACGACGCCCTGCGGACACGGATCGAGATCGTCGTTGATCAGCGAGCTGCAGCCCGTCAGGCCGGTCAGCGCTGCCAGTCCTATGGCTGCCGACCGGACAGCTGTGAGTATATTTCGCTTGAGATTATACATCTGGAGTGTTTGTGGTAATGGTTGATGTTAATGTTTCGGGGAGAGAGCCGGGAGGGGCTGCGGGGGCCGGGGTCGACCGGGAGATTAGTCTCCGGAGAGGCGTCCGACCGCGTAGCTTAGGAGTGGTGGTCTCCTGACCGCCACCCCCGAGGCGGAGGTGAGTCCGCCGGGGGTGGTCGGGTGGGGTTATCAGAATGTAATGTTGTTGACGCGGACGGCCCAGGGAGCAATCGTCACCTTTACATCGAGATAAATCAGGTCTGATTCATCGGGATATTCTGGCTTGGGATTGTCCGGATCATTATCGGGAATACGGGGATGACCGAGACGAGAGATTGATTCAACTGAGAGTTTGTAGACGTTGTTGCGCACTACGTCGAACTCCATCGGGCCCATCACGCCGGGAATATTGTTGTCGTTGTGACGGTTCCAGTAGTAATAGTAGCAGTAGTAGCCGGGTGTTTCACCGTTGTCGAGCGAGCTCTGGAAGATGGTCACGCCACCATCGGTAACGGCCTTACGGAAAGCGGTCAGCTCTGCCGGGACAGTCTCGGAAGTTCCATCTCCACCTACGGGCTTACCCTCGCCGTTCCACTGTGCCCAAGCATAGTCGGCACTCTTCATATAGCTTTTGTAAGCGGCACTGCTTTCGTCGTCACTCCACATCGGGTCAACGAGGGGCTCAGCCTTACCATCAGCGCTGATAAAGACGGTCTTTACAGTTTTGATCTCTTCTTTACCGTCGACTTCGCTATAGTATGTATATTCAGGAGAAATCGGGCCATCACCAAACACGGCCTTATAGAGGCTGTTTGAACGGTTGATTTCCACCTGACCAACAGCATTGACGGTTACGGCAGCCTGAATGGCAGCCTGACGCATGTTTCGCCACCCCATATAGAGCGTACCGCTATAATAGTAAAGGATAGGGTCGAGATGCGAGTTACCCTGAATGGTGGTTTTCTTACCGTTGTAAGTAAATTGCTCGCCGTTGAGACATGCTGCTAAGTTCTGGGCATAACCGAGCTCCCCGGCAGCAGGCTTGTTCCAATACTCACCTTCATAAACCGAAGAGTTATCCACTTTGGGCGAACCTTTAATCTGGGCTTTGAACACTATGCCGGTCGATATGCCGTTCACCTGTTTTTCAGGATCAACGGGTATAACATTTTCGGTTACATAGCGCCAGACCTTGTAATCGCCGGGGCTATATGTGCCATTCGGACTATGGTAATTGTCATTAACCGCATTGTTTTCAATTACGTCATCGATTTTGACAACGTCCCAGCGGTCTGATGTCATTGCGTTGTTATTGAACGAGCCATCATTTTCGAAGAAAGGATAGTTGAAGTAAGCATCGAATCCGGTTCGGATTACCGATCCGCCAAACTCATTGCAATAAGGACCGACAACATAATTTCCGGCCACATATTTGCCGTCGACACGTGTCCATGGTTTTTCGACACCACACAGTTGATAGTTCGGACCATCGAGAAGACCATCATCGCTCACGCGGGGAATATAATAGAAACTGTTGCTCATGTTGACGAGACACATTTTCTGTAGCTGAACCATCACAAGCGGGGCTGCCTCGTTGGCTGTGCCGTCGGCACCGGCTACGAAGAGCACATTATATGTGTTGTAGGTAGCAGGTTTTCCATCCTCGCGAAGAGGCGAAGCATCACGGAAATCGAAACGGGCCACCGAACGCTCCACGCGGATAGGACCACGGGCCGACGTGCCGTTATCGACACTATTCGGATTCGCTTCCGAAAGATGGAACGCTTTCTCATAAGAATTATAGTTTTCCCACTCCAGAAGTGTGGCGGGAAGTTCGCGTGTAGTGAGGCTCACATTGTTCATCAGGAAAGAGTTGGCACCCCAGATACCGATATTCTGGTTAGGTTGCGTGGGATTGCCCTGAATCACCGTACATGCAGCGTCAATCCACATCGTTGATCCGAACTTGAAATCTTTGTCGGCAAACATGTCGGTCAATTCCTTGGTAGGATTACAGAATACGAATACGTACACCTCGGGGGCCGTACCGGTTGTACCGTCGAAACGTTCATAGAATGAATTGAGATTCGTTTTCTGAACGCGTGCCATTGCACGATAGACCTTGCCTTCCGAACTGCTTAAATCAGATATACGGTTATTCTGCACTTCACTTGCAGCGATAAAACCGTACTTAGGAAGGTCGCTCGCCACCTGCTGTGAGGCAGCAAGAACTATAAGGGCATTGGTCACTGTATTTTCGGCGTCCGAACCAATTTCAGTGCCACCGGTCGAAACCGTGCCGTTTTCGTTAGGATTACCGGTCTCACTGCGTGAGCCTAACGCGCCATTGGGCATCTGGATATTGAGAGCCATATAAACGCCTTCGCCGTCGTCGGGCGGCAGAACGGGGTCGGGCTCGTTGCCGAGCTTATCGGAGCTGCAGGCGCACATCATCGCGCCGGCAAGCATGCTGAATAACGCTG
>CAYUYQ010000088.1:0-8755 GCA_964449335.1 uncultured Bacteroides sp. | reverse complement strand
GCTTGCCTTTCTGGAATCCGGGGAAGTGGAAGCGGTCGGCTATGCCGCGCTCGGCGGCGAGGTTGATCATCTTGTTCATCATGTCGCCGCTGCCGGCCATCACGAAACGCACGTTGGGGTTGTGCTTGAGCACCTTGGCGGCTGCCTCGACAAAGTATTCCGGGCCCTTCTGCATGGTGATGCGGCCGAGGAATGTCACCACCTTGTCCTTGGCATGGTGGTCGGGCACATCCATCTGCTCGGGCGTGAGAGGGGTGACGGCGTTGTGGACGGTGGTCACCTTGGCAGGGTCGATGCCATAGTTGTGGATCACGGTGTCGCGCGTCAGATTGCTGACGCAGATGATGTGGTCGGCATTGTTCATGCCGTCTTTCTCTATGCCGAACACCACGGGGTTGGGTTTGCCGCGCGAACGGTCGAACTCTGTGGCGTGGACATGGATCACCAGCGGTTTGCCTGACACCTGCTTGGCATGGATGCCGGCAGGATAGGTGAGCCAGTCGTGTGAGTGGATGATGTCATAGTCGAGCGTGCGGGCCACGACACCGGCACAGATGGAGTAGTTGTTGATCTCCTCCACGAGATTGTCGGGATAGCGTCCCGAGAACTCGATGCACCCGAGGTCGTTGGTGCGCATATAGTTGAAGTCGGCATAGATATGGTCGCGCAGACGGAAATAGAGGTCGGGGTCCATGACGTTGCCGATGCGCTGCTCAACATATTCGCGGCTGACGTCGCGCCATGCGATAGGCACCTGTGAAGCGCCGATTATATGGGCGAAGCTTTTGTCTTCATCGCCCCAGGGCTTTGGGATTACGAATGAGATGTCCATGTCGCCGCACTCCCACATGCCTTTTGTCAGGCCGTAGCTGGCGGTGCCGAGTCCACCTAAGATATGAGGGGGAAATTCCCATCCGAACATTAATGCTTTCATGGGTATTTTCAGATATTAAATTTCTTGAGAGTGGTTATGGTCTTGAGGATGCCGGCCACGTTGGTGGAGTGGCTGATAGCGCCGCGTCCGACGTAGGGGGGATTTCCGTCGTAGAACTGCGAGAGAGAGCCGATGCAGCCTTCGGTCATTTCGTCTTCGTAGCCGATGAGCATACGGTCGAGATAGCTCACGCCGCTATGACCGAACACGCGCAGATAGGCATCGGCATAGAAGCTGAAGAGCCACGGACGTGCAGGTCCGTTGTGCATGGCCATCTCGCGCTCCTCGGGTGAGCCGACGTAGTTGGGGCGATAGCCGAAGCTCTTGGGCGAGAGGGTGCGGAGACCTTTGGGGGTGAGCAGCTCGCGGGTCACAACGTCGAGCACCGATTTACGCTGACGGCGGTCGAGCGGTGAGTAGTCGAGACCGATAGCGATAGCCATGTTGGGACGAACCGAAGGATCGGCGTAGGAATCGTTGACGTAGTCAAACAGATAACCGTAGTCGTTCAGGAAGGTGTTGATGAACACGGGTTTGAGCTTGTCGGCCGTCTCAATCCAGCGCTGACGGGCGGCAGCAAGGTTTTCATCGTTTTCGGCGAGAGCGGCACCAAACATAAGAGCGTTGTACCAAAGAGCGTTGAACTCAACCAGCAGGCCCGTACGGGGCTGCATGGGACGGCCGTGAAGCGTGCCGTTCATCCACGATACGGGTGTCTCGGTGCCGACGGTGCGTACCATTCCATCGGGCTGCACCTGCAGGTTGGGATGGCGGTTGTCGAGCACATAGTCGAGAATCTGTGTGATGAAAGGCATGTAGAGTTTCTTGCAGTCATCGTTGCCGTAGGCCTTGGCGTACTGCTGGAGGGCCCAGACGCACCACAGCGGAATGTCGGGCAGGTCGATGCCCTGAATACGCTGATCGAGACGACCGGTTTCCATGAAGGTCACCAATGCCTTGCGGGCGGTGTCCATTATGCTCTCGTAGTCCTCGCGGTGGTTGATGGCTATGGTGTCGCCAGGCAGCGACATGAAAGTGTTGCGGGCAATGATTTTTCCCCAGGGATAGCCCGAGAGAAGGAACATTCCGTCCTTATCTTTGAGATAGAACTGTTTTGCTGCGTTTTTGAGGCAGTTGAAGAAGCTTGTGCGGCATGTGCGCGAAGCAATCTCCGATTCATACATTTTGCCAAGTGAGCGGGGCGAGGCCTGAGCGGTGCCGGCAGAGAATATGATACTTTCGCCTTTCTTGATAGGAACGTCGAAATAGCCGGGAACCCAAAGGTCTTCGGTGTAGGGCACGCCACGCTCCATATCTTTGATGTACTCGAACCCATTGTACCAGTTGGGCTCGTAGTGCCACTCGGGTTTGTGGTTGAACTGCATGAATAGTGTGGGATAGCCGGGATAGAGGCAGCATGCCACACCGTTGGGAACTTCGGTGCAGTCTTTGTTGAGGTTGTCGTTGGCCATCACGAGCTGATTGACCTCGCGGAATGCCAGCATCGGGCGGAAGCGGAGGGTGGTCGCGGAGTGGGCGTCAACGAGAGTGTAGCGGATAAGGAGGCGGTTTTCGTGGGAGATAAATATTTTCTCCTTGGTCAAAATCACACCGCCTACGCGGTAGGTGGTGCGAGGCACGCTTTCGCAGTCGAACTCGCGGATGTACTTGTGGCCGTTGGGGCTGTAGACACCACCGTGATAGCGGTGCAGTCCGAGGTTGAACGACGCGCCGTGCTGAATCACAGAGACGTCCAGCGACGAAAGCAACACATGCGATGAGTTGTTCATCTCCGGAATGGGAATCACCAGAAGTCCGTGCTGTTTGCGGGTGTTGCAGTCGACCACGGAAGTACAGTGATAAGCGCCTGCCTGATTGGTTCGGAGCATCTCCTTGCGGAGTGACTGCTCGAGATTTATCATCAGGTTTTTATCAAATTTCAGATAACTCATGGATTGTTTTGTTAGAGTTTTTAAGGTATTGTTCTAATACTGCGAAAGTAAATAAAAAAAGATTAGCTTGCAAATTATTTTATAATTTTGCTGAGAAAAGAAGTCATGAAAGCCTATTTTCCTCAAAATTAGAAGTAACGAAAGGATTTTCAGTGTCATGAAAAGAATAAAGATTGAAATTTCTCCCGAGGTGGCTGCTGCGGCTCCGGAGCTTAAGATTGTCAAACTTCAGGCAGAGGTGGTCAACGGAGAGACGCCCGCGGGGTTGATTGACGAACTGAATTGTCTGACGCGGGAAATCGCCGCGAGCTATCGGATAGACCAGATAAACCATAGGCCGGGGATTGCGGCCACACGCACGGCATATAAAGCTATGGGCAAGGACCCTAATCGTTACCGGCCGTCGCAGGAGCAGATGATGCGCCGTATTGTTAGCGGCAAGAATCTTTATTTTATCAGTGCACTGGTAGATGTGTGCAACTATGTGTCGGTGGCCAGCGGATATTCTATCGGCGCTTTCGATACGGAGAAAATTGCCGGCGATACTCTGACGCTTGGAATCGGTCGTAGCGGCGAGCCGTATGAAGGGATTGGTCGTGGGCCGCTCAACATTGAAGGGCTACCCGTTTACCGCGATCTTACCGGCGGTGTGGGGACACCCACAAGCGATAACGAACGGACAAAAACCGACTTCACGACACGCCATCTGACCGTATGCATAAACATCTACGGTGAGGATATGCCGGCGGCCGAAGTCGGAGCCCTGTATGCCGATATGCTAAGACGCTATTGCGAAGCTAAAGATATAGATATGGAGATAATTACAGCTCTGGCTGTTTGACGTTTAATCGGCCGTCCGCGGTTGCATGGCTGAGAGTTGCCTGAACTGCCAGATGATGCAGGCCAAAGTGGCTATTGTGGCGAGGACGTCGCTTATCGGGAACGACATCCACACGCCTGGAAGTCCCAATTCGGGAGGAAGCAGCAGCAGAAGTGGAATCAGAAATATAACCTGACGTGAAAGGCTGAGGAAAATCGATTTACCAACTTTGCCGATGGACTGAAACAGGGTAGTTGACACAATCTGGAATCCGACTATCCAAAACATCGGAAGAGCCCTGCGCAGACCCGCAGCAGTCACTTCAATAAGACCCGCATCGACCGTAAACACTCGCGCTATCGCTCCGGGCCAAGCCATGCCGACGACACAGCCTATTGTTGTCACGGCCGTGGCGCATCCGGCCGCGAGCAGATAGGTGTTGCGCAGTCGTCCCATAAGGCCTGCTCCGTAGTTATAGCCCACGATGGGTTGCATGCCTTGACAAATGCCAACGGCAGCCATACAAAGAAGCGATGTAAACGTTGAGAAGATGCCGGCAGCGGCTACGGCATTGTCACCTCCGTAGCGGTACAGTGATGTGTTGATTAGTACGTTGATAGCGCTGCTTGCCAGATTGATGAGCGATGGTGCCGCACCGATTCCGATTATACCCAGAACGGTGTGCCAGCGCAGTCGGAATGTGCCGCGCTTAAAGGTGATTGTGGCGCGGGTAGCAATGAAATGATGCATCACATAGGCCGTAAAAATCGACATGGCTATATCGGTGGCAATCGCGGCACCTTTGATGCCCATATCAAGCCAGAATATGAAAATCGGGGCGAGAATAAGATTTGCGCCCGCTCCGAGAAACATTGAGTTCATGGCTTTGCGCGGGTAGCCTGAGGCGCGGAGTACATTGTTGAAACTGAAACCTATGTTCATTACGAGCATCCCCGGCAGAAGATAGGCCATAAAGTCGTGGGCATAGGGGAGCGATGCCTCGCTCGCGCCGAAGGCCACAAGGATATCGTCGAGAAAAATGGCAAATACCGAGATGTAGATTGAGGCGTTTATCACTATAAGCGTCAGCGCGTTACCGAGTGTGAGTAATGCCCCTTTGCGGTCGTCGGCGCCGAGCAGTATTGATACACGCGCTGACGCGCCGGCGCCGATGAGCACACCCAATGCGGCAGAGACGTTGCTGACCGGAAACGTGATGGCAAGCCCGGCGATGGCTTCGGTGCCTACGCCCTGACCTATGAAGATGCGGTCTATTACGTTGTAGAGCGACATGACGAGCATTCCCACTACGGCCGGAATGCTGTAGTCCCACAGCAGACGGGCTATTCGCCCGGTTGCAAGAATATCGAGGTTGCCTTGGACTTTTTGCATGCCACAAAGATAGTAAAAAAACGATAATGTCGTCAATATTTGCCTCCGCGTATGCGGTAAAGCGTCTCTTTGGTTATGCCGAGAAATGAAGCTACGTGAATCGAACTGACGCGGTCGACAATATTGGGATAACGGCGACAGAACCACGCGTAGCGTTGCCTGGCATCGGCACACTGCATTACGATAAGCCTTTCCTCGAGCTTGCGGCTATGGTCAACCAGCGCGGTGAGAATAAACGAGAGTGCATCGTTAGACATGGAAACGCCCTCAAGGAATGCCCGGTTACTTTTCTCGATGGGAAACATTATGATTTCCGACGGTTCGAGAAATTCGATAGAGACTTCAAGACCGTCGGTCGACAGCAGGGAGACGGGCATTGCAAGAAACTCGTCGTCGATGGCAAAGGAGCAGGTGAGGTCCTGACCGCTTCTAATCATCGACACCCGGGCGGCTCCCTTATGGATATAGAATCCGTAGAATTTAATGTCGGACGGCGCGGTAATCCGCTCGCCTTTGCGATATGTACGCCGTGTTGTGAGGGAGCGCAGTTTTTCCTCAACATCCGGCGAGATGTCGACCATGCGTTTCAGGTGGTCGACCGGATGGCTCAGTCGGGGTTGTTCCTGGCGGAAGTCGAATGAACGATTATTGCGGTTGCGTGGCATCGTATATCGTAAGGTGTTGCGCCGTCGCGCCGTGGCTTGGGCGAAAGTTTATAGTAGAAAGATTGTTGGGTGTCCCATGATGGAAAGTCGATTTTTCGTGTCTGCCCTTGCGGGACATCGCATCTGACGGTGACCACGCGCGAATGGAGTTTGCGTCCGGAGGCATCAAAATAATCAATCGAAAGAACGATGCCGTCGATGTCGCGGGAAGTATTGTTGGTGACGAATAGTGATTCGCGCGACGAGCGAAGCGGTTTGTCGTAGCCGCTAAGCCGAATGGGTGTTATAGCGTCAGAAGTGACAAGGCTGTCAATCGGAATGGTGTCGGGCGCAGCGACGGTGGCGGTAACCGATGTGGGGGCGAGGCGTAGGTTCTTGCGCGTTGTGCGTCGCCGTTGGTCGGAAGCGTCGACGGTTGAAGCGGCTATCGCAGCCAGAGCGATGGCCGCAATGACGATATGCAGGCGTCGGCTGTACATAGGCGAGTCAGAGATAAATCGGTTGAAGAGGGGGCACCGGTGGTGGATAAAGCCGCACGTAGCCGTGGTAGGTCGTTGCAGGCTGATTTTTTCGCACGACGTAGCGCCACATGTAGGGGAGCGCGCGCCATAGATTGACGGTGAATGTGTTCTGGTGGCGTGTGAGGACAATACGGTTGTCGGTTTTGTCAAGCTCCATGGTGAATTTAGCCGGATTGCTTAGCCGCGAGCCTATGGCCGAGGAGTAAATCTCGGCTTGATAGACGCCTTCTTTGGCCGAGGGCACAATCTGTCCCATGATTGTGCCCGGTCGGAGTGCGCGGTTGGGAGAAGTAAGGAGCACTATACGGTAGGCCGGAGCGTCGGAACTTCGGCCGCCGATTGCGGGCGAGTAGTCAAGCTCGATGGCAACTTTTGCCGAGGTCTCGGTCATCATCCAGATGCCTTCTATGTGGTGGAGTGGCCGCGAATCCATGTCGGCCTTGATGCTGTCGATGGTGTAGTGACGGGTCGGTAATGGCGATAGCTTCGGCAGTCGCGCATGGGCTGAACTCACACCCGATATGACCACGATAAGCCATACGGCCGCACGCATCAGACTGTGAGGAGAGAGGTGTGGTATGGGCATGACTGAGGAGAGGAGTCAAACGAATCAGATTGTTCCGAAGTGATACGAGATGCCGAAGCTAAGAATCTCCTTGAACTGGAATTTGTGCCAGTTGGGGTCGGCTTCGCAGCGGGGAGTCTGGGTGTCGTAGCGCATGTGGGCATAGAGGCGCGTCGTCAGATAACGATTTATGCGGCAGTCGATGGTGTGCTCCCAATCGCCTTGGAAATACTCGTAGTCAGAGAACATGAACAGTCGTGAGGTGTAGAGAATGTTATAAGCTATCTTCCAGCTCATGTTTATCTCCGTACTCGAACCGAACTTGTTGGCTATCGTCTTTCCTTCGTCGATATTGTAGCGGGTAGGATCAATGTCGCGGTGCAGACACGTCTTGAGGTTGTAGGAAAGCGGCGAGATTGAGGCGTTGACTGTGAAGCGTTTGTTTTTGCTTGTGTGGTTATAGGTCATACCGAGACCGATGTTGAGTTCTCCGGGCGACATGAATGCAGACTGAATCTTGCGTGAATTAGCCGGATAGTTGTCGAATACCTGAGTCTTAAACATGAGGTTGGCCGAGTAGTACCAGTCTTTGGCTGCTTTCATACCGGCGGTGACGTTGATCTGGAAAAGGTCATCGTTGATGTGGACGTTGCGCACGGTGTCGTCGGGGGCATTGTTGAGACCGAGCTTATATTGTACGGTGGCCTCAAACAGGTATTTCGGATAGAATTTCTGATTAAGGCTCACTTTATACATCACGTTTGTGAGAAGATTTAGGTTTTTGTTGCCACCCTGATACCAGTTGGGTGATACGTAGGCCTGAGAGAACTGCACACCGACGTCGAACGTCTGTATCCACTTCTTCTGGTCAATCTCCGGGTCGAGACCGCTTGCTATTTCAGCCGGTTTGACCTCAACCTCTTTCAGCACGATTTTGGCTGTGGTGGGGTCGACAAAGGCGGTGTATTGTTTCGGAGGCTCGGGAAGCCACGCGAGATTGTAGGCCACTTCCGGCGCATTGGCTATCATGTAGTTCTGACGGGTCAGATTGTTGAGGCGAGCACTGAAATCAAGATCCTCAAGCCACTGGTAGACGGTAGGAAATTCCTGAACCTGGCGGCTGGTGGAGAAATCGAGCGGCTCGAAGAAATGATAGGTGTCAAACACTGCCGGAGCATAGACCGTGGGAGGTATTAAGGTGTATCGGCGCGATGGCACCGAAATGATAGAGTCGAAATCCGGGCGATCTATCGCCAGAAGGAATACCGTAGAGTCCACTTCCGCAGGCTCGGATTCGAAATCAATGTCGAGTGAGTCGAGCGCTACAACCGGGAGATTGCGATTGTAGGGTGAGAGTTGTGTATGAGCTCCGGGGGCGGGAGTGAGATTCGTATTGATGTCGATAGCCGATGCTGAAGCAACGGTCAGAAGCAGGGCCAGATAAGATAACTTACGCATATATGGGTGCATGAAAAAGATTTACACTAATAGTCTTCAATCCGGCCGCTGACGGCTCTTGCTAGTCGTCGCGGCCCATTTTATCTCAAAGCGCAAATTTACGAATTTTATCAGAATAATGGCTATAAGGGGCGATTAATTTAAAAGAAGTGACGCTGCGGCGTCAGGTGTTTCAATCTTATGAAATAAATTGCTAAATTTGCCGCCTGAAAGATTATCAGACCTTAACAAAGTCGAACCAATGGATTTCATAAAAGAACTTACCTGGCGCGGGATGATTCACCAGATGATGCCGGGAACTGAAGAACAACTCAAAAAAGAAATGACAACGGCCTATCTCGGTATTGACCCTACGGCCGATTCGTTGCATATAGGCCACCTCGTGGGCGTGATGATGCTCAAACACTTCCAGCGTTCGGGCCATAAGCCGATAGCTCTCGTTGGTGGC
>CAYUYQ010000087.1:0-8823 GCA_964449335.1 uncultured Bacteroides sp. | reverse complement strand
GACTTGTCCGACCGTGAGCTTTTTCACGTGGTCTGTGATTGATTATTTTCGTTTTTGCGCAAATGCTTACGATAGTCTCTTAATTCTTCGAGATAACTTGCCGTTATCACACCCGACGGTAGTGCTATAATAGCGACCCCAAAAAGGGAGGAAAGCATGGAGACTACCCGCCCGATACTTGTGACCGGACATAAATCTCCGTATCCAACGGTAGTAAGTGTGACCGTAGCCCAGTAAAGTGCATCAAAAAATGAATGGAAGGTCTCCTCTCCGGTCTGTGGATTTATATGAGGTTCAGCATTAAACATTATTAAAGCAGTGATGAAAATATAGAAAAGCGCCAGCATTAACACAGAAAATAAAACCTCCTTTTCCTTGCTCAAAACTCTTAAGAATATTGTAATCTTATCTGAATATCTAAAGATTTTGAGTAGTCTGACGATTTTGAGTAGTCTTGTAAGACGCAATAACTTAAATTCCGGGCTAATCAGATTTAATCCGGGCAGAATAGATAAAAGGTCAATTATAGCCATTGGAGTGAACGGATAGACAACATAAGACATCCATCCTTTCTTTAGTTGAATGTCAGATGTGTACCAACGAAGGATATAATCGATTATAAAAGCTGTTACTGTTACCGTTTCCGTGACCTTAAAGATTGGGTAATCCTCGATAAACATAAGAGGAATTATACTCACTATAATCATGATAAGCATATACCAGTCATAAATTCGACTGGCAAGCATCCCCTTTCTGTCTCTATTGATAAGATCAAATATTTTTTTCTGTAACATATCTTATTTCAATTGGATTGTCGCTATATTCCCGATGCCGTTGCCTTCGTGCCCCGCCCTCAATCAACGTTCCTCCGGTATAGAGGCAAAGTTACAAAAAAGAGCGATAATATTGAGTGTGGCCGAAAACGACTTATGACCCTGAATTGAGAAATTCGTCAAAAGTACATAGAATCGCTGTATTTTATGTAATTTTGCAGTCACTGATTATTTAGAAGTTCTGAAATTTTTCTGAAAATGAGTATTACTATTCTGGGCATTGAGTCGTCGTGCGACGACACCTCGGCAGCCGTGATTCGCGACGGCCTGCTGCTGTCCAACGTCATAGCTTCGCAGAGTGTCCACGAGGAGTTTGGAGGCGTTGTTCCCGAACTTGCCTCGCGCGCCCATCAGCAGAATATCGTGCCTGTAATCACGGCCGCCATCAAGCGCGCCGGAATCGAGAAAACCGATCTTTCGGCCATAGCTTTCACACGCGGCCCGGGTCTGCTCGGATCGCTGCTCGTCGGCACATCGTTTGCCAAAGGGATGTCGCTCGGACTGCGGATTCCGTTGATCGATGTCAACCATCTCCACGCCCACGTTCTGTCGCACTTCATCCGCCGCAAGCCCGACGACGAAGCGCCGCAATATCCTTTCCTCGCGCTTCTTATCTCCGGAGGCAACAGCCAGCTTATCCTCGTCAGAAACTACAACGATATGGAGCTTCTCGGCGCAACCATCGACGATGCCGCCGGTGAAGCGTTTGACAAATGTGCCAAAGTGATGGGCCTCCCCTATCCCGGCGGTCCTCACATCGACCGTCTGGCGGCCGAGGGCGACACTACGCGCTTCCGCTTCGCCAAGCCCCACATCCCGGGACTGGACTATAGCTTCTCGGGGTTGAAAACATCGTTTCTCTACACGCTGCGCGACAACGTGAAACTCGACCCCGATTTCATCGAGAAAAACAAGGCCGACCTTGCCGCATCGCTCCAGCGCACGATAATCGAGATATTGATTGACAAGCTCGATAAAGCCGTGAAGCAGACCGGCGTCACCACGGTGGCTATCGGCGGAGGGGTCTCGGCCAATTCAGGCGTTCGAGCAGCCGTAGCCGACTATTGCGCGCGCCACGGATTGAAAGCTTTCATCCCCGAGCGCGCATTTACGACCGACAATGCTGCTATGGTGGCCATGGCCGGCTATTTCAAGTATTTGGACAAGACGTTCTGCGGCTACGACGAAGTGCCATTTGCCCGCGTGACCGTCTAAGTCCTCTCATCTCACAACGCCTTATGAAACAGTCTTTATCAATCGTGGCAATCGGCGACGAACTGCTCGTCGGGCAAGTGACCGATACCAACAGCCCATATATCGCCTCCGTAATCGACCCCGCAGGATGGAGCGTCGACTCCGTAAGCGTGGTTCACGACGATGCCAAGGCCATACGCACAGCTATTGAGCGCGCCTTCGAAGCATCGCCCGTCGTAATAACCACCGGCGGACTCGGTCCGACGAAAGACGACATCACCAAGCAGGTGCTGATGGATTTGTTCGGTGGACAGCTTGTGCGCGATGACAGTATGCTCCATGCCGTGAAGTCAATCATGGACCGCCGCGGACTCGAACTCAACGAGTCGACCGCCGCGCAAGCATTGGTGCCCTCCTCGGCCAGAGTGTTTGTCAACGAAGTAGGCACTGCCCCCATACTGTGGTTTGAAAAGGATGGCCGCGTGTTGGTCGCGCTGCCCGGTGTGCCATTTGAGATGCGCCACATGTTTTCGCGCTACGTCTTCCCCGCAATCATGGAGCGTTTCGGAGCCGTTCACGCGCTGGCACACCGCACGGTTCTGACGACCGACATCAGCGAATCGGCCCTTTCGGAAAAGCTCGAAGAGTTTGAGGCCTCGCTTCCAGCCGGATTCCATCTCGCCTATCTACCCAACATCGGCTACATACGCCTGCGGCTCGACGGCCGTGGTGCCGACCCTGAAACGCTCAACGCCACCGCCGACCGTCTTCACGACGAGCTCAAGGCCCTCTGCCACCCCTATATGCTCCACGACGAGGATCTCACCCCGGCAGAAATACTCCTCAACCTGCTGAAAAGCCGTCATCTGACCTTCGCCACAGCCGAAAGCTGCACCGGAGGTAATATAGCCCACCTCATCACTTCGATTCCCGGCAGCTCGGAAGTCATGCTCGGAGGTGTGGTTAGCTACAGCAATTCGGTCAAAGAGCGTACGCTCGGCGTCGACCCGCCGCTCATAGCCGAACTTGGCGCCGTGAGCGAGCCCGTGGCCGCACAGATGGCCGAGGGCGTAAGGCGTGCGACGGAAGCCGACGTATCCGTAGCCACAAGTGGAATCGCCGGACCCGGTGGCGCCGTGCCGGGCAAACCGGTGGGCACCGTATGCTTCGGAATATCTGCCGGAAACACAACTCAGACTTTCACTCTGCACTTCCCCGGCGACCGTTGCCGCGTCATAGATCGAGCGTCGAACACGGCCCTGATTCTCGCCCTACGTCTTTTGCACGCTTTACGCCCAAACGTGTAATTGCTTGCACGTTTTTCGCGAAAAATCTATCTTTGTAGACCTCCCCCCTCGCTAAACTATCTTTGCCTATGAGCACTTCTCAGATTATTCGCTTCATATTCATAGTGGTACTGTGGCTTGCGCTTTGCTGGCTCGTAGTGGCTCATCAGCCTTTCACCTTATGGGTTGCGTTTACGGTCATTGCCTCCGGCATTATAGTTTTCGTCCCTCTATATAAGAAATATCGTAAAACGAAAAAATGACTGCTACGCTTAAGGCTCCTGTCGATTCCTCGGTCAATCCTGTTGACCCGAGGCGTTTTCCGCTCCTGGCCGCCATCGATTCGCCGGCCGACCTGCGGAAACTGAACGTCGATACGCTACCGCGTGTATGTACCGAAATACGCGATTTCCTCATAAACTCACTTTCGACCAATCCCGGTCACTTCGCATCGTCGATGGGCGTCGTAGAGCTGACGGTGGCTCTGCACTATGTGTTCAACACGCCCTACGACCGCATAGTCTGGGACGTAGGTCATCAGGCCTACGGCCACAAGCTGCTCACCGGACGCGCCTCGCGTTTCCACACCAACCGCAAACTCGGCGGATTGAGCGGATTTCCTTCGCCGTCTGAAAGCGAATACGACACCTTCACTGCCGGCCACGCCTCCAACTCAATCTCGGCCGCCCTCGGCATGGCCGTGGCTGCCGCTCTGAAGCACGATGAGCCGCGCCGCAACGTGGTGGCCGTAATCGGCGACGCCTCCATCAGCGGAGGTCTGGCGTTTGAGGGCATCAACAATGCCGCCAACTCGCGCAACAACCTGCTGATTATCCTCAACGACAACGACATGTCGATTGACCCTAACGTGGGTTCTCTGAATACCTATCTGGCACATATCAACACATCGCGTGCCTACAACAACTTCCGCCTCAAGACCTATAATTTCCTCCGGAAAATCAGATTCATCTCCGAGCATACGCGTGACCGCATACTTCGCTTCAACAATAGTCTGAAATCGCTCCTAAGCCGCCAGCAAAACATATTCGAGGGGCTCAACATAAGATATTTCGGACCGTTTGACGGTCACGACCTTCCCAAACTGATAAAGGTGCTTGAGGAAATCAAGGACATGGAAGGCCCACGCATACTCCACCTGCGCACCGTAAAAGGCAAGGGCTATGAACCGGCCGAGCGCAACCCGGCCCAATGGCATGCCCCCGGTAAATTCAATCCATCAAATGGCGAACGACTGTCCGACAACGCTACAGCCCCGAAATATCAGGACGTTTTCGGCAACACTCTCGTCGAACTTGCCAACACCAATCCCCGCATCGTAGCCATCACAGCCGCCATGCTTTCGGGCACCTCCGTCGCGATGATGCAGAAGACACATCCCGACCGCACGTTTGACGTCGGCATTTCGGAGGGCCATGCAGTGACGTTTGCCGGAGGTCTGGCAAAGGACGGCATGATACCGTTCGTGGCAATCTACTCGTCGTTTCTGCAGCGTGCCGTCGACCAGATAATCCACGATGTGGCTCTCCCGGAGCTACCGGTTGTGTTTGCTATCGACCGTGCCGGGATAGTCGGCGAGGACGGCGCAACGCACCACGGAATGTATGATCTCGCCTATCTGAGCGAAATTCCGGGAATGACGATTGCCGCTCCGGCCGACGCTGCTACGCTTCGCGACCTTATGTACACCGCTCAGCTTCCCGACCGTAACGGTCCGATAGCAATCCGCTATCCACGCGGCCGCTGCGACACCCCCAACTGGCGCACACCGATGAAAGCCATCGAAATAGGCCGCGGACGTAAGCTGACCGACGGCCGTCAGGTGAGCGTGCTGTCACTCGGCACCATATCTTCGCAGGTTGCCAAAGCCATCCGTCGCGCAGATGAAAGCGGCATATCTGTAGCGCATTACGATATGATATTCCTCAAACCGATCGACACCGCCATACTCGAAGAAGTGGCTGAATCCGGAACGCCGATTATCACCGTCGAGGACGCATCGGAAAAAGGCGGTTTGGGCAGTGCCGTTCTGGAATGGCTTGCCGACCACGGCTACAAGCGTCAGGTTTACCGCTTAGGTGTTCCCGACAGCTTTGTGCCTCACGGCACGGTAGCCGAACTTCAGCGCCTTTGCGGTTTGGATTCGGATGCCATCTACGAAACCATTGTGAAATCCGTCAACACCACTACTCTATGAGAATCGTGATTGCCGGGGCCGGCGAAGTCGGCTCACATCTTGCCCGCCTCCTTTCGCGCGAGAATCAGGACATAACCCTGATTGACCCCGACGAGGAACGCCTGATGCAGCTCGACTCAACGTGCAACATCCTGACCCTTACCGGTTCGCCCACCTCAATGGCAATGCTCCACACGGCGCGTGTGGAGCGCTGCGACCTGTTTGTGGCCGTCACGCCTTACGAAACTACCAACGTGCTCGCCTGCAGCATGGCTAAAACCATCGGCGCGAAGAAAACTATGGCCCGAATCGACAACTACGAGTTCATGGAGAAAGAAAACGTCGAATTTTTCTCCCATATCGGTATCGACTCCATGGTCTATCCGGAATATCTCGCTGCCCGCGAGATACTGAAGGCCCTCGAACGCAACTGGATTCGCAATTGGTTTGAGCTCCACAACGGCAAGTTGATCGTGGCCGGTGTCAAGATACGCGAAGGCGCTCCGCTGGCCGGAAGGCATCTCCGAGAACTGTCAACGTTTGAGCATTTCTTCCACGTGGCCGCCATAAAGCGACATCACGAGACAATCATCCCGCGAGGTAACGATCGCGTGCTGCCCAACGATATAATCTACGTAACCATCACTCCCGAGCATATCGAAGAACTCCGCACCATCTGTGGAAAGACCGGTATCGAAATCAATAATGTGCTCATAATGGGTGGAAGCCGTATCGCCGTGCGCCTCATGGCCATGGCTCCGGAGCGCTACAAGTTCAAGATTATCGAGAGCGACCGCGCACGTTGTGAAGTGCTGTCGCAGAAATGCCACGCCTGCAAGATTATCCACGGCGACGCCCGCGACATCGACACCCTCCGCGAGGAAGGCATTGAGTCGATGGATGCGTTCGTAGCACTGACAGCCAGCTCCGAGACAAATATCCTCACCTCTCTGACTGCCAAGGAATACGGCGTGCGCAAGACTATCGCCGAAGTCGAGGACATCCAGTTTATTTCCGAGGCCGAGAATCTCAACATCGGTACTATTATCAACAAGAAACTGCTTGCATCGGGCAAAATATTCCAGATGCTGCTCGATGCCGATTCGGAATCTTCGAAATTCATGGCACTGGCCGATGCCGATGTAGCGGAAATTGAAGTCAAGCCAAACTCGAAGATTACGAAAGCCCCGGTGAAAGACATCAAGCTGAGCCACGACCTGACGCTCGCCGGCATGGTGAGAGACGGAAATGTGATGCTCGTCAACGGCAACACGGTGTTTCAGCCCGGCGACCACGTAGTGGTGTTCTGTCTCTCGGGAGCCATTCACAAGGTTGAGCGTCTATTTTCTTGATTTATACTCATTTTCACTGATATGACAGAACGTACACGACGGCGCCACATCAACTTCCAGATGATTCTGCGTGTGTTGGGCTGGCTTCTGATGATTGAAGCCGCCTTTATGCTCGTGCCGCTTGTAACCGGCGTGGTCTACGATGAAATTCGCGACGTGAAAAACTTCCTGCTCACATCCGTCTTTACTCTCGTTGCGGGCGTACTGCTTACTTTCGGGCTCCACCCCAAGAACACGCAGATGGGACGTCACGAGGGCTTTCTGCTGACCACAATTGTGTGGATTGCCTTCTCTGCGTTCGGCATGCTGCCGTTTATGCTGTGCGATCATCCCGTGTCGCTTACCGATGCATTCTTTGAATCGATGTCGGGATTCACCACCACCGGGTGCTCCGTGCTGTCGTCGGTCGACACATATTCCCACGCCATCAATATGTGGCGCGTGCTTATGAACTGGATTGGAGGCATGGGAATCATTCTTTTCACCCTTGCCGTAATCCCGATGCTCAACCATTCGGGAGGCATGCAGATGTTCAATGCCGAGGTGACCGGAATAACGCACGACAAGCTGCGTCCGCGTGTGAGTCAGACAGCCAAGAGTCTTTGGGGAATTTATATCGGTCTGACCGCAACCCTCGTCGGATTGCTCTGGCTCGGTCCTCTCGACTTTTTCCATAGTGTCTGCTATGCATTCTCAACCATTTCAACCGGAGGATTTGCTCCCCACGACGATTCGGTAGCCTTCTATCATTCCAACTACGTTTCAATCGTTATAATGGTTTTCATGTTTCTTGGAGGCACGAGTTTCGGCCTTATGTTCAAGGCCATCCACGGCAACTGGAAACCTTTGTGGAAAAACGATGTGTTTCGTGCCTATATCGGCATTATATTGACATTTTTCGTAGTTTTCGATATCATCATCCTCTTGCGAGGACAGTATGACGGAATAACGTCCGTCACAATCGATCCGCTGTTTCATATCGTGTCGACCATCACATCTACCGGTCTGGGAGTATTTGATTTCGAGCGGTGGGGAACGTTTATTCTATCGCTTCTGTTCATACTGATGTTTTTCGGAGCATGCGCCGGTTCGACCAGTGGTGGCGCCAAAATCGACCGCATGCTGCTGCTGTTCAAGTACACTTCCAACGAACTTTACCGATGCATCCATCCCTCAGCCGTCACATCGCTGCGAATCAACGGTCGCGCCATGCCGCAACCGATTGTGGCCAAAGTGATAGCATTTCTCTGCATCTACGTGATTCTTATGGCTGTCGGTGGAATACTGCTGACCGCAACCGGACTGCCGCTTATCGACGCTTTTTTCTCCTCGTTTTCGTGCGTTAGCAATATCGGTTTTGGCGCCGGAGTCACCGGCTCCGACGGCAGTTTTGAGGTTGTCCCCGACGCAGGCAAATGGCTTCTCTCACTACTGATGCTCATAGGCCGTCTCGAACTTTTCACCGTCCTGATTCTCTTCACCCCCGAATTCTGGCGAAAATAACCCTTTTTAGCCTTTTACATATATAAATTACCCGACGCGCGCTATGCCGTTTAGCCGTTTTTGAGTAATTTTGTGTAATGGACTTTAAGATAGCATCACAATATAAACCGACCGGCGACCAGCCGCAGGCCATAGCGCAACTTGTTGAGGGTATCAATGACGGCACACCCGCTCAGACACTTCTGGGCGTCACCGGCTCGGGCAAAACGTTCACTATGGCCAACGTGATTCAGCAGGTGAAAAAACCGACGCTGATTCTGAGCCACAACAAGACCCTCGCCGCCCAGCTCTACGGCGAGTTCAAAAACTTTTTCCCTGAAAACTCCGTACAATACTTCGTTTCATATTACGATTATTATCAGCCGGAAGCCTATATACCGTCCGTCGACAAGTATATAGAAAAAGACCTGATGATCAACGATGAAATCGACAAACTGCGTCTTGCCACCACATCGGCTCTG
>CAYUYQ010000086.1:2990-8963 GCA_964449335.1 uncultured Bacteroides sp. | reverse complement strand
AGAAAAATGCGCACCCGAAGAAGTATATGCCTGTACTGCTATATCAATTTTCTTGGGACCTGACCTCCGACGGTCTCGACAATAAGCTCCTGCTGCGTGCCGACGGGACATCAGTCTACATGACTCAGGACATCGGCACCGCCAAACTCCGCTACCGCGACTATCCCATCGACAAGATGATTTACGTCGTAGGCAACGAACAGAACTACCACTTCCAGGTGCTGTCGATACTCCTCGACCGCCTCGGATTCAAATGGGGTAAGGACCTGGTTCATTTCTCCTACGGCATGGTCAATCTGCCCAACGGCCGAATGAAGAGCCGCGAGGGAACGGTAGTAGACGCCGACGACCTGATGGCCGACATGGTGGCCGACGCCCACAAGGTGATTGAAGAACGCGGCGAAATCAAAAAACTCGACGGCGCAACACAGGAAGAAATCGATTCGATAGCCGAGACCGTGGGCATGGGCGCGCTCAAATACTTCCTTCTGAAAGTTGATCCGCGCAAAAACATGACCTTCAATCCCGAGGAATCAATAGATTTCAATGGCAACACAGGTCCGTTTATCCAATACACCTACGCCCGCATACGCTCGGTGCTCCGCAAAGCCGCAGCAGCCGGTGTTGAAACCGCCGACTATGCTGCAGTGCGTCCCGGGGAGCGCGAAATAGCCCTCATACAGCGTCTGGCCGACTTCCCGGCCACCGTAACCGAAGCCGGACGTACCTATAGTCCCGCGCTCATCGCCAACTATGCCTACGATCTGGTGAAGGAATACAATCAGTTCTATCACGACTGCACCATACTGGGCGAAACCGACCCCGCCGTCCGCTCGATGCGTCTGGCCCTCTCCGACGCTACGGCGCGCACCGTCAAGACAGCTCTTGCGCTGCTTGGCATCAATGTGCCGGAGCGAATGTAACCAATTGACACTTTCAAGTGTTATAAGTTAAAAACCGAACAATCACAACACCCGGAGTCGGCTGCAAAGCCTCGCTCCGGCACAAAAAAAACATCATCAAACAATTATGAACTACAATCAGATGCCGCCGAGCTACAACGGCAACAACTACTACTCGCAATCAGACGGACGAGCCATTGATAACCGCATGTCGGCCATCATGAAACGCGTCTACATAAAAATGTTTCTCGGTCTGCTCGTGACCGCTTTCACCTCACTCTTCTGCGCGCAGTCTCCCGCCGTCGTGCAGTTCTTCGCCATGCACTCTTGGGCAATGTGGGTGCTCTTCGGCGTAGAACTCGTGATAGTGATGAGCGTTTCGGGTGGAATCAACCGCATGAATCCGGCTCTCGCCACGTTGCTATTCTTCGTATTCTCGATAGTCAACGGCTTGATGCTCTTCCCGATATTCTATATCTATACCGGTGCTTCGATTGCCAAGACATTCTTTATCGCCGCCGGTGTGTTCGGAGCCATGAGCATCTACGGATTCTTCACTTCCCAGGACCTCACCAAATGGGGCACCTATCTGATTATGGCACTCTTCGGCCTCATCATCTGCTCGATTGTCAACATCTTCCTCAAAAGTTCCACGATGGAATGGATTGTGTCGGGTGCAGGCGTACTGATTTTCATCGGTCTCACCGCATGGGACACCCAGCAGATTAAGGCTATGGCAATGCAGGCTCCCGCCGAAAGCGCCGGACGTCTGTCGACCTACGGAGCCCTGTCGCTCTATCTCGACTTCATCAACCTTTTCCTCTACCTGCTCCGTTTCTTCGGCTCGTCGAGAGACTAACCGCGTGTCAGTAAGCAACATCTCAGACTCACTCCTTAAAAAGCCAAAATTCCGACTATGTTACGCAAACTGCTTATAATGCTGGGCGCCCTGGTGGTAGCCATAGTTCTGGCCGTATTCTTCTGCGAAATCAATCCCGAAACCACCTATCAGTGGTACGACGGGATATGGCAGGGCCTTTTCTGCATCCCCAATTTCATATTGTGGATATTCCGTGACGGCCATTTCGTGGCCCTTCACTCCACGGTCGGCTACAAGATATGCTATGCTCTGGTGGCACTGATGAGCATTTTCTCGCTTATCAGCTGCTTCTGGACTCCGCGTTCGATTAAGGACGCCGATAATGCGTGACCGCGTCGGAACAGCAGCCATAGAACCACTCTTAACTTCCTACAGCGATGCAGCGTGTACTGTTTCATGAAACCGTGTTCGGCCCGATTCATTCGCGCCGGCTCGGTTCGTCGCTCGGCATAAATCTTTCGCCGGTCGATGGCAAGGTGTGCTCGTTCGACTGCCTCTACTGCGAGGCGGGCTTCAACGCCCAGGGGCCCGGCGAAGCAGGGCTACCCCCGCGTAAATGCGTCAGCGAGGCCCTCGAAGCCAAACTCCGGTCGATGAAAGAAAAGGGCGAGAAGCTCGACGTGATCACCTTTTCGGGCAACGGCGAGCCTACGCTTCATCCCGAATTCGGCGGAATTGTCGACGACACGATAGAGCTCCGCGACCGTTATTTTCCCCACGTAAAAATCAGCGTGCTCAGCAATGCCACGCGACTCGGCAACGAAGCCGTAGACAGCGCCCTGCGCAAAGTCGACAACAACATACTTAAACTCGACTCGGCCATAACCCCGACCATGCGCCTAATCGACCGTCCGCTGTCGGCCACCTACACATCAGAGGACGCTATAAAGCGTATCGCGTCGTTCGCCACCGAATGTATCGTGCAGACGATGCTTCTGCGCGGCGAGTATGAGGGTCAGGTAATCGACAATACCACCCCTGAGGAAATCGACGCATTGACCGAAGCATATATCCGTATCGCGCCCCGACAAGTGATGCTCTACTCAATCGACCGTAAGACGCCGGCCCAACAGCTTGTCAAAGTGAGCCGTGAGGAGCTTGAGGAGATAGCCGCACGCATACGCGCCAAAGGGATAGATGTGCTCGTGAGCTGACCTACAGCTATGATTATACCTCCACCGCTCGTCGGCGGCGACCGCATAGCCATCGTCTCGCCCGCCGGAGCCGCCGTAAGCGAAAACGTTGAGAATGCCGCCGCAGCCCTGAGCCGTCAGGGCTGGGAGGCGGTAGTTATGCCTCATGCGCTCGGACGCTTCGGGACGTTCAGCGCTTCGGGCGCCGACCGTCTCGACGACCTGCGTCATGCCATTCTCGACCCAACAATTAAAGCCATCCTTTGCTCGCGCGGCGGCTATGGAGCCGTCCACCTTCTGCCCGAGCTCGACCGGCTGCCTCTTGAGAAATCTCCGAAATGGCTCATCGGCTTCAGCGACATCTCAGCGCTACACGCCCTGATGCAGCGCCACGGCATAGTGTCGCTCCACGCTCCGCAGACTAAGCATCTCGCCCGTCATCCCGACGATTCCGACCCCTGCACGGCCGCATTATTCGCAGCCCTACGCGGGACGATGCCCTCGGTTTCATGGGGCCCGTCGACGCTCGACGTTCCCGGCCATGCGCGGGGCACACTTCGCGGTGGCAACCTGGCCGTAATTTCAGCGCTTATCGCCACACCGTTCAGCCCATTTCTGCCCGGAACAATACTCGTCATCGAAGACATTGCCGAGCCCGTCTACAAAGTGGAGCGCATCCTCTGTCAGCTCCGCATGGCCGGACTCCTCGACTCGCTCGCGGGCATCGTCGTGGGCCGGTTCACCGACTATCGCCCCGACATCAACCACGCCTCCATGCAGTCAATGATCGCCGACAACCTTGCCGGGCTGTCAATCCCCATTGCTTTCGATGCGCCGGTAGGCCACGTAGACTGCAACCACCCCCTCCCCCTCGGCCTCGAAATGACCCTCACCGTCACCCCCGCCGGCTCACGCCTCACCCCCGCCGGCAATTATTTATACTGAATTTATAACATACTATATTTCAGTCACTACAGTCCAATCTTTTCATTTTAGTTAAAAAATAATAAATACCGCCGTTCATCCATCAAAACCTTTGATATTAGGATTATTTACTTTAATATTGCGGAAAAGTATCACACACAAATAATCCAATCCACATAATCAAAAATCACACACAAAATGCTACGACGATTTTTATTAATTCCGTTAGCGGCTTTACTGTTTTCCTGCTCCCAGGAAGCTCCGACAGATTCTGCTAACGAAGAAAGCAAGGTTTCTCTTGATGAATCCTTACTAATCGAAAAAGAGACCATGAATTTAACCCATGATGATGCTGAAAAGATGGCTCTTCGATTCAGCAACATAGGTAACGGTTTTAAATCCCGTACCCCACTGACTACAAGTCAGCTTGATGTATCTGAAATTTCAGACCCTATTACCGGAAAAGCATTAATATATATCATCAACCGTGGTAATAACGATGGTTATATGGTTGTCAGTGCGACAAAAACGGAATCGCCTGTACTTGCATTTTCTGAAACCGGACATTTTGACCTCAATGCTGACCCCGCAACCCAAAGTTATATTGAGCAATTTAAGGCTCAAATCAGAGATGTAAATGATGCAGAAAAGGACTCTCTGCGCCGTGTACATGCTGTAGAATGGGCTGTCTTTGAAAAGAGTGAGAAACAACCACAAAATCAAAGTCGAGCTTCTTATGCCGAAATAGAGAAAATGATTGAAACCCAGATTGCAAAAAAGAAAGCTCAGGGTTACAGTTACATAGGCAAAGTAGGGGGTGCAAGTTACTATCTGCCTCCGGAAGATTTTCAGAATCTTATGAGAGATATAAAAGAACACTCCGACCCGCAATATGATTACGAGTACGTATCTTTATTCTTTATAAAATCCTGGGACTACCAGACAATCGGCCCGTTAATTAAAACTACTTGGAGTCAAGGAAAACCATTCAACGTTGATGCACCTAACGGATACGCTGGATGTGTGCCCATAGCTGTTGCCCAGATTCTATATTATTATAAATACCCATCTATATATGACTGGTCTAAAATATATCAGTATCCTACATCGAATGATGCATTTAATTATTTTATAAAAGATGTTAGAACCCGATGTAAGGTTGAATATAAATCCGATGGCACATATGCCACTTACGAGAATGCTCGTGATGCATTCAGAGGATTAGGTTATACAGCAGATGAAGCCGGCTTACCGGATTTCATCAAACTAAGAAACGAACTCGCTCAATATCGACCAGTATTTATAACTGGGCAAAATGAGAGCTTAAAAAAAGGTCATGCTTGGGTATGCGAGGGATATAAAAACATCAAATATGAGGGTATTGTATCTATGGTTATTGATCCAAAATGGGGCTTTCCTGATGAGCCAGGCTCTCCTTATTTTGACTATGCTGTCAATGTTTACCCACCTTCATCAATGGATCAGAATCAATATGGTGAGTTCTATTATATGAATATGGGCTGGGGTGCTCGTAATGATGGTTGGTATAGAGCTAATTCTTACAATGCCGCTCATCCCGATTCATCATTCATGAGTAAACAAAAGATGATAACAATTAAGAAGCCATGAGAGCAAAATACTTTGTATTAAGTTTACTAACAATCTTCCTTTTTTCCTGTAAGGAAGATTATGTCATCGGTGGGGGCACAGACCCTCGCCTCAACATAACCGAATATACTTTTAGTACCGATGGAGAAATAATTGACGTTTATTCCACCCTTGATTTTGGTATATATTTTAATGCAGATATACCGGTTCCGCCAATAGAGGTTGCACCGGGAGAACCTAAAATCACGGGAATTGACGGGGGTTGGTATCGGATATATTATCCATTGCCTTCAATAGAGCCGAAGAAACTTCCTTATAAATATGGGGCTGGAATTCGTATTGAAGTTAAACCGAATGACACAGGACAAGACCGTGAGATACCGATAACGAGTATAATGTCCGGGAACTTCGGCTGTAATGTTCGTTTTACTCAATCAAAATAACATTATTTATTAAACCTATGAAATATTTATATTTATTATTATACACTCTTATTGTTTTCTCTTTATCTTCCTGTAAAGATGAT
>CAYUYQ010000086.1:0-2890 GCA_964449335.1 uncultured Bacteroides sp. | reverse complement strand
GACCCTCGGCTGAATATAACGGAATACACTTTCAGTGCCGATGGAGAGAGCCTCGATGTTTACTCTACGGTAGGAGGCTATCTGATGTTCGCTGCCGGATATCAGACTACACCTCCGGTCGTACCAATCGTAACTCCTCCCGGACAACCGAAAGAGGAGGGCCTTGACGGAGGCTGGTGGAAGGTCTACTATCCCATACCGTCAGTTGAGCAGACAAAACTTCCTTACGATAAACTCCATCAGGGAATAAGAATAGAAGTTAAACCCAATCACAGGTAAAGAACGGGAAATCCCAATAGATATTTTGCAGGCGACTTTGGATGCAACGTAAAGTTCATTCAAGCTAAGTAACTGTAGGTAGACAACCTTATCCGGAGCTTCGTACAACCAAAGTGCGGAGCTCCGGTTTTATCTACACCGTCAGAATAAAGATATTTTCAGATGATTTGTGAAGGGTTTGCAGTGAGATGTTGGCGGGAAAGGGATTTTTGATGTAAATTTGCATTTACAAGTCGGTCGTTTCGGCTTGCTGCGTCACCGTGTGTGGCATCACTATTCTACGGTCAGAGTAAACCAATGATAAAGTTGCGCGGAATCACCAAGTCGTTTGACTCGCTGCAGGTGCTCAAAGGCATCGACCTCGACGTAGCCAAAGGCGAAATCGTGTCGATAGTCGGGCCGAGCGGCGCCGGAAAGACAACGCTCCTTCAAATCATGGGCTCGCTTGAGCGCCCCGACGGAGGCACGGTGGCCTACGACGGCGAAGAAATATTACGGCTCAACGACACGCGCCTGGCCCATTTCCGCAACCGCAATCTCGGATTCGTGTTTCAGTTTCATCAGCTGCTGCCCGAATTTTCGATGATTGAAAACGTGGCCCTCCCCGCCCTCATCGGCGGGCGTTCGCGCACCGAATCATTTGCCGAGGCCCGACGCCTGATTGAATATCTCGGTCTGGCCGACCGCGCCGACCATCGGCCGGCTCAGCTTTCGGGCGGCGAGCGCCAGCGGGCAGCCGTGGCACGCGCGCTGGTCAACAATCCCCGCGCCGTGCTGGCCGACGAACCGTCCGGTAGCCTCGACAGCCATAACCGCGACGAGCTTCACCGGCTCTTTTTCGACCTGCGGCGTGATTTCGGCCACACGTTCGTAATCGTGACCCACGACGAATCGCTGGCCCGACGCGCCGACCGCATGGTGACGATGCGCGACGGCTTTGTGACCGATATCGCCGACCGTCCGTCGGACTCCGTCAACTCCTGAAACATCAATTTAATCAATCTATAAACTATTACATCCTTTTCATCTATGAAAAAAATCTTCAAGACACTCACAATTATCTTCTGTGCAGTAATCCCTGCAGTAATGCTGACATCGTGTCTCGACAACGACGACGATGGCCAGAATCAGATTCTGACAAGCAACTTCGTAAGCTACGAGGGCATGCGCGGCAGCAACCCCGTATTCTCATATACAAATCCCAGAACCAACGTTCCGGTGATGCTTACGGGCGACCTCAACAATCTGCCCACCATGTCGGAAGGCGACCGCTGCTATATGACCTACTATCTTCCCGCAGGTGTGCCTGAAGACGCTTATACCGACTGCTCCGTGAACATTCTCCAGCTCGTCGTTGCGCTGACGGCGCCTTTCGAGGCTGCACCCGCACCCACGGCCGAGATTCCGGGCATCGACATCGAGCTCCGCACCATGTTTATCAACGGCAACTATCTCAATCTCCTCGGACGCGCTTTCATCTCGAAGAATCCCCAGTTTACGATTACCTACGTTCCCGAAAGCGTAGCCACCGGCACGGTTGAGGTCTATATATCATTCACCGGCGAAACAGACGGCACGGCACGCACGGTCGACCTGCCCGCATCGTTCAACATCGGTGCAATCTGGAGCAATCCGCAGGTGAGCGCGCTCAATATCCACATCCGCAACAGCAACAGCGGCATAGGCACCTCGCCATTCCTCATCAAGAAAAACTAAAAACCGCTCCAACCTACCCAATAATGGAAAAGAACAATCAGAATCCCAACGAAATAAAAATCGAAGTGCGTCCGGAAGTGGCCGGCGGCGTTTACTCCAACCTCGCCCTGGTGAGCCACAGCCCCAACGACTTCTTTGTCGACTTCATCATCGCCATGCCCAACACGCCGACGGCTCAGGTGCAGTCACGCGTCATCCTTACGCCCGAAAACGCCAAGAATCTGGCGCGGGCACTGGCCGAAAACGTAGCCCGCTACGAAGCCACATTCGGCGAGATACAGCAGCGACGCCCCATAGCCCAGCCCAAGAATCAGGGCGGCATCCCCAATCCGTTCTCGGGCCGCGGCAACGCCTGACAATAGCTCACGCATAGTCAACAAACTTCCCACCCAAAAGCAAATGAAACCTAACAATCTCACTGTCTACAATTCGCTTTCGCGCAAGAAAGAACTCTTCCGCCCCGTCCACCCGGGAAGGGTGGGAATGTATGTGTGCGGCCCGACGGTCTATGGCGACGGACATCTGGGTCACGCCCGTCCGGCCATAACCTTCGACGTCCTTTTCCGCTATCTCAACCATCTGGGCTACAAGGTGCGCTACGTCCGCAACATCACCGACGTGGGTCATCTCGAGCACGACGCCGACAGCGGCGAGGATAAGATAGCTAAAAAAGCGCGTCTGGAGCAGCTCGAACCGATGGAGGTGGTGCAGCACTACCTCAACCGCTACCACAAGGCCATGGAGCGCCTCAACGTGCTCCCGCCCTCGATCGAGCCCCACGCTTCAGGCCATATAATCGAGCAGATCGAATATATCAAAAAAATACTCGAAAGCGGATATGCCTACGAAAGCAACGGCTCAGTCTATTTCGACGTTCCGAAATTCAACCGCGATT
>CAYUYQ010000085.1:0-9016 GCA_964449335.1 uncultured Bacteroides sp. | reverse complement strand
ACGGAGCCGGACCGGAAACGAACAATGAAAGGTAAGAAAGATTGATTAAAAGGTTAAAGATATAGATTGATTAATAAGGTATTAATGATTGGTTAAGATAAAGCCTAACTTGGTCTCAAGATACTACCGACAGACACGCAAAGCTATGGAATAGACTCTTTAGCAAGATATATGATAATTACTATGGTATTTGACAGCGCCCCGGCCGAGATGGTCGGGGCGCTGCCACGTTATATTGATGATGAAAACCATTTTGTCAGGTGAAGGCGAGCAGGGCAGCCATGACGAGGACGGCTACAGCCAGAATGGCATAGAGCGTGCGCGCGGCCCACATCGGCATGCGGTCGGCTATCCATCGCACATTGGGCGAACTGAAAAACCATCGGCTGCCGCGAAGCGACGCGTAAAGACAAAGCAATCCTCCGGCGGCAAATATCGCTGCAAGAAGCATGGTGAGCCCGTCGGGAGCCGGGGGCGGAACTGATGCCATAGTTGAGCGAATTAGTCGGGAGTGGTTAATGTGAGCGTGCGGGAGTCATCGGGATTAACCGTCAGGTCAACTCTGACGGTCTCCTCAGGCAGTAGCGGCTCGATGCGTTCGGGCCATTCGAGGAAACACGGATTGCCTGAATCGAAGTAGTCGTCGATACCGATGTCATAGGCTTCTTCGGGCGACTCGAACCGGTAGAGGTCAAAGTGGTAGAATGTGCGTCCGGTGGAGTCTGACTTGTATTCGTTGACAATCGAGAACGACGGTGAGCCGGCCAGATCGCTGGCTACTCCAAGTTGGCGGACAAGTTCGGCGATGAACGTCGTTTTGCCCGCACCCATTCCGCCATAGAAGGCGAAAATAGTGTTATTGCCCATAGCGCCGAGAAACTCCCGGGCAGCCCGGGGCAGGTCGGCATGAGTGGGTATTTCAATCGTTGTGGTCATATATATGCAGTTGAGTCTGTAGTTATTATTGTTTGCGAGGTGTTAGGGTGACGAGCGGCAGGAGCATTTCCTCAAGTGAGATGCCTCCATGCTGGAACGAGCCGCTATAGAGCTGCACGTAGTGGCTCTGATTGTGACGATAGGTGAAGAAGTCGTGGCCGGAAGCGAAGATGTAGGTCGTGGCAATCTGAGGCGAGGGCAGTCCGAAATCGCGCGGCTGCTTTATCTCGAACACCCGACGCGGATTGTAGCCGAGCGTGCGTCCGAGTTTGTAGCGCAGATTGGTGTTGGTGGTTTTTTCACCGGCTACTTCCACTGGGGTGTCTACGCGTATCGACCCGTGGTCGGTGGTCAGCACTATGCGCCACCCCTTTTCGGCGGCGCGGCGCAGCAGCTCGGCGGCAGGCGAGTGACGGAACCACGAGAGGCTTATCGAGCGGTAGGCGGCTTCAGTAGGAGCCAGCTCACGCATCATCCGGCTATCGGTGCGCGCATGCGAAAGCATATCGATGAAGTTGAACACTACGACATTGAGCCGGTTAGACTCCAGATTAGTGAGGTCGCGCAGAAGGCGCTCGCCCGACGGAGCGTCGTTGATTTTCGTGTAGGAGAATTTTATATCTCGGTGCGTGCGGGCAAACTGCGCGGCAATCAGTGGCTCCTCGTTGAGATTCTTGCTCTCGGGGGAGTCCTCGTCGACCCACAGTGAGGGAAACTCGGCCGCTATGCTTTCGGGCATAAGTCCGGAGAATATGGCATTGCGCGAGTATTGCGTGGCGGTAGGCAGTATCGACCATTGCACTTGCTCGCTGATGTCGAAACTGTCGGTCAGCAGCGGGCGGATAGCACGCCACTGATCGAAGCGGAAATTGTCGATGAGCACGAAAAGCACTTTTTCACCATTGTCGAGCAGCGGGATGACGGCTTTGCTGAACACATCGGGGCTGAGTGTCGGCCGTCCGGGGCAGCCGGGCTTCATCCACGACTGATAGCTGCGGCGCACGAATTTGGCGAATGCTGCATCGGCTTCATCTTTCTGCATCTGCAGCAGCGGAGCCATATCGGCGGCTGCGGTGGTGTCGAGGTCTATTTCCCAACGGATGAGAGTGCGGTAAGTCTCCTCCCAGTCCTCGGCCGTGGCACTGCGGTTTATAGCGTCGGTTATTTCCGCGAACCGGCTCCGGTAGGCATTGGCCGCCGACGCCGACTGGAGTTCCCGCGAGTGAAGCAGTTTTTTGACCGAGCTCAGCAGCTGGCGAGGATTGAGCGGTTTGAGCAGATAGTCAGCTATCTTACTCCCTACGGCCTGTTCCATTATGTCTTCCTCCTCGTTTTTCGTCACCATGACAACGGGCACGTCGGGGTTGGCGTCCTTGATGCGCGTGAGCGTCTCAAGGCCGGAAAGTCCGGGCATATTCTCGTCGAGGATTATGAGGTCGAACGGCTTCTCGGCAGCCAAAGTCAGAGCATCGGCGCCGTTATTGACCGTTGCGACGTCGTAGCCTTTCGAGTTGAGGAAAATGATATGGGGCTTTAGGAGATCGATTTCATCGTCGGCCCATAGTATTCGGTAGCTGTTCATCGGCTTTGTTGTTTCGGGGTTGCAACGGGCATAGCCGGTCGGGGCTGGGGACGGAGTCGGCGCGTCGGCCTTACGGTAGGCTTGCCTGAGGGTGGAGGTGGAACGGGGATATCAAATTCAGGAGTATCTTCCGGCGCTTCTTGCAGCGCTTTTTCCGGAGCAATTTCCGGAAGCAGCAGGCGCTCTTCGGCCTCGGTGGGATATTCGTCGGGCGGAAGTACGGTCTGACGCACCTGCTCCATGCGCTGACGAGCCACGCCTTCGAGGTAGTCGCGCAGGGAGTTGCCCCGCGCAAGCAGGCTGTCGAAATCGGCGCGGGCCATGACTATCGGGGCCGCTCCGCTTCCGGGCGGTATACCGCCACCGGTCTCGAGCAGCGTGCGGTAGGCGTCGGCCTCCTCACGGTTGTCGAACCCGCTGACGGCAATCAATCCGAGGCGGCCGAAGCGCATCTTCTCGAGGTCGAAATCAGCGGTGGAAAAAGTGTTGAAATTGAAGCGTGCCAGGTCGAAAAGCAAGGTGTTGGCGTCGGTGGTCAAAGCGTTGTAGACCACCAGCACCACCTGCGGACCGTCGGTCTCGGTGGGCGTAAATTCGTCGTCGCCGGGGGCTGCAAGGGGAGCCGTATCGGGGTCGGCGAGCATGCGCGTGTCCCATTCGATACCGCGCGGGTTGCGCGAGGTTGCGGCCAGTGTGTCACCGCGCTCTATGCTGCTCACGTAGGCCGAGGCAATCGGCGAGACATCGCTGTCGGGGTAGCGGGCGGTGAGTTCTTTAAGAGTCGATGTGAAGGCCTTGCTGTCGTTTTCTTTCACATGGCTGAGAGCCTCGAGAAACATGAAACGGGGCATGAGGCGCGTCATAGGATAGTCGGTCCTGACGGTCGAGTAAATGCGATGGAGCGTAGCATTGTCGTCGGTCATATAAGCCTGATAGGCTACGGCATACAAGCTATCTTCGACCTGCGACATTCGCGAAAGTTTAGTCAGATAATTAGAATCGGACAGCGTTTCGCCATAGGCCGTTGAAGGATATTCGGTCACGATAAGATTGCGGTAACGGTCGGTGCGCTCGGTGTCGCCTGAAAGGGCGGAGAGTAGATAGAGATTATAGGCGGCATCGAGGCGACGGTCTGACGAGGGGAAGCGACGCATAAGCGTTTCGAGGTTCTGTATGGCTGTCGGATAGTCACCAAGACGGTCCTTGAGAATGATACTCATATTGTAAAGACCGTCTTCCACAGCCTCACGCGCTTTTCCTACGGCGACGGCATCGGCCGGTATCTGCGCGAGATAATAGTCAGGCGATTCGGGGTCGGCCCTGCGGGTGAGTGTCTCGCGGTCGAGCTTAGTAGGGGTGTCGGACGGGTCGGACAGGTCAGATAGGTCGTTCGAGTCGGATGGGTCTGAGTCTTCAGCGAATGTCTGGGTCGAGGTCTTGTCGGAGCGGCGCCAGTCGTCTTCGAGCTTGCGGTTGCCCCACTGTTTCTTAAAGTCCGCGCGTCCGGACTTTACCGCTGTAGGATTATAGAAGTACCATGAGCGGTCGGTGTTAAGGGTGAAGTTGGCCGGGGTTGCTGCGGCACCGTCGAGGCGAGCTATGCCTGAGTCGGCACCGGGCGCGTCGGCGCGACGCTCAAGGCGCTCATTGTCCTCGGCCTCGCGCTGACTCTTTCTGTAATCGGCTGCAAGGCGCCGCGCAATGGCAATCTGTTGCTCGGGACTCATGGCGCTCAGACGCAGCAACGAATCCTGAAGCTCGACGGTGCGGGCGTGAACGGCAAGCTCATCGGTCACCTCGCTTCGCTCGCGCACCGTGTTGTAGCCCTTAAAGTCGTCAGGCAGGAGAGTGAGCGCTTCGGCCAGACAAGGCTGCGCTTCGGTGTAGCGATGGAGGTCGAAATAGAGGTTGCCGAGAGCGGCCAGGGCGTAGCCTTTGTCGGCGCCTCCGCTCTCGGAGCCGGTTATGGCTTCGCGATAAGACTGTATGGCAGCAGCAGTGTCTGTCTTTGCAAGGTAGAGATTGCCTATGGCATAGTAAATCTGGTCGAGATAAGGAGCGTTGACGGCATAGCGGGCTGTGGAGCGAAGCGATTTAATCTCGCGGTCGACGTCGGTCGAGGCGCACACTTCGCTTTGCCGCACGCGTGCGTTGATACGCATCCGGTTGTCGGCGCCCGACATTGATGCAACTTTGCCGAATGTGGTGTAGGCCGCTGTCTTGTCGCCGGTGGCGGCGTAGAGTTGGCCTAAAAGGAACGTAAGCCTAGGTTTCTGTATGCCTTTGGCGTGCTCTACGGCTTCGCTAAGCGGGCTAATAGCCTCGGAATAGCGCTGCTGACGAATCATCAGTCCGGCCTGATCGAGATTGTAGAGTTCGCGAAGGGCCGGTGTGGTAAGATGCTTCTCGCGTATGCTCCGTAGCGCCATTTCGGCTTCAAAGAGATGACCGGCGGCCAGATAGCTTCGAGCCATCCATAGTTTGGCTTCGGTGACGGTCTCGGGAAGCCAGGTGAAATGACGCGAGATGTAGTAGAACGTGGCGGCGGCGTCGAGAAACTGCCCGTCGGCATAGCGGCTGCGGCCCAGAAGCATCCAGGCGTTGTGGAGGAACGGATTATACTCCTCGCGACTCATCCACTCACGGTAAGCCGGGTCGGACCGCCGGCCGCGCCGGGGCGCCGGGCGGCGCGTTATGGAGCGGAGGCGTATGGCCTTCTCGGCTTTGTCAGACGAGCGGCTGAAGTCGCCCGACGGCTGGGGTGCCTGCGGATTCGCGCGTGCTTCGGCAGGGTGGATGTAGAGCAGGTGAGAAAAATCGTCGGAGTAGGTGCGCTCCATCTCGTCGAGAGTCTGGCGATAGTGTTCGTCGCCGTTGAAATAGACATTATAGCGTGTGATGAAGGCTGTGTAGTTGCGCGATAGCGCGGTGTTTTTCTTCATGCTGCAGCCTGCGAAGGCCGACAGTAGCGCCGCCGTTACGAAAATCTTTATCGAAAATCGGACTCTTGACAGCATCGGACATCACACTTTGAGTTTCAGGAGCGGCGCGCGAGAGCCACGGCAATTCGGGCCACGGCATAGGCCGCCACCATAATCATCACAATCAGGGCCGACGAAGGCACATCAATAGCGGCACTGAGCAGCAGCCCGCTGACGCAGCACGTGAGCGATACGGCAACCGATAGGCCTATCATGGTCCCGAAGCGGTTGGTGAACATCTCGGCAACAAGCTGCGGGAGCACGAACATCGACATGAGGAGCATCACGCCCACCAGTTTGATGGTGAGCACTATGGCAACGGCTACGAATGCCGTCATCGTGTAGGTGATGAACCGCACGGGCAGACCCATGATGCGGGCGAAATCGCGGTCAAACGCACAAGCTACGATTGGACGGTAGAATGCCGACATGAACGCCACGAGCAGGCCGGCAAATATGGCGAAGGTCCAGAGGTCGGCCGTCGATATGGTCAGCACGTTGCCGAAGAGAAATGAGTTGAGTTCCGGGACATAGCCGGGAGTGAGGAAGACAAACAGGATGCCTATGGCCATGCCGAGCGCCCACACGACGGCTATGGCCGAATCTTCGCGTATACGGTAGCGCGACGCCATCCACTCCACACCGGCCGACGCTCCGATAGCGAATGCGGCTGCCGACAGCAGCGGGTTGATACCCAGAAAGTAGCCCAGCCCGAGTCCGCCGAAGCACGCGTGGGTGATTCCTCCGCTTATGGCCACAAGGCGACGGACAACGATGTAGGAGCCAATGAGCGATGCGGCAATGGAAATAATCACCACGCCTATTAGGGCGTTGGTGAAAAAGGAGTAGTGGAATATGTCGAAAAATCCGGTCATCGGTCAGGGTAGAATGGGTTGTCGGGTTGGTGTCATGTGCCGGGACGCAGTGCACGGGCCTGGCGCTCCTCGGCCACAATCAAGAGCAGCTCGTCGCGCACGTCGACCGGCAGTTCGATACCGCGCAGCTGTATGCTGCGTGCCCAGCCGGCAATGTCGTGAGGCAGGAGCGTGAGCAGTACGCTCCGGAATTCTTCGGTCTCAGCGGCCGTGTAGCCGTCGGGCGTGCGTCCGCGGAAGCGGTCGAGTTCTTCGTCATCGTAATATTCGATGCCGGATGCCATTGCCGTCAGAAGCGAATCGCGCTCGCAGGTGATGTGCATGCCGCAACATTCCTCCTGAGTGGCTGCGGGAGAAGGTTCCTGCGGCCCTGAAGCGGGAGTGGCGTCAGGCTCACGACGGTGGAGAATGTAGAGTATGCCGCCTACGACGACAAGCGCCAGAAATATGTAGAGAGCAACTATCATCGTGCGAAACGTTGATTAGAAATCGTCGTCGTCATCATCATCAGGCTCGTCGTAGTAGCCCATGGCTGCGAGGGCGGCGTGCGCCTCCTCGGGGTTGAGGGCGGCGTCAATCATGGCGAAGCCGCAATGACTCAGATGCTCCCAGAATTCGGGATAGGATTTGTTGACGGCCTCGACGTCCTTGATGACGATGCCTGGAATGTAGGCAGCAATCGGAGCGAGAGCCATAGCCAGACGATGGTCGGAATAGACGTCGAATGGTGGAACTTCGGTCACTTTACGAATCTGGCGCTCCCACTCCAGCCCGTCGGGCAGGGCGCGCACCATAAGCCCGAGTTTATGGAGCTCGGTCGCTATAGCCTCGATGCGGTCACACTCCTTGATGTGAAGCGATTCGAGCCCTGAGAGATGGAATGGAATGCCGGTCAGGGCGCAGGTCACCGCGATGGCGGGCGCCAAATCGGGCGTCTCGGTCAGGTCGGCGTAAAGACGGCCGTCGATGTCGGGCGACGGTGAGATGACGGCACCTTCGGGAGTATACTCGGTGTTTATGCCGATGCGGGCGAAGATTTTCGCGCAGTCACGGTCGCCTTGAAGCGAATCGGCCGAAAGTCCGGGGAGTGAAAACGTTCCCGACGTCATGGCACATAACTCATACCAGAAGGCAGCGGCGCTCCAGTCGCGTTCGGCGCTCTGGTTGACCGGGCGGTAGCTGCCGGTCGCCACACGGATTTCAGGCAGCGAAAGGTCACACTCGATGCCCGCGCGTTGCATAAGGGCCAGAGTCATTTTTATGTAGGGGAGCGACTGGACTTCGCCCTGCAGACGGAGCGTCAAAGGCTCCTCGCCGAGCGGGGCGACCATAAGCAGGGCCGATATGAACTGGGAGCTTATCGAAGAGTCGACGGTGATTGTTCCGCCGGTCAGCCGGCGCCCGCTGATGCGGAGCGGCGGGAAGCCCTCTTCGCCGACGTAGCTTATCACGGCTCCCTGCGCCTGAAGCGCATCGACCAGCTCGCGGATGGGGCGGTGGCGCATTCGCTCGTCGCCGTCGATTATCACCTCGCGTCCCGGAGAGCAGGCATAGTAGGCGGTGAGAAAGCGCATCGCGGTGCCGCAGGCTCCGACGTTGATGGCGTTGGCCGATGATTCGATTGAAGAGCGGAGCACGCGGGTGTCGCCACAGTTGGCCACGTTGTCGGGGAGCGGCATATCGGGGGTAAGGGCGGCTATTATCAGGGCTCGGTTGCTGACGCTCTTCGACAGCGGGAGCGGTATTTCGGCATCGGGAATCTGCGTCGGTGGAAATATTCGGTAGTTCATGATTGCTTGTACGTAAATACTGAAAAGCGGACTTACAGTAGCGCAAAACCTGCTTTTGAGCAAATTTAACTAAATTCGGCGTATTACGCAACTCCGAGGTCTAAAGATTAGCTTACGGCAAGGTTTACCGCGCGACAGAACGGGCGACTATAGAGTCTCAGATGCCTGAAAGTTCGAGAATCTGCTGGAGTATATGCTGAGCTTCCTCGACGGTCGAAACGTGGTCGACCGAGATGCTGTTGCGGCCATTGCGGTTGCGCAGACGGCAACGGCGCGTGTTAAGCTGAAGATACTGGAGCAGCTTTCCGAACATGGGGCTCTGATAGTAGGCCTTGTTGCTTTCGTCGACGAAGTAGAGATACATTACGTCCTGCTTGAGCGACACTTTTTCGATGCCAAGCCGGCGCGCAAGCCGACGCAGGCGCGGAATCCGGAGCAGTTCGGCCGTCACGGCAGGAACCTTGCCGAAGCGGTCGACAAGACGGCTGCGGAATTGCTGTAGGTCGAGTTCGCGCTCAATCGAGTCGAGTTCCTGATAGAGAGCGATTCGCTCGCTCTCCTGCGGGACGTAGTCGGCCGGGATAAGCAGCTCCATATCGCTTTCAATCACGCAGTCGGCCACATATTCGGTCTCGCCGCCCGATGCGATGTCGGCCTGCTCGAGATCCTGAAATTCCTCCGTGCGGAGTTCGGTGACGGCTTCTTTGAGAATCTTCTGATAGGTTTCGTAGCCCAGATCGGCTATGAACCCGCTCTGCTCGGCGCCGAGCAGGTTGCCCGCGCCGCGTATGTCGAGGTCCTGCATGGCTATGTGGATGCCCGAACCGAGGTCGCTGAAACTCTCGATGGCCT
>CAYUYQ010000084.1:6104-9057 GCA_964449335.1 uncultured Bacteroides sp. | reverse complement strand
AGGGCCATCTCGATGTTGAATTTAAGCCCTATCCGGCGCCGTAGATATGCAAAGTTATAAAAAAAGTTTGAATTGTGTCCGCTGAAGAAGAGCGGCACGATGTCGCGCTGCGAAGCGACGGCTTTGTTGACAAACATCTTGTGCCATTCGAGATCGGCAATCGTGCCGTCTTTACCGCGGCGGCTGACTAAACCGGCGGGGAATATAACAATCGGGTCAGGCCCCGCGAGCGCCGCCGCCAGATTGTCGGACGATTCGCGGCTTTGAGCTCCGAGTTTGTTGACCGGCAGAAACACTCCGCTGAGCTGGTCTATAACCATAAGCAGATCGTTGACAACGAATTTCAGCCCCGGTCCGTAGAGCGACGTCAGCATATCGATCAGTACCATTCCGTCGAGTCCGCCCAGCGGATGGTTGCAGACGAAAATCACCCTACGGTCATCGGGCGAGGGCATGCGCTCGCTGTGGACGAGCCGGTAGGTGATACCGAGCTCGGCAAACACGGCCCGGCAGAATTCGGCGTCGCGCAGATGGCCTGCTTTATCGAGAAGGTCGTTGAGCCCGTCCTGACAGATGAGACGCTTCAGCGCGCCGACGAGCACACGCGGCACGAAGCGATAGCGCGACCCGAGTCGCTGACGCAGCACGGCGTCTATGTCGATTTTCTTGACCGGTTGTTTTTCCACGGGATTGACGCAGGATGTGTCTTGTTTGTTTCCTTAATTAACTTGAAGTTGCAAATTTAGTCAAAGTTATCGGAATTGATTAAATTTGTGACGTCAAAAACTATAAGCCATGTCAGCCAAGATTTCGGAATTAGCCGGTAACTGCGGTCTTTTTGTCAAGGGCCTTGTGAAGTTAGCAGTGGAGTCACGCCGTTGCAGGATAAGCCGTGCACATAGTGGGCGTCCGCTAATCATTATGGCTAACGGTCCTTCGCTTGCGCAGACCATGGAGCGATGCAGCGGCGCTCTCGGGTCGGCCGACCTCATGGCTGTGAATTTTGCGGCAAATACCGAGGAGTTCTATCGTTTTCGCCCTGACCGTTATGTGGTTGCCGATCCGCATTTCTTCAATCCGGGCGCCGATGTCAACGTGGCGCGGCTTTGGAACAATATTGCGGCGCGTGTCGACTGGCCCATGACGCTCTACGTCCCGGCGCGGATGGCCGGAAGGGTTCCGCGCGATGTCACGGCCTCGGGCTTCGTGGCCGTCGAGCGGTTCAATCCCGTAGGCATCGAGGGCTTCCGATGGTTCGAGCGAATGGCCTATTCGTCAGGCCTCGGTATGCCGAGGCCCCGCAACGTGCTGATTGCTGCCATAATGATAGCTCTTAAGGCAGGCTACCGCGAAATCTATCTGACCGGAGCCGACCATAGCTGGACGCGCACGCTCGAAGTCGACGATGCTAACCGCGTGGTGAGCGTTCAGCCCCATTTCTATAAGGAAAACGACGAGGAAAAGAGCCGCGTGACGCAGCTCTACAGCAATATCCGCTTGCATGAAATCATGCTAAGTTTTCATGTTGCGTTCAAGTCATATCACGCTATTCGCCGATATGCCGATTCTATCGGAGCCATGATTTACAACTCCACGCCCGGCAGTTTCATCGACGCCTTTGAACGGCGCCCTCTTCCGGAGGATGCCGATGTTAGTCAAGGCTGATAAACGTAAACGTGCGCCCCGAGCTGACGCCCAGACACCGCGCCGAGAAGTAGAGCTCGGGATGGCAACGGCTGCAGCCCACAGGCATTTTTATGTTCTCAGCCCTGACCCCTGCAGCTATAAGCGTTGACTTTACGGCTTCCGGTAGATTGATGTGAGGCTTCTCTCCATAGTTGCACGCTATGCAGTGGCTCAGACCGGCGTTCACAAATTCGGCAGCCACTTCCGCGCCTACTTCAAAGCAATCGGTGCATATGCATGGCCCCATCGCAGCATGAATGTCGCCGGGTGAGGCTCCCGCATCCTTCATTCTGTCGACGGCGCGGGCTGCGATTCGTCCAACTGTACCGCGCCAGCCGGAATGGACGGCTGCAATCACGCGCGCTTCCGGCGCAAACATCACTATCGGCACGCAGTCGGCCGTATGCACGCCGACCGTAATACCCGGTGTGGCGCAAACTATTCCGTCGACTCCATCAAGCTCTGCGGGGGTATCGATTGTCGCCACTTCACATGAATGGGTCTGACGTGCCGAGACGATGCGTTCCGGCATTGTGCCGAGCCGACGGGCCAGCGCATAGCGGGCGGATGCCGTGCGCGCGTCGTCGTCGCCCGAATAGGTGCAGAGGCTCCATCCGTCGTAGGGAGCCGACACAAAAGAGCAGGAGCGCAGTGTGGTGTAAGCATGCGCTCCTGCCGGAATATCGAGTGGCTGAAGATCAGGCCTCATCGTTTAGCGGGTCGATGCCTGATTCTTCGGGATGGAAGTCTTCGTCGGTATATTCTTCGCCGTCGAAGTCCTCGCCGTCGAAATCCTCATCATATTCGAATTCTTCAGCTTCGTCGTCGGGCGATACGGGCGCTTTGTCGAAAATAAACTCGTCTTCTTCGCGCACGCGATGGTGGCCGTCGAGCGGACGATGGGTTATCGAGGGCGTGGCAATACGGTTACGGTCGTCGGTCACGGCAGCCCAAAGCACGTCTTTCAGCTCCGTAAGGCCCTGACCCGTGACAGCCGAAATCATCACTGAGCGCACACCTTCGGGGAGCGTCTTGCGTATCTCCTCCATCAGCTCGCTGTCGAGCATATCGCATTTCGACACGGCCAGAATCCGCTCCTTGTCCATCAGCTCGGGATTGAATTTCTCAAGCTCGCCAAGCAGTATGCGGTATTGTTCGGCTATGTCGTCGGCATCGGCCGGAATCATGAAGAGGAGCACTGCGTTGCGCTCGATGTGGCGCAGGAATCGCAATCCAAGGCACTGTCCCTCGCTGGCTCCGCCGATTA
>CAYUYQ010000084.1:0-6094 GCA_964449335.1 uncultured Bacteroides sp. | reverse complement strand
GAGCGACGAGAGCAGGGTCGATTTTCCCGCGTTGGGGAAGCCTACAAGACCTACGTCGGCCAGCAGTTTCAGCTCGAGAATCACGCTCTTTTCGATGGCCGGTTCGCCGGGTTGGGCGTAGCGCGGAGTGCGGTTGGTGGGGCTCTTGAAATGCCAGTTGCCCAATCCGCCGCGACCGCCGCGGAGCAGCTTTATCTCCTCGCCGTCGTAGTTGACTTCGCAGAGAAATTCGCCAGTGTCGGCGTCAAACACCACCGTTCCGCAAGGCACGTCGACAATCACATCGTTGCCGTCCTTGCCCGAACTGCGGTCGGCACCGCCGCTCTGACCGTTGCCCGCGAAGATGTGACGGTTGTATTTGAGCGGGAGCAATGTCCACATGTGGGAATTGCCGCGCAGTATGATGTGGCCGCCGCGTCCGCCGTCGCCGCCGTCGGGGCCTCCTTTCGGAACGTATTTGGCCCGGTGGAAATGACGCGAGCCGGCGCCTCCTTTGCCCGAACGGCAAAGTATCTTCACATAGTCTATAAAGTTTGAATCTGCCATGAGTCTGATGTTTTCTTTTGTTTAAATAACGCCGCAGGGCCCCGAAAGGTTAGGAGTGAGCGGCCAGATGATGGCTCATAAGCTCCGACGCGTGGGCGAAGTCGGTGGGTGAGCCTATATCGATCCACGTGCCTGAGATGGGGAAGTAGCCAACATGGAGTCCCTTTTCGATGGCCTGCTCTATAAGATCGGTCGCGTCGGTGCGCCCGCTGCGGGGCAGGCTGTCCAAAAGGTCATTGGCTATTATATAGATTCCAGCATTGGCATAGTAGGCATACGATGGTTTTTCCTGAAGCCCGACCACGTGTCCGCGCTCGTCGGTCGAAAGTATGGCGTAGGGCACCGACACATTGTAGGGGATGGCCGCGACGGTGATTGCCGCTCCTGATTTGCGGTGGGCAAGATACATTTCTTCGAGTGATAGCGTGGTTAGGATGTCGGAGTTCATCACGAGTGTGTCGCCATGTTGTCCGGTCCGTTCGACCAGAACGGCCGACCCAATTGTCCCCATAGGCTCCGTCTCTCGCACACATTTCACGTGGATGCCTTCTACGGCCTCGGCAAAATGGCTTTCGAGCTGGTCGGCGAGATAGTTGACCGTGACCGACACGTCGCTGATGCCCGCGCGCGCTAAAGCGGCTATATTGTAGTCGATAATCGCCTTCCCGCCGATTTTCAGCAGCGGTTTGGGTGTGGTGAGCGTCATGGGGCGAAGCCGTTCGCCTTTGCCTCCGGCCATGAGAATGGCGCTGAGCGGAAGCCTGGTAGGCGTGACGGTGAGGTCGATAATCTCGGTGATGCGTCCGGCGCTGTCGAGCCGCGGGACGAGCCGCACGCGGCGTCGGCGTATTTCCCTCAGCCGCTCCACCTCGTCGGATGTTCCGGTCAGGGCCTGAAAGGAGCGGTTCATGACTTTGTCGACGCTGTCGGTCAGCCGGGCACCACCGAGCAGTCCGCGCCGTAGGTCGCCATCGGTCACGGTGCCGAGCATTACACCATCGGGTGAGGTGGCAAACAGGGTCATTACGCCGCCTGAGAGCGCATTGAGCATGCCGAGAGCCTCAAGCAGAGAGGCGTCGGCCGGAATGATGTGACGGTTCATTGGCAGTTCGTTTTTAGGTGGCGCATCACGGCTTCGGCCACTTCCCAGTCGAGGGGTGTGTCGAGATCTATGGCGCGTTCGGCCGGGGTGGGACACGGGACGCGGCGCGGCATTGCGCCCAGAGCGTGGGTGCGTATGGATTGAGGATTGATTACGTAGACCGACCCGCTGTACTCCCAGGCCTCGGGGGCGTCCTGACGCCTGACGTATAGTCCGGCGCCTTTCGATATGTGGAGCAGACCGGTGTCGGGGTCGGTCTCGAAGCAGTTGTAGTAGGGATTGGATTTTGCGGGAATCACACTCACCACCATGTCGATTTCGGGCCGATAGAGAGCCAGGCAGGCTTTGACGTCGTCGGGGGTGCGCAGCGGCGATGTCGGCTGGAGAAGAACGACGCGGTCGAATCTCACGCCTTTCTGTTCGGCCCAGTCCATTGCGTCGATTACAACCTCACGGCTGCCGGCCGTGTCGGTGGCGAGGGCTGCCGGACGCATGTAGTCGACGGTCAGACCGGTCTGCCGGGCAACGTCGGCAATCTCATCCGAGTCGGTCGAGAGGATTATGTGGGAGTCGGGAGCAAGCCGTCGGGCCACGTCTATCGTGTAGTGAATGAGCGGGCGCCCTCCAAGCGGCTTTATGTTTTTACGGGGGATACCCTTGCTACCTCCGCGGGCCGGAATGACGTAGAGCGTGTGGTTGTCCATCGGATCAGAATTGAATGTCGTGAAACTTCTTGATGCGCAGGTCATCGAGTGGAGTAAGAGCTATGGCGTCGGTCACTATGCGGAGAGTGTCGGGATTATAGTAGGGGTTTGATACCGAGCGGGCTTTGTGCTGCATCCCGTCGGAAAGCGCGAGGTTGATAGCCGCCGTTATTTCCTCGGCTGAGTCGCCGCAATGGATTACGCTTTCAGCCGCCGTGCGCCCGCGCTGCCGCATGCCGATGTCGACCGTCGGTATGCCGAGTGAGGGCACTTCGATTATGCCGCTCGACGAATTACCCACCACTGCACCGATATGGCGCAGGGCCGACAGATAGCGGTGCATCCCGAGCGAGGGCACGGCAGCAGCCGTCGCGGGATGGGAGCTGATGTATTTCCCGATCATTGCAATCAGGCGGTGTCCGCGGCTGTCGTTGTTAGGATAGGTGAAAAGCACGCGCACCCCTTCCGCGGCGTCGATGGCGCGGAGCAGTTCCGCGAAGCGGTCGGCCGGGTCGGCCGGGTCGAGCGTAGCGGGATGAAAGGTGACGAGTATCGTCCGGCGGTCGAGAGCGAAGCCTATCGACTTTTCAAGTTCCTCTTTGGTCATCGGCTCGACACTAAGGGCATTGTGTACGCCCAGAGCGCCGGCGTTGATTACGTGCGCCGGGTTCTCGCCCATCTGGATAACGCGTTTGCGATAATCCTCCGTTGCCGTCAGATGAAGCGCCGAAAGTTTGGTGATGGCGTGGCGCACAGCGTCGTCGATGGCACCCTCGGTCGTCTCGCCTCCGTGGAGATGCACGATGGGGATACCGCACACGGCGCACGCCGACGCGGCGGCAAGCATTTCGGTGCGGTCGCCCAGTATGACGGCCATGTCGGGTTCAAGCTCCTCGAGCGCTCCGGCCATGCCGGCCATGCATGCGCCCATGGCGCGCACGGTCGATGCTGGCGTGCCGTCCGTCCGGGGCATCGCCACGCGGGAGTCAACGCGGAAACCACCCGAGATAATCTCATTGACAGTCATGCCATAGGCCGGGTCCAGATGCATGTTTGTTGCTACAATCTGCAGCTCCGTGTCGGGTCGTGCGGAAAGGTTGCGGGCCACTCCCGAGAGTAGTCCCCATTCGGCTCGTGTGCCCGTTATTATACAGACTTTACGTTTCATTTTGCTCTTACTGAGGCAAAATTACGCAAAATCGCCCGAAAACGAAAAGATAATCCCCGGAAACCGCAGTTACAGGTCGGGATAGTTGTCGGCGGAGTCAGAAGGTAGGGTGCAGCCGATTTCGGCAAAAGGAATGTGGGGAAAGTCTTTGATGCGGGAGTAGATGGGGGCATCTGGGCGGAAGCCTTCGAGCGGATTTTCGGGGTCGATGAAGCCGGGGTCGGACGACGTGACCCAGTTGTTGACAAATTCACCCCACTCGGTGCGTCCGCTCAGCAGATTGCCGACGCGGTAGAACAGATTGCCCTCAAATAGATTGCGTTTCGGATAAGCCGGATTCTCATCCCAATAGTCTGTCAGCGCGGGATAGGCGGTGCTGTAGGGCGGCTCTTTGTAGCGGACACGCTGCAGGCGCTTGTCGATGATTCCGCCCTCGGCAACCATGTTAGCTCCCCAGCCCTGCATGCGGTTGTCGATATGGATTGCCAGCGGACAGTCAATAAACAGATTGTAGCGATAGGTGATGTCGTGGCCACCGCCGATAAGCACAGGCATCGAGCCTGCCTGATAATAGATGTTGCCGTAAAGTTCGGCTCCGCAAGCACCGTCGTCGTGATAGGTGGCAGTGACGCGATGGCGCGGACTCAGCCGATGGAAATAGTTGTAGCGGATTACGTGGCCGCGCTCCGACGGGTCACGGCCGTAGTATACCGCTCCCTGGTCGTCGACTTCGCCGCACACGTTGGTTATGCGACACTTCTCAATCAGGTGGTTGTTGCCGTGGAAGAGTATGGCCATGCTCGGAGCGTTGTAGATGTCGCAGTTGGAGATGCGGCATCCGGTTCCGTCCATCCAGATGCCGGCGCGATACGATTTTTCTATGCGGTTGAAATCGTGTATACGGCAGTTTTCGACATAGTTGCCCGCCGGGTCGAGGGTGGCGCGGTTACCTCCCCCAAGACTGATGCCTCCGGCACCGACGTTGTAGATGCGGCAGTTTACGATGCCGTTGTTTTTGCCGGCATGGCGGTCAAAGAGCACATCCTCATAGACCTTGCCCTGAAGGTCGCCCACCATGCGATGGGCAATATCGCCACCGGCTTCCGCAGCGTGAGGTCGGAGCTGCTTTTTGTCGGGAGTAAACGAGCCGTAGCCAACACTGACGCCTACGCCACCCATGTTGCGTATGATGCAGTCGCGCACGACCACATCGGCGGTATTCTCCATATAGACGGCCATCGACCGGCCATATTCCATCACTATTCCTTCTATCGCCACGTCGGCGCAGTTTTCTACCGCAATCAGCGGAGCGTCGAGCACCGATACGGTTATCTCACCGGGCTTTGGGCCGATAGGATGGAAGTATAGCTTTTCATTCTTACTGTCAATCACATATTCTCCCGGCGCATCGAGCTCCTCAAGAAGATTAAGCGCATACCACCGGCGCCACGGGGCTCCGGTCATGAAGCCGTAGACTGTCTGTTGGGCTGCGTGGATAGTATGGGTGGCGGTGTCGACCCGCGCGGCTTTTATCATGTCATCGGCGTAACCATGGGCAAAGTAACCCCCAATCCAGAAGGAGTCGACACTGGCCCATCGCGACGGCCGCGATTCGTTGTATTCAAACACGGGGCATGGCGCATTCTTATTGTGCTCGCCGGTCCCGGCTTCATGTATTTTGCCGATAAGCACCGTCGAGTCGTTGGGCCAGCGGGCAATGTGGTGAGGCGCACCGTCTTCAAACAGCTCAGTCCATGCCGATAGGCTCGGGCGTCCGAATCCTGATGGTCGCAGGTCGTGGCACTCAATTCCGGCATGCTTGAGGTCTATCTCGTAGATGCGTCCTTTCATTTCAGGCTGTAAGCGGGCTGTCACATTTGAATCAGTTGCCCTGCGTATGGCTTTTCCAGGCACGCGACGTCCGCCCGAAATGCTTGCTCCTCCGGAGTGCTCAGCTTTCAGGGTGAGTTTTCCCGGAACTTTCGACGCTCCTATTTCCAGTGTAGTGTCAATCTGATAGGTGCCATTGCGCAATATGATTTCTACCTCAGATGCCACTGACTTTTCCGATTGCGTGATTGCAGCGGCAATCGTTTTTAAGGGAGTCTTTTGAGTCCCTGTGTTGCTATCCTTTCCGTCGGGAGCCACATAGATACGCTCGACAGTCTGCGCCGCCGTCACAGCGCATCCGGCGACCAAGCCGGCCGCCGCCAGCAGCGCTATCTTAAATCTTTTCATTATAAACTGTTAAATCTTCTTCCGCAAAAATACACATAATCCATCTATCCTCCCTTGCACAATCCCACTATCTCGCTGCACAAATCCCCGATACAGGCTCCAATTACTCTAATAAGCCCAATAAGTCTAATTGGTCCTATTAGCCCTATTGATATTCTTCCTCCGAAAAAAAAGAAGCCGCCGCGGCCGGGAGGCGGATGGCCTCGGCGGCTGCGGCGGCAGTCTCGGTTATTGGAAGTGTCGAATTGGATTCGTGATTACATCATGCCACCCATTCCGCCCATGCCGGGAGCGGGCATTGCGGGAGCAGGATTCTCCTCCTTCTTTTCGGCAATC
>CAYUYQ010000083.1:0-9084 GCA_964449335.1 uncultured Bacteroides sp. | reverse complement strand
TGCCGCTGCGGGGGTCGGTGTCGCGGCCGTCCATGAAGCAGTGGATGTAGACTTTGTCGAGGCCGTAGTGTTTTGCGATGTCGCAAAGGGCGAAAAGGTGGTCGAGCGAGGAGTGCACGCCGCCGTCCGACGTAAGGCCCATGAAGTGGATAGCCTTGCCGGTCGATTTAGCGTAGGAGAATGCGCTCTTTATTTCAGGATTTTCGAGAATCGAGCCGTCGGCGCATGCTTTGTTGATTTTCACGAGATCCTGATAGACCACGCGGCCGGCGCCGATGTTGAGGTGGCCGACTTCGGAGTTGCCCATCTGTCCGTCGGGCAGACCCACGTTTTCACCGCTGGCCTGAAGCTCCGAGTGGGGATAGTCTTTGAGCAGGCTGTCCCAGTAGGGGGTAGGGGTTGAGAAAATCACGTCGCTTTTTGAATGGTTGCCGATGCCCCATCCGTCGAGGATCATGAGTAATGCTTTTTTAGCCATAATCTATAGAGGTTTTTGATTGATATTCTTTCGCGGGTTGCGGGAGGGCCGAAAAGCTCCACGCAAATACCATCACAAAATTAATCATAATTTCCGAAACACCGTCATGCCCGATAGTGTCAATTGATAGTTTGCTCCGGCCACTATGTCTTAAAATTTAGTGAGATAGGCTAAATTCGGAGGGCCGCAGGCGAAAACGTTGTGAGGGAGAGAAAAAATTTCGTAACTTTGCCGTGTTGGCGCGTCTCGGCTGTTGGCGAGCCGTCTGACAGAATCAATTTACTACGAATCGAAAAAATCATTAGCAATGAAAAGGATTTTCGCTATACTCGCAGCAGTGCTTCTCCTGACCTCGGCCTCGCACGCCGAATTCCGCTACGGTCCGATTATTGGTGGTGGCATCTCAAATCTCCATTTCAAGCAGGATCTCGTGACTATTAAATCGCAGCCTTCGTTCTCGGCCGGCGTGCTGGGCGAGATGATGTTTTCAGGTATCGGTTTCGGTATGGACCTTGGCCTGAAATATGAGATGCGTGGAGCTAAGATGGATCTTGGCTCTAAAAAGATGTGGGCCGATCAGGGCTACGGTAACGAATCGTATTACCTTCACTATCTCGTCATTCCGATTCATCTTCGCTTCAAGTACACCCGTATGAATGGTCTCGAGGATCACATCGCTCCGTTTGCGTTTGTCGGTCCGTCGATAGGTATGATGGTTGGTCACAACAAAATGGATTGTATGAGCAATGCTTTCGGCGAGTTTGGTATCGACATGGGCATCGGTGCTGAGATCGAGCGTCGCTGGCAGGTGAGCTTCAACTACAACATCGGCATGACCTACGCCACAAAAGCCAAGATACTTACCGACTATAGTGCCAAGAACCGTGTGATGGATATTCGCGTAGCCTATCTGTTCTGATGGAATAACAATACGGTAAAAAATTTAAGGCGTTGCGGTTTTTCCGCAGCGCCTTTTTCTTAGAGGGTTTTCAAGAGGGTTAATTAGTCTGATTGGATTAAATAGACTAATAGGGGATAGTTGGTTTAATCTCTTTAGCGGCCGGGGCCGGAGGGCGTTGAGTCGGTGAAATCGTCTGTGTCATCATCGAAATCGTCGTCATCGAAGTCGAAGTCCCAGCCGTCGGAGGCCTGCTCGGTGAAGCGCGACAATTCACGGCCCTCGCGCTTGGTGGGACGTCCGAGTCCTTTACGGCGGTCAATGAATCCGGAGATTCTTACTACGTCGAGCAGGTCGAGCTCGCTGCGCGGCGTGACGTTTTCCATGTATTCGGGCACCAGTTTCGCACCAAGTCGATTCTCGGTCAGGGCGAGTACCTTGAACGAATAGGTCACGGGCGGTTTGCGCACCTTGACGATGTCGCCAACCTTGACCGTGCGCGATGGTTTAGCCACGGCGTCGCCAAGCATCACGCGGCCTTTCTTGCAGGCGTCTGATGCTACGGTGCGCGTCTTGAAGACTCTCACGGCCCATAGCCATTTGTCGATTCTGACTTCACTTTTAGCCATAGCTCAGAGAAAGTTATTTATTATTATAGGTATTCATAGCTGTTGCTATGCCGGCGAGACAGAACGTGCGGATAGCCTCGCAGGCTACGTCGACACGAGCCGGTAGCATCTGCCGCTGGTCGAGTGTGAAATGGCCCAGCACGTAGTCAATCTGGCCACCACGCGGAAAATCATTGCCTATGCCGAAGCGCAGACGGGGATATGCCTGCGTGCCGAGCATCTGGGCTATGTTTTTCAATCCGTTGTGTCCGGCGTCGGAGCCAGACGGCTTGATGCGGATGGCTCCGAAGGGGAGGGCTATGTCGTCGACAAGCACAAGAATGTTTTCAACGTCGATGCCCTCTTTTTCTTTCCAGTATCGCACGGCATTGCCGCTGAGGTTCATGTAGGTTGATGGCTTAAGCAATACGAGCAGTTTGTTTTTGAGGCGCATCCGTGCCACATCGCCATAGCGTTCGGTCGAAAAAGAAATATTGGATGCCTCGGCGAAGGCATCCAATATTCTGAATCCTATGTTGTGGCGAGTGCCTACATATTCTGCTCCGATATTGCCCAGCCCGACAATCAGATACTTCATACAATTTCAGTTGCAGGAAGGGGTGAATGTGAGTGAGCTTCCGGGAGGAGAGCTGTTTACTTGCCGGCAGCTGCCTGAGCACCACGGGCAGCACGGGTGAGCTGAACAGCGCAAACAACAGCATTTTTAGCGTTCATCAGTTCGAGACCGTCGAAGTGGAGGTCGCCAATCTGGATGGTCTTGCCGAGGCCGAGATGGTCAACGTTGATAATCATGCGCTCGGGAATCTCGGTGTAGATAGCTTTTACGCGGAGTTTCTTCATCGAGAGAGTGAGCTTACCACCGGCTTTCACACCTTCGGCGTGGCCTTCAATCTTGACGGGAACCTCGATGGTTACGGGCTTCTTGTCGCTTACTTCGAGAAGGTCGATGTGGAGGATGTTGTCTTTTACGGGGTGGAACTGGATGTCTTTGAGGACAGCCATACGTTTTTCACCGTTTACGTCGAGCTCGATGGCGAAGATGTCGGGAGTATAGACGAGCTTGCGCACTGCGTCCTGAGTTACAGTGAGGTCGGTAGTGATGAGGCCTTTGCCGTTGCCGATTTCAACAACCTTTTCACCCTCTTTGAGAGTGCCGCTGTAGGGGAGGTCGAAAATCTCGCCACCATTGAGAACTACGGGGATTTTGTCTTCTGCGCGAAGGGCTTTGGCTGCCTTTTTGCCGAGAGCTGTACGGGGCTCGGCTACAAGCTGAAATGTTTTCATTGATTTAATAAATTAATGTGTTACTAAAAATTAAGAATGCTTCCTAATTTCCCATCACACGAGGGAATGCTCAAAAAGCGAGTGCAAAGTTAGTGATTTTCGAGCTTTCTGCCAAATAATCATTGGCTTATTTGAAGTGATTTTTATGACCAATTAGCCTAATTGGCTTAATTGGCCTGACTCGTCGGCCTAATTAATCTGTAGCAAACGGTGGATTGACGAAGCAGAGCCGCGATGTTGCGCGTGTCACGGCCGTATAGAGCCAGCGGTAGAAGTCGAGCGATGCTGTGGATGCTTCGGGTGGAAGATAACCCACATCGACGTACACATCCTTCCATTGGCCGCCCTGCGCTTTGTGGCATGTCACGGCGTAGGCATATTTTACCTGGAGGGCATTTAGGTATGGGTCGGATCGAAGCATGCGCATGCGTGTCTTCATCGTGGTCGTCGGGGTGAATAGGTCAGGGTCGTTGAGCAACCGGTTGTAGAGCGCGGCAAATCGTTGAGGCTCGAGGGCCGGCGCATCGGTGGTCAGCGTGTCGAGCATTATCTTGCAGTCAAACGAAATGTCGCGGTCGGGCAGGCGGAGCGTGACGTCGGCGAACCTCATGCCGTAGCGCTCCTCTGTGGCGATGATGCGTTCGACCTCGGCCATATCTCCGTTGGCCACGAAGTCGAGCCCACGCACCTTAGCGCTCCAAAGATAGTTGTTTTTGACAACCATCAGGCGCTCGTCGCATGTCAGCTCTTCTTCCCGGTCAAGTATTTTGGCCCGGATAGCCAGATTGTAGAGCGTAGCCCGTTTGTTGCTGCGGGTCACGAGCAAGGTCTCGCCCAGGCCGACGTTGGAGTACGACGATGACAGCATGTCCTGAAAATCCTCGCCGCTGACGGTCTGCACGTCGGAAAAGCGGCGGGTACTGATGCGCGGCTCCGGAATCGGGTCGAGGCGCATGTCGCGTCGGAGACGTGTGGCGTTGTAGAGTATGCCGGATTTCAGACGCTGACGCACTATTTTGGTGAGTATGCAGCGGGTCACGTTAAGTCCGTAGCTGCGCAGGCGCGCCACGCTCATGGCCGGACTTTCGTCGCATCCTACCGGAGGAAGCTGAGCCGTGTCGCCAAGCAGTATCAGGCGGCAGTTATCGCCCGAAAACACATAGTGTATCAAATCTTCAAGGAGTCCGCTGCGCGTGCTCGCTTCATCGGCCAAATCGCCTATCATCGAAGCCTCATCTACAATAAACACAGCGTCGGTCAGCGGATTGTCGGCCACCTCGGCAGCATAGCCCATCACGGAACCTCCGTCGCCTGAACGGTAGATGCGGCGATGAATCGTGGTGGCCGGAAAGCGGGCAAAGCGCGAAAAAACTTTGGCCGCGCGGCCGGTGGGAGCTAAAAGCACAACGGGTATACGCACTTCGGCAAGCGAGCGAACCAACGCACTCGTGAGCGAGGTCTTGCCCGTGCCGGCATAGCCGTTGAGCAGAAACACCGAGTCGCTCGGAGTGGCGGCCGAGCAGAAGCGCGCGAGTGCAGCTATGAGCTCTATCTGCTGTTCGTTGGGGTCGTAGGGCAGATTGAGGTAGATACTTTCGGCAAATTCGTTCAATTCCATATCCGGACTCAAAGTTAAAGGATTTTGGCATATTATGCGTTATTTCCGACGGTCAAACCGCTATGAGGGCCGGAGTTTAACGCCTTTTAATATAAGGAGGGGAGAGGGCGGCGGTGTTATTCAAAAAAATATATCTACCTTTGTAGCTTGAAAAATTATGTGTGAACATGCCGGAAAGTTTAGATAAATCGACCGTCGACCGCGCCCGCTGTCTGATACAGTCGGCTGAAAAAATCGCTATCACCTGCCACATGGGACCTGATGGCGACGCAATCGGGTCGTCGCTCTGTCTCGCCGCAACCTTGCGCGAGATGGGTAAAAAGGCTACGGTGATAACTCCCGACATGATGCCTGACAATCTCTCGTTTCTCCCCGGATATCACACGGTGGTCATCGGTTCGGCTCAGCCCGAAAGGGCAGCAAAGATTTTTGCTGAGGCCGATTTGATATGTCTGCTTGACTTCAACGATTTCCATCGCATAGACCGTCTGGCTCCGATGGTGCTCGCCTCGCGGGCTTCGCGGCTGATGATAGACCATCATCTCAATCCGGTGGCCGAGGTCGATGTGATGGTGTCGAAGCCTGACCGCTCTTCGACATGCTCGCTTCTCTACGCGTTGCTTATGGCGATGGGGTATGAGAACTTCATAACCCGTCAGGCTGCTACATGCTGTTGCGCAGGCATGATGACCGATACACACAACTTTGCTTTCAACGCCAATAATCCTGCCGATTACCTCATAATGGCGAGAATCGTTGGCAAGGGCGTGAATAAGAACAAGCTGTATGAGCATCTGTTTGAAGTGGAGAGCGAAGGCCGCATACGCCTGATGGGTTATGCCGGATTTGCGAAAATGGAAATCCTAAACGGCCGTCACGGCGCCTTGACAACGCTATCGCGCGACGAACTCGACACATTCCACTATCAGCGCGGCGATACAGAGGCACTGGTCAACCGGCCGCTCAACATTCCCGGGATAGTCTATTCGATTTATCTTCGTGAGGATTCAAAAGACTATGTGAAGGTGAGCATGCGCAGTCGCGGTTCCTTTTCAGTTAAGGAAATCTGCCAGCGATACTTCAATGGTGGCGGCCACGTCAATGCTTCGGGTGGAGAGTTTCATGGGTCGCTCACTCAGGCCGTTGAACGCATAAGGGAGTTGCTGCCCGAACTCGAGACGATGGCCCGTAGCGACAAAACGCCGTCTGACGCTAAATAATAAGTAGTAATAAATAAAAACATCAATAAATAAGAATATCCCGTAATAATATGAAAATAAAAAAATTGCTCTATGCAGTCGCTGCAATTGCAGGCCTGTCGCTGACGACTGTGTCGTGCGACGATGATAAAAGCTACACCGAGCTTCTTCAGGAAGAAAGTTTTGCCGTGAACCGTTTTCTTGCCGACCAGAAAGTTGTCGGGCAAATTCCGAAGGACTCAGTGTTTGAGGTAGGTCCCAATGCTCCTTACTATCAGATGGACGACGAAGGAAACATATTCATGCAGGTACTCAGCAAGGGAACCGGGCAGAAGGTAAAAGCCGGTCAATCCGTTAGTTGCCGCTTTAAACGAAGTAATCTTATCTATTATACTACAGAGAAGGGTCTGGATAATTGGCAAGGTAACGAAGATGACCTCTCGCAGGATGATATGATTTTCCGATATGGCGATTTCTCAACCATGTCATCGGCTGCATGGGGCTCCGGTATTCAGGTGCCTCTGGCTTTCCTCAACCTTGGTTGCGAAGTCAATCTCGTGTTGAAATCGCAGTATGGCTGGAGCAGTGAGCTCTCTTACGTTCAACCCTATTTCTATCACGTTCGCTATTTCCCGACGCTTCTTAATAACGATTAATCTTCAAAACGATGTCACTCATAAAATCAATTTCAGGTATACGCGGCACTATTGGTGGCGCCCCCGGTGAAGGGCTTTCGCCGGTCGACGTTGTCAAATTCACCGCTGCTTACGCAACATTTATATCCCGCACTGCAGAAGCGCAGAACAATCGTCTGATTGTAGTCGGCCGCGACGCCCGTCTATCAGGAGAGATGGTGTCAGGACTGGTCGTTTCGACGCTTTGTGCCATGGGCTTCGATGTGGTCAATATCGGTCTGGCTTCAACTCCTACCACCGAAATAGCTGTGACCGGCGAGAAGGCAGCCGGCGGTATCATCCTTACCGCAAGCCATAACCCCAAGCAGTGGAACGCCCTGAAGCTCCTCAACTCGCGCGGTGAGTTCCTCAACGACGCCGAAGGCAAGGAAGTACTTGCGATTGCTGAGAAAGAGGCGTTTGATTTTGCCGACGTAGACAGTCTCGGTCATGTCATGGTCAATGACACCTACAACCGCCGTCACATAGAGCAGGTGCTCGCTCTCGACCTCGTAGACCGCGATGCGATTGCAGCCGCCGGTTTCACGGTCGCTGTCGATGCTGTCAATTCTGTAGGTGGTGTTGTCATTCCGCAGCTCCTCCGTGCTCTCGGCGTGAAAAACGTCGTGGAGCTCAATTGCGAGGCTACCGGCCGATTCGCTCATACGCCGGAACCGATTCCGGAGAACCTTACTCAGATTTCCGATCTCATGAAGAGTGGCGTGGCCGACGTGGGATTCGTCGTTGACCCCGATGTCGACCGTCTTGCCATCGTGATGGAAAACGGCGAGATGTTTGTCGAGGAGTACACTCTTGTGGCAGTCGCCGACTATGTGCTCTCACACACCCCCGGCTCTACCGTAAGCAATCTAAGCTCCTCGCGTGCGCTCCGCGACGTGACGGAAGCTCACGGATGCACTTATGCAGCTTCGGCCGTAGGAGAGGTCAACGTCACCACGCTCATGAAGCAGACCGGTGCTGTGATAGGCGGTGAGGGTAACGGTGGTGTGATTTATCCCGCTGCTCACTATGGTCGCGACGCGCTCGTAGGCGTAGCTCTGTTCCTCACCCTCCTTGCCAAGAGTGGAAAGAAAGTCACCGAGCTCAAAGCCGGCTATCCTGCTTACTCGATAGCTAAAAACCGTATAGATCTGACCCCCGACATCGATGTCGACGCCATCCTCTCCGAAATCAAAAAGACCTATTCAGGCGAGAAAGTGACCGACATCGACGGCGTGAAGATTGACTTCGCCCACGGTTGGGTGCATCTGCGCAAGAGCAATACCGAGCCCATCATACGCATCTATTCCGAGGCAAAGACCATGGATGAGGCTAATGCACTTGCCGACAGCATCAAGGCACTCGTTGCCAAAATGACCGGCAATAAATAACGATAAATCATATAACTCCTCATAATCAACTATGTATAGTATGAAATCACTTCATTTCTTCGCAGCGCTCGGTATGGCGGCTGCCATCAGCCTCTCGGGCTGCGTGAGCAAAAAGCAGTATGTGGCGCTTAAGTCCGACTACGATGCTCTGGCAAGCAAATATCAGGAAGCTCAGGTGGCTCTCGCCGAAAGCCGCACCGGGTCGCAGGGCCTCGAAGCCCTTCTGAAAGAAGCCCGTGCCAACAATGCAGACCTTAAGAAGCGCTATGCCGCTCTTCAGGGCAATCTCGAGCAGAGTCTCCACCAGAATGCCCAGGGCAACGTAAATATTGCCAAGCTCGTCGACGAAATCAATGCCTCAAACCGTTACATCAAGCAGCTTGTTGACGCCAAGTCGAAAAGCGACTCACTCAACATGGTGCTGACCAACAATCTGACCCGCTCGCTGTCGCGCGACGATTTGCGCGATGTTGATATCAAGGTGCTCAAAGGCGTAGTCTATATCTCGCTGGCCGACAACATGCTCTTCGATAGCGGCAGCTACGAAATCAGTCCGCGCGCTATGGAAATCCTCGGCAAAATCGCTAAAATCATTAAGGATTACAGCAGTTACGATGTGCTTGTCGAAGGTAATACCGACGATGTGCCCATTTCGCGTACCAACATACGCAACAATTGGGATCTTTCGTCGCTCCGTGCATCATCGGTTGTCCAGGTGCTTCAGAATAGTTTCGGCGTCAATCCGTCGCGCATGACCGTGGGCGGACGCGGTGAGTTTAATCCCGTCGCTTCAAATGATTCGGCCGCCGGACGTCAGATGAACCGCCGAACTGAAATCATCATCACTCCCAACCTCGATCAGTTCATGGATCTCATCGGAAAGGCTCCCGACACCACCGAACGCAATGCAAAT
>CAYUYQ010000082.1:7600-9161 GCA_964449335.1 uncultured Bacteroides sp. | reverse complement strand
GCTCGACAACACAGCCGGACCAACCGGTAACTTACCTCTTGAGATTACTCGCAAAAAATGCTTTGCGTCAGGCTGCTGCGGAATCACAACCTGTAAGCATCTTATTCCCGTCAGAACTGTTGCAGCATATCCTGACAAACACCTGCAGTATTGAGGTTGTGCGCGTAATCACTGAGGATGCAACATCCGGCGATGGCCAGCAGGGACGTGCTGACATTGTTATTGATTGCAGAATATCGTTCAACAATGGTGAATCACCATTCATTGTCAGAATTGTGATTGAGAATAAGATTGACTCTCATGAGGGTGTGGGTCAATGCGCTAAATATTATGATTATTATGAATGTAAGAATAACTCCATAATTAAGAGAATCTCAAACATCAAGTATAATATATTCGCATACCTTGCTCCTGTACTCCCGGAGAAACAACTCTCTTCAAATCATTTTATAAAAATAACCTATTCAGAACTACTGGAATCAGTGCTTAAGCTCATCAAGTTACACCGCCATTCTTATGACGAGACATTCGGCATTGCCATAGATGAATATATTAATACGATTACATCACCCAAAAGTAATATTGCTATGGATTCAGAATATGAAAAACTCGCTCAACAGTTTTTCAGGAAAAATTCCGACCTTATAGGCCAGGTTATTGAAGTCGTTGCCGGCGAGGATCTGAAAAAGAAATTTAACGAAGGTCTCCGCAAACGTCAGAAATATGAAGTTGCCTATGTAGTAACGGAAAATAACGGACAAACGCGAACGTATACCTTTGACAGTCCTACCAATATCAACCGACTCGGAGTTCAGATGGTTTCTGTTTTGTCACAGGCCGGCAAAAATGCAGATGAGATTGAGGATATATTTACCGGTGTCTTTCCAAGAAAGAAATTTTTATTGGAGAGTGAAGATAAAGGAGCCGAAAAAATCACATTAGACAATAAAGACTATTGGATTTCGACCAGGGTATGGGATGCTGGATCCCGTCACACAAAAAGACTCTTGGAAATATTTAATCAAGTAGATGGACTAAGTTATAAGATAGTTTAGATCACATACTTAATGTATCGTAAAACAAATTTAATTGATATAAGTATCATGGAAAATAAAAGAAACGGATTCTTTGATGATAATGAAGAAGATTTGACCGGCAAGGCTGATGTAACTACTGCTCAAAAATATGAGAAAGAAGAACAAAGAAATAACTTTGAGCAATCGGTCTCAGCTGATTCTTATCACAAGCGTGGATTTATCAAGGATGGTGAGCTGATAGCTGAACCGGAAGTGCTTTTTATTCATCCAACACTATCAGATGTTGATCAGGTCGAGACGGAGATAGGTGACATTACTTTGTATAATGACCCAAAAGCTCGGTTTTTAGGAAGTGACCAGGGTATCTATAAAATAACTGCTGAACTTACACCTACTGTTGAAGAAATGGAGCAGTATCTTCTTAAAGCCCTCTCTGACAATGCGAAGAAATTCTCAACTACAGAAGTAACAATCTATGCATTTGCACCATTCAACAATGCGGCGGTTAAGGATGTGGTCGCAGG
>CAYUYQ010000082.1:0-7500 GCA_964449335.1 uncultured Bacteroides sp. | reverse complement strand
GCGCGATCAAACCGATATTTGAGAAGTATGTAACTGAACAAGTTAATAGCCATCCGGAATATGCAGAAGAGATATTCCCAGATGATTTCTTCGGTGAGCCTCAGCTTGAGTTTAGTGAGAAACGTGCTAAAGAGTTGATTAACCCAGGCCTATTCAAGGAGGCTCTAACCAAGATTGATAATCCGAACGGATTTGATGAAGTAAAGTTTGAGACCGTTTTCGCTATCGCTCCGGTCGGGTTTAAGATAAGGAATGTTTCAAGCGGTGTGTCAATACCTTACGACTATTCGGCTTTAGTCCAGGGTAATCCAGATACAGTAACTGATACTGATAAAATCCCCGACCAAGAATCAACCATCAGCATTGGTGAAACTTCACAGCTTAATGCGCCTGATGACGAACGTATTCCGGAAGTAGAAGAAGAGAAAGATAGCGAAATTGATGAAATTAGTAGATTACAAGAAGAAGTCGCTGCCTTAGAAACAAAATGCACACAGAAACAGAGAGAAAATCAATCTGCAAAAGAAAGTCTGGAAAACATAGTTCGCTCTGTGGCATCATTGGAAGAACAATTGTCAAAAGATAAGGCGCTTGTTGCTGAGTTTGGACTTTTTCAAGAGAAGAATAACAATTATTCAAAGGAAATCGGCACTTGTAAAAAGCGTATACATGAATTAGAATTGGAGCAAAAAGAAAAACAAAACCAGCTAGAGACTTTAAAGAATCAAAAAGTTGACGTGGACTCGAATCTTCTATACTCAATAATAAAGCATATGAGTGGTAATCTATTATAATATCTTCAATTCTACACAATGGAACATAACGAGACAAGAATTAATCTTATGAGCCGAATAGTAGAGCTTAATAAGATGTTAACTGACTTAAATCACGAGTCGGAAGATATACAAAAACAAACAGCAATTGCCCAAGACCAGAAAGCGAAACTCCGTTCATCGCTTGCAGACTACGGCAGGGAACATAATATTAAAGAGATTCGAAAGTCAAAGGATTCTCTTGCAACTACTCAAGCAAAGCTGAAAGCGCTCCAAAATGAAGTCGCAGAGGCTGAAACGCGAATTACCACAATAGAGCTTAAAATTTCAGAAGAAAAGCGCCGTATTACCCTTGAAGAAGAAAACGTTAAGCACCAGCTCAACGATGCTGTCAGCAAGGTCAAGACATCATGGCCTGAATCTGTGTCGACCTTGACTTTCGACATAGGTAATGGACCTGAGCATCTAAGCATAGAGCGCTTCAGGTGCCTTGCTGAAAAAGTTATTGAAATTATCGATAATTCAGATAAAGTAAACCATAATCCCAACTCAGGTAAAGACATATATGAGATGGGAGCGTTGATTAAGGCCGGAGCTCTCAATGGCTTGTTTATGCCTTTACTCAATGCTATTCTGTTCGGTATATACAAGTGTGTAAATGGTGAATTTAAAAACTTCGGATTTTGCAAAACTTATGAGGAGTATTCCAAAGTTCCGAACTATCAGAACTTGAAGAAAACGATTGACGACGCTTTGCAAATCATATTAGGGAGCCCGGTTAACGGTCATCTCGTCAGATTTGAGTGGAACGATAAGATTTCCGAAATACTTCCGCAGCTCGTCGAAATTTACTGCCCTATTTATCATGAACTTAAACAACTCTTTTTTACCGCGACTCAAGAGTTTGAGTGGTTTGACGGATTGAAAACAGGAGTTTCAGAATCCGAGGCTATTAAAGATTTTTTTGTTGAACTTGGTGGTTGGTGTGTGCTGTGCAACGATTCTTCACAATCAGAATTATGCTCAGCCTATACCATAGCTGCCGCCGAATTTGACTATGAACCTGCACTTAAAGAACTTGCCCGGGATTGCGGCTATCATACTGTAACAGCCCGCTATAGCAAAGAAACATTATGGCCTGTATTCAATGGGAAAGCAGATACTAACTATCCATCCATCAGTACCGGACTTTTAGACGGTGAAAAACCGGTTAAACGCTTGAGAATGATTGATTTTTTCAATCAGGATACATCTTCCCTTAACCATTTTATATCAGTTGCGTTTGACAGGAATCGTTGCAATCCCGACATAGCCACAACTGTAATGCAATCAATCCTCGCTTCTATGATGGCATGGATTGGTCCTAAGAAGTTTACACTTGACATCGTTGATTTTGAATACTCCGGTGTTGGTGCCTATCCTGCGCAATTCCTTCCGGAAAAGACTGTAAAGTTCATTTCTCGTTTGTCCGATTGGGATGAGGAGCTAAGCTCATTAGAGTCGCTTATAGAGAAACGTTCACGCAAAATGCAGTCAATATACCAGTACAACAGTGCAAATCCCGACAGATTTGAGCCATTTAAAATAGTCGTGATTCAAGACTATGAAGGTGTATTGGTAACTGATGAAAAGATGCCGGATTATCCCGATCCGAGAGAGAAGGAGCATCTCGAAAGACAAAAAGCTAATGTGAAGAGATTTCTTCGCTTTTTAGAATTAGGCTATAGGTATGGGATAATCTTTTTAGTCGGTTCAAAAGAAGGTGTTTATAACCCATCAGTCCCGTCTATAATTCTTAAAGGCGGAGCATTCTTCTCTAAGCCTTATAATATCCTCAAAGTAGAGGGCATAGATAATTCTGATTCGGACTTTCTTATGAAATGGTTAGCCGATGGAGATAGTACGAAGGATGTTAGAGACAAGGCACAGGCAGCCGAACGGCAGGACGGAGCTGACGGAATACTGACAACCGAGATTGCAGATGACGGAACTGACGTTGAGTTCCGCATGGACACCGTCAGCCACACCCATGCGTTTGTCATCGGTAAGACAGGTTCAGGAAAATCGGTACTTCTGCATAACATCATAACAGGACTTATAAACTCATACGGTCCCGATGACCTTGAACTCTACCTGCTCGACCTCAAGATGGGCGGTGTGGAATTCAACCGCTACCGCCGTCTGCCCCATCTTCGTTCGCTTCTTGTGGATAACAGCGACATACAGATTGTGCTTGAAATCATGCGCGATATCGAATTGATGATGCGAGAACGAGGCAAGGTGTTCAGAAATGCAGGGGTGAGCAACGTCAAAGAATACAATCGTGCTAATCCGGATAAGAAAATGGCCCAGGTAATCGTGGTCATCGATGAGTGCCACGCCATATTCTCAATGGGAAGTGGACGAGGAGCGGCAAAGGAGCAGCGCGAAATCACCGAACGACTCATTAAAATCGCAAAAGAGGGACGTAGCCAAGGTATCCATCTGATTTTTGCAACTCAGACCCTATCAGGCTCAGAGATTCCGTCGGATATTCAGAAGAATATAACCGATTATTATCTGCTGAAATGTGCACCGAGTGACTCCGAAAGCCTTGTGCGCGGAAGCAGTACGAAAACCGAGGCTCTGCCTGTGGGGAAAGTCTACTATTATCATGCTGACCGTCAGGCTCTGTTTCAGGGTGTGTATAATGATAATCAGGCCTGTGCAGAGCTTATAGATGAAGCTTTGCGACGCTATTCTGGCATGAAGAGTCACGGACAATTTTATTTTAATGGCGCACAGACATTTGAACTTGACAACGAGGTAATTAGCAAACTTACAACAGATACAGGACGCACTGTAGCCGGCTCTCCCGGACGTTTGATAAATCTTCAACAGACGCCGGTAGTTATAAAACTGCGAAAAGACTACGGCGATAACATACTCATAACCGGTATCAACAGTGATGAGCAACTGTCGCGTACTACAATTGCCCTGATGTCAAGTCAGATTGCGGCAGCAAAAGCAGCCGGGAAACGACTGAAGGTAAACGTAATAAATTGCCTTGATGCCGAATCTCAATCTTCTGTCGTGCTTAGCGAAATGTCTGATGCCGGATTGATTAGTCTTTTCCGACCACGCGAAAGTGAAAGTCTTCTGAAACAGTTGTGCGATGGCATCGCCCAAAACACTCTTGACTGTGACACCCTGCTTTATATCATAGGACAGGAACGGTATGGCGAGCTAAAACGTGACCAGCGATTCACAAGTAAATCCCCTGATGAAAATACCGGCATGGGTATGATAGATATATTTCAAGGAGTTAATATGCCCTCGAAACCCTATGATTCGTTCAAGAAGGCCATAGTCTATTTGCTTGAAAATGGACCTACAGCCGGACTTTACACTGTGATACAGGTAGATAAGCTGGATAAACTCCTTTTTGAAGAAAGTATATATACAAAGGTGGTAAACTCACGCTTCAAACACATCATCATTCTCCGCAGTGATATGCGCACAGCAACGACGCTCGGTCTAAGTGATGATATAAATGTCGATACACTTTCGGCAGATCCGGAGCGTCTGCGCGCATATTATTACTGTGATGATGACGGTACCACCAAATTATTCTCGCCCTATGAGATTATGAATACTGAAATATTACTCAACCTATAATCAATATAGAAATCATGGCATCAGATGCAAGTGTAAAAAACGTAGACCAACTGCGCCAGTTCGGCTCCAATCTGCGAATAGCCGGCGATAATCTTACAACTCTTTTCCAACAGCTTAATATGCAGATGCACCAGGTGTGCGAAGGATGGAGCGACTCTAAAAATCAGGCCTTCATGGCTGATTTTGAACAGAAATGCCGTACTATCACACAACTGTCGGACGAGATGCGTCAATATTCGCAATACATCGGCCGCACGTGTGATATTCTTGACCAATACAGATCCTTACGCTGATGGCAGCCGATGTCAAAATCAATTCACTCGACCTGTTGAAACAGTATCAGGGCCATTTCCGCAATTTCGCCGACTGTGTAGATGCCGGTGTAGTGGCATATCGTCACCATCTGAAAAAACAGAAGGAAGAGGCTCTGCGCATGAAACAGGAAGTTGAAAACCGCGCCGAGCATACACTTGAAAAAATCGATTACCGCATCCGCAGACTTGAGGAGCTGGAAGACAGATATGACTTCGCTCCTCAGGACTCGGTGCGTATTGACTTAGAGAAAGAAAAGTTTCAAGCCCGTCGTGAATCAATAATCGCTAAAATGGAGTCAATTAAGGAAAAGCTAGATCGACAGATAAGCATTCTTGACGACATTTATAATCTTACCTACAGCTACGGCAACAGGACACGTGAGATGGCAGACAGTGCAAACGGGTCACTTACGGGCATAATCGGTACCATATCAAATTATCAACAGAAATGAACGCATTGCAGAATCTTGAAGAGCTGTTTGTCAAGTATCAACGGTTGAACCAAATCCTGAAGGACAACTGGAACGACGGAACGCAAGAGGCTTTTGACGGTAACTATCTCACCCCTATAGCTACTGAATGGAGCCGCTATCACAGTGCCGTGTCAGATATGAAGGCTCGTATCCGCTCTACAGCCCGCGATATTGATGCCGATATCGAAGACTTGCAACGCCTGCTCATCGATATGTCGGGTCCGGTAGAGTGCGAACTCAACGGCGATATGATTTATGGTGTCAGGCTTGGACGAAACCATGTAAGTGTGGAGCGACACCTAATAGTGCCTGTCGGCGAACTAAATTATATCGAGGATTCTGACATCTGCTTTATGGCTATGGAGCGTTTCCCCTCATACGAGGATTATGATTCGTCCCATTCCATAGAGCAAATATCGATTTATTAAGCAGGTTTGTCCGGTATTTCAGTAAAGATTATCGAGATCATCTGTTTGTCTGAACATCAACAAAAACAATAAACTGAAATTAAGTTAAAGATGAATGGAGATTTAAAACATAGAATAGAAAAGATCCGTAATGACGCATTGAATACACTTGTAGGAAAATATGGTCATGTCAACGATAGAGGAGAGTATACACCAGAGTCTAAGTTTTCTACTGTTATAGATCTCATCCCGGTTAAAGATGGAGTGAAATATGGCTATGCCGATAAGACCGGTAAGGTTATAATACAGCCCCAGTTTGATGTTGCCAATTCCTTTACTGAAGGTTTGGCCAAAGTGAAAGTCAACGGGAAATATGGCTTTATCGACAAGACCGGTAAGTTTATAATCCAGCCACAGTTTGATGACGCCCATGACTTTACTAATGGCATTGCCAAAGTATCAGTAGGAGGGAAATATGGTTATGTTGACTTAAGTGGTAATGTAGTTAATGAATTTGAATTTGCTGAATTTCTGGCTCCGATAACAATCAATAGGCAGTCTGGCTATATCGATAAGTCTGGAATGATTATAATCCGACCACAATTTGATGATGCCTCTGAATTTACTGAAGGTGTGGCATCAGTGTTTGTCAACAGGAAATATGGCTTTATTGACAAGACCGGTAAGTTTATAATCCAGCCGCAGTTTGATGGCGGCAGTAACTTTAGTGAAGGTGTGGCATCAGTGAGGATCAACGGGAAATGTGGATTTATCGACAAGACCGGTAAGTTTATAATCCAGCCACAGTTTGATGACGTTGGCTGCTTTACTGATGGGATTGCCCCAGTGGAAGTCAACAGGAAATATGGCTTTATCGACAAGACCGGTAAGTATATTCTCCAACCACAGTTTGATGACTTCCATAACTTTAGTGAAGGTGTGGCATCAGTGAGGATCAACGGGAAACGTGGATTTATCGACAAGACCGGTAAGTTTATAATCCAGCCGCTGTTTAATTATGCTGGCTCCTTTACTGATGGGATTGCCCCAGTGAGGGTCAACGGAGAATATGGATTTATCGACAAGACCGGTAAGTTTATAATCCAACCACAGTTTAATGACGCCCATGGCTTTAGTGAAGGTGTGGCATCAGTGAGTGTCCACTGGAAATATGGATTTATTGACAAGACCGGTAAGATTATAATCCAACCACAGTTTGATGGCGCCTATTACTTTACTAATGGGATTGCCAAAGTGAAAGTCAACGGGAAATATGGATTTATCGACAAGACCGGTCTAATTATAGTTGCACCGCAGTTTGATGACGCCTATGACTTTATTGATGACATTGCCAAAGTGAAAGTCAACGGGAAATATGGATTTATCGACAAGACCGGTAAATATATTCTCCAACCACAGTTTGATGACGTCCATGACTTTAGTGAAGGTGTGGCATCAGTGAGTGTCAACGGAAAATTTGGCTATATTGACAAGTCCGGAGCGTGGATTATTGAGCCTAAGTACGAATATGCCGGAAACTTTTATAAACTAATTTGACAACATTAATTGAATTATAATTTTGTCAGGTTTTTCCGACAGTTGAAACGGCGGCGGAGTGAGGACTAGGCGATAACTTTGTAATGTAAATCAATGACGGACTAAACATCCGTCAATAACGATCTAAAAACATTCACCATTAACCCATCTAAAAACATCTACAAATATGATATTCTTTGCAATAGGTCTCGCCATCGCTCTACTCGCCGGATGGATTCTCATAGGGTTGCTCAAAATCATGTTCGGCCTGCTCGGGGGTGTTCTCTCGTGGATATTTGACCGATAAACTAATATCAGAAAAAGCCGAGGCGCTGGAAAG
>CAYUYQ010000081.1:0-9162 GCA_964449335.1 uncultured Bacteroides sp. | reverse complement strand
ACACCGCCCTGATTTTATGCGTCGAGGATTATGGCGGAGGTGCGGGGGAGTGACTGCCAGGAGAAGCGGGCGATGAGCGAGGCGGCTGTGCAGGGGCGCGTCGGGCTGTCGGAGAGACCGGCTATGAAGGCGAGTCGACCGATGAGTTGCTCGGGGGTATGGGTGAGGCGCAGTTGCTCCATGCTGAGCGAGCGGTCGCGTTTCGACAGACGCACTCCGGCGTTATTGCAGACGAGAGGCAGATGGGCGAATTCGGGCGGACGGTAGCCGAGGAGGCGGTAGAGATAGATCTGCTGCGGAGAGGAGAGAAGCAGGTCGTTGCCTCGCACAACTTCTGTCACACCCATTAGGGCGTCGTCGACCACTACGGCCAGCTGATAAGCCCAGGCTCCGTCGGCGCGCTGAATGACGAAGTCGCCGCAGTCGCGCGACAGTACGGAACTGACCGGCCCGCAAACGCGGTCGGTGAAGGCGATTTCGGTGTCGGGAACCCACAACCGTGTGGCGTGCGGCCGGTCGGGCTGGGCAGTCGCAAAAGGAGGCGCGCCGGCGGGGCGGCACGTACCGGCGTAGATCACGCGGCCGTCGGACTGATGAGGCGCACGCGTGGCCATGAGGTCGGCGCGGGTGCAGAAGCAGGGGTAGGTGCGTCCGGTGGCCCGGAGGCGCCGGAGTGCGTCGGCGTAGAGCTCCGAGCGTCGGCTCTGGCTGTAGGGAGCCGAGGGGCCGCAGTCGTCGAGTCCGCCTTCGTCCCAATCGAGTCCGAGCCAGCGGAGGTCGTCTTCGATGGCACGGGTGTGTTCGATGCGGGAGCGTTGGGGGTCAAGGTCTTCGATGCGCAAAATCCAACGTCCGCCCGCGCTGCGGACGGAAAGCCACGATATAAGGGCCGTGAAGACGTTGCCAAGATGCATGCGTCCGGATGGCGATGGGGCAAAGCGCCCGACGGGAACCGACGTAGAGTTGAGATTCATGATTCGGCGAGTGATGATGGGTTGTTGCGGGGATGGCACGACAGAATTTCGCTTCGCAGTCGCGAGCTGTCGATATGGATGTAGATTTCCGTCGTGGCTATGCTTTCGTGGCCGAGCATCTGCTGGATAGCACGGAGGTTGGCACCGCCTTCGAGCAGATGGGTGGCAAAGGAGTGGCGGAGGGTGTGGGGCGAGACTTCGCGGCGAATGCCGGCAAGTTCGGCCAGACGCTTTACGATATAGAAAATCATGACGCGCGTGAGGCGACGGCCGCGACGCGAGATGAAAAGCATGCTTTCCTCGCCGGGCTTTACGCTGATTCGGGAGCGGTCGTCGAGCCAGCGGCGTATCTCTGTCACGGCTACCGGCGACAGTGGCACAAGTCGCTCTTTCGAGCCCTTACCGCGCACGACGATGTATTCTTCGTCGAGAAAGACGCGACTCATGTCGAGGTTGATGAGTTCGCTCACACGGAGACCACAGCCGTAGAGAGTCTCCATGATGGCCCGGTTGCGCTGCCCTTCGGCCGACGTAAGGTCAATGGCGGCTATCATGTCGTCGATTTCGCTGACGCTTAGCACCTCGGGTAGGTGTCGGCCCGTTTTGGGATTCTCAAGCAGAATGGCGGGGTTGACGTCGAGGTAGCCTTCCATCTTCAGAAAACGGAAGAATGTCTTGACTCCGGAGATGATGCGCGAGCGCGAGCGCGGTGAGATGCCGAGATCGAAGAGGTCGGCGGCAAAGGCCTGGAGATCGTCGAGCGTTACGGCCGATAGAGCTTTTCCTCCTTCAGAAAGGTAGGCTGTAAGCTTTCCGACGTCGGCGAGATAGGCCTGGCGGGTGTTGTCGCTCAGTCCCCGCTCCAGTATCAAGTAGGCTTCAAACTGTGCTATGGCCCGGTCTATGTCGGTGATTTCTCTCATTATAGTGCGGAAGAGGGTGAGGCGAGAGTCAATCGATGAGTTCAAAGGTCTGCCGGGGCAGGTGGGGCAGGCCGACGTAGACGGAGCCTGACGAACCGGCGAAAGTCATGCCGAATGTTGGCGCCAGAGTTTCGACTGGATCGGTGTAGGGGCGCAGCGAGAATACCACGGTGTTTTCATCAATCGGGCCGTCGAATGTCGGGCCACAGATGGTGAAGGGTCCGCAATGGCCGGAGAGCGTGGCGAGGGGCTGGGCTGCTTTCAACGCGGCGATCATGGCCTCCGAGAGCTCAACGCCGGGAGCAATCGCAATTGTTTCGGGCCGAAAATGGAGCACTACGCGAAACAACAGCCGGGCGCATGCGGCATCGCGACGCGACGAGGCCAAGCGGTTGATATCGGGGTAGCAATAGTAGGCGCAGGGTTGGGCGAGCACGCGACGGATAAAGTCGAACGCAAACGGGGAGTGCACGCCGAAGCCGTGGGCGCACAGACGTCGCGCCAGCGGATGTTTAGCCCACTGCAGGTCCATCGGCGGGGATGTCGTTGCCTTTAGCAACATGCTTGATAGCCAGCAGGATTGCTGCGACGAGCGACAGATAGATGAGGATGATGGCAACGGTGGCGGCAGTGTCGGTGGTGTGGAGTGATTTGGGGTCGAAACGCATCTCCACGGTATGGCTTCCGGCGGGAAGGTTGATGGCGCGAAGCAGATAGTTGACACGGCCGATTTCGACGGACTGACCGTCGACAGTAGCTGTCCAGCCCCACGGGAAGAAGACTTCGGAGAATACGGCCACCCCGCCGCGGGCGCTCTCCGAGTGATAGGTCAGACGGTTGGGCGCGTAGGAGGTCAGGCGTATCGTGTCGCCTTCGGCGCGGGGCGACGACGGACCGAGAACTGCGCTGAAGCGGCTGTCGGCAACGGCTGTGCGGGCCGGGTCGATATGGTCGAGTGCGGACATTTCGGCATCGGCGCCGTCGACGTAGGCCACGCTATCGACGAACCATGCGTTGCCGAGGGCTTCATCGTTGAAGAGTGGTAATCCGCTATAGTCGACGATGTAGCGGGCGTTGAGCATGTTGACGGCATTCCAGTCGCCATCAGTCGGATTGCCCGAAAGGAATGGCTGGAGATGTCGGTCGATAAGGTCTTGATAGCGAGTGAGCTTGGCGGCATGGTAGCCGCCGATGGTCTTGTGGCGGTATGAGGGTCCGGGCTGCCAGAACTGGGGCATGTTCATGACGCGGTAGCTCGACGTGGTGTCGGCCAGAATTGTTCGGTCGGCGTCGGTGAGCGGGAATGGGTCGCCACGGCTCAGGCGCTTGGGCACGAAGCTCTCGGTGTCGAGATAGCGCTTGTTGACTATGAAGAGGTCGCCGCACACCAGAGCCCCGGCTATAATGGCCGCCAGCAGCAGCGAGATTTTGCCGAAGAAGTAAAGGAGTATGGCTCCGAGGCCGGCGGCGGCTATGATGAAGCTGCGCATGGCGTCGGCACGCACCATCGAGAAGCGGAGATTCTCAACGGCGCTGAATATGCGCGGATTGTTGAGCGAGAAGGCCTGAAGCGTGGCGGCGTCGGCTCCCTGAGCGGCGAGCTGCTGCGAAATCATGGCGTCGGTCTGGCGGTCGGTGTCGGTGACAGCCGAACCGAACACCGAGGGCGCAATAATGGCAAGCAGGCAGATGCCGAGGGCTATGCCGAAGCCCCATGTGATACCGCGGCGATTGCGCGCCCAGCTTTCAGCGGGATTGTCCTTGAAAATCTGCTGCAGGGCCATAGCGGCGAGCAGAGGCATGGTGAACTCGGCTATGACGAGGATGCTCTGGACGGTGCGGAATTTGTTGTACATCGGCATATAGTCAATCATCAGGTCGGTGAGCCACATGCAGTTGCGTCCCAGAGCGAGCAGAATGGAGAACACGGTGAGGATGACCAACGCCCATTTGAGCGGTCCGCGCACCATGACGCATCCGGCGAGGAACAGGGCGAAGATAAGCGCGCCGATATAGACCGGTCCGTTGGTGGGCTCGGGTTCGCCGAAGTATTGGCCGACGTAGCCCAGATAGTAGGCTTCCTCGGGTGAGATGACACCCTTTGACACCATCTCTTTCGCTTCGGGAAGGTCGGCAAGCGAGAGCATTTTGTTAGAGCTTTTTTCGGGTTTGACGGTAGCTCCGCCCTTGATGTCGGGGATAAGGAGGGTGAAGGTTTCGGCTCCTCCGTAGCTATACTGGGTTATGTAGTCGCGGTCGAGACCGGATGTGGAGGCGGCCGAGGCATCCTGACGGGTTAGCTCGGAATGACCGCCGCGCATGGTCTCCTTGGAGTATTCGTAGGTGTTGTAGAGGCTCGGAAGGTTGGCGGTGACGGCGGCGATGGCTGCTACGGCGAGAGAGCCGGTAGCTATGAGCCAGCGGCGAATCTGACGCGATTTCACGGCGTCGATGAGCGCAACGATGATGAAGGCGAGGACGACGAAAAGGAAATAGTAGGTCATCTGCACGTGGTTGCTGGCTATCTGCATCATGGCGAAGAGAGCCGTCAGCGCGGCTCCGGCCAGATAGCGTCCGCGATAGCAGAGAATGATGCCGGCAATCGTCGGAGGAATGTAGGCGAGTGTTACGAATTTCCAGATATGGCCGGCTCCGATGAGGATTATGAAGTAGGACGACAGACCGTAGGCTATGGCGCCGGTGAGGGCTATATACCACCGCATCTTCATGGCCATCAGCAGGATGAAGAAGCCGAGCATCATCATCATTATGAGGTTGGCGGGAGCAGGCAGTCCGAAGCCCATCACGGTGTTGATCCACGAGAAGAGTCGGCCCGACGGGTAGGAGGGCGAAATCTGGAATGTCGGCATGCCGGAGAATACGGAGTTGGTCCAGCGCGAGGTTTCGCCGGTGGCCTCGTGGTAGGCCTTGACTTCCTGGCCTATAGCTATGCCTTGCTGAGTGTCGTACTGCTGGAGGACGTTGCCCTGAGCTGCGTCGGGATAGAAATAGGCGAAGGCAATCACGGCCATCGCTGCGAGCGATATGACGACGCCGATAAATGAACGGCTGCGGATGATTTGCTTGATACGGTCCATTGTAAGAGAAATTTGCGGTAAAGTTACAAAAAATCGCTTTAAAACACGCAAGCTGCCGCATTGTGCGGCAGCTTGGTTGAGAGTTTGGGCCAATAAGAGCAATTGGGTCAATTAGCCTAATAGGGATTAGAGTCCGAGTGACTTGAATGTGCGGGGAGCGGGGATGGGAGGCGTGGGCTTGCGGTCTTTGAGCTGCTCGAGTGCAACCTGAATTGCTTTGTCGAGCTGCTGGTCGGTGCCTGCGTTCTCTTTCACGGGGTCGTTGTCAATGAGAATGTCGGGATCAACGCCATGGTTCTCAACAATCCACTGGCCGGTAGCGGCGTCGTAGTTGGTGAAGAACGGAACGCGCACATCGGTGCCATCCATATAGGGCAGCGAGCCGCTGATACCGACGATGCCGCCCCAGGTGCGGGTGCCGATTACGGTGCCGAGGTTGTTGGCCTTGAAGCTCCAGGGGAAGAGGTCGCCGTCGCTGGCCGAATATTTGTTGATGAGCAGCACTTTGGGCCCTACGAGCGTGGCGTCGGGAATGGTGCCGGTGCGGGTTGAGCCGCGACGCATGGTCATGCGGTAGGGTTTGCGCAGCAGTCGCTCGATAATCATGGGGCTTACGTTGCCGCCGCCGTTGGCGCGGTCGTCGATGATGAGGGCTTCTTTGTCGAGCTGCGGATAGAAATAGCGCGCGAACTCGTTGAGGCCTTCGGGACCCATGTCGGGGATGTAGACGTAGCCTACGCGGCCGCCGGTAGCCTCCTCAACGTGTTTGAGGTTGCGCTGCACCCATTCGTAGTGACGCAGCGGGTATTCGGAGTCGAGGGGCTTTACGACGACCTTGCGCGACGCTTTGGAACCGGGGGTTACGACGGTCAGTTCGGTGAGCACGCCGGCTTTGCCCGTCAAGAGGCTCTGGATGTTGTTTACGTCGGCGGTCGAAACGCCGTCAATGGCCGTGATTACGTCGCCTGTTTTCACGCCCAATCCGGGTTGGCCGAGGGGCGAAACGAGCTCTTTGGAGTAAGGTGCACCCTCGAGGATGCGGTCAACGCGATAGCCATTTTTGACGCGGCTGATGTCGGCACCGAGCATGCCCATAGGTGTGCGGGGAGCCTCGGGTTTCTCACCGGGATTGACGTAGGCGTGGCCCACGGCAAGCTCTGAAATCATCTCGCCAATCAGATAGTTGAGGTCGAGACGGGTCTTGACCCAGGGAAGAAGTGCGGCGTATTTCTGCTTGATTGCAGGCCAGTCGACGCCGTGCATGTTCTCGAGATAGAAACCGTCGCGGTAGGCGCGCCATGTCTCATCGAGAATCTGAGCCCACTCGGCGGGATAGTCGATTGTGGCGACCATGTCGGAAAGGTCTACGGGCTTGTCGAGGTTGGTTTTCGAGGCCGAAAGGGGACCTGTATAGACTTTCCCACCTTTTAAATATAGGGCGTGCTTGCCGTCGGACGCGGGCTGCATCATCGCGTCGGCCACTTTGGTGTCCTGACCTGAGGCGAGATTGAAGGCGTGGGTAGAGGGCCCGGCAGAGTACCACACGTTTTTACCGTCGCTGTAGATCGGGCGATAGCGTCCGGCGTCGAGGGGCAGCTTGACTATGCGTCCGGGAAGTCCGTCGGGGTCGATGCGGGTGAGATTCTGGTCGGCCGAGGCTGCTTTTTCAGGTTTGTCGGTCTTTTCGGGTTTGTCGGCCGGCTTGCCGTCGGTTGGGAGGAGGGGCGAGGGGGTATCGTCGGCGAGCATAGCCATGTAGAGGCCACCCATTCGGTTGTAGACATGGTTCCATTCGAGTTGTCCGTAGGTGGGATTGAAATCGCGCTCGGAGGTGAAGATGATGTAGCGGCCGTCGGCCGAGAAGATTGGCGATGCGGAGCTATACCATTTTTCGGTCACGGGATATTCCTTGCCGTCGGCGAGCGAGCGGACGTAGACCACGCTCATATCGTTGTCGCCGGAGCGGGTGTAGGTAATCCATCGGCTGTCGGGTGAGAAAGCGATGCCGCGCATCTCATGCTCGGGATTGGTGAAGAGCACGGTTTTGGCGCCGGTAGCGGGGTCGACGCTAACCACGCGGTTTTTGCGGTCGGTGTAGACGATTCGGCGTGAGTCGGGACTCCATGTGAGCGAACGGATGTAGGTGTCGTTGCCTTTGGTGAGCTGGCGGGGTGCGGAGCCGTCGGTGGGCTGCAGCCATACTTCGGTCTCGCCGGTGGCATCGGAGATGTAGGCTATGTTTTTGCCGTCGGGGCTCCACGCGGCACCACGGTCGTGGGCTCCGGGTGTGCGGGTGATGTTGCGGGTCACGCCTTTGCCTGCTGCTGGCACGTCAAACACTTCACCGCGGGCCGTCACGGCCAGACGGTCGGCCGCAGGCGACGCGCTCACGGCTGTAAGCCGGTCGGCAACAGACTGCTGCTGCGGGCGGGCGTAGATGTTGTCTGAGCTGAGCGTGATGTTGATCTTGTCGGCTTTGCGGGTGGTTGGGTCGAAGCGGTAGATGTAGCCGCCTTTCTCAAACACGATTGAATGGCCGTCGGACGACGGAAATTTGATGTCGTAGTCCGTAAAGTCGGTCACTTTCTCGGTTTTGCCCGTCGTGGTGTTGTAGGCAAAGAGGTTCATCGTCATATCGCGGTCGGATATGAAGAAGATTTCGTCGCCAATCCACATTGGGGCGATGTCCTGAGCCGGATTGTTGGTGATGTTGGTCACGGTGCCGTTTGCGGGGTCGTAGATCCAGATATCGTCGGCCATACCGCCGCGATAGTATTTCCATGTTCGGAACTCGCGCATTACGCGGTTGTAGGCCATCCGCTTTCCGTCGGACGAGAATGAGCAGAAGCCGCCTTCGGGCAGGGGTATGCGCGTGGGCATCGAGCCGTCGGTCGGAGCTTTCCAGAGCTGCCCCTCAAAGCCGTCGCCGATACGGTTGCGGTAGACCACCGTGCCGTCGGGAGCCCAGGTGAGGGTCATGTTGTTGGGGCCCATGCGGTCGCCCAGGTCGTCGCGGGAGTTGGTCGAGGTGTAGGTGATGCGTCGGGGCTCGCCGCCGCGGGCGTCCATTACGTAGACTTCGGTGTTGCCGTCATACTGGCCGGTAAACGCCAGCTGAGAACCGTCGGGCGAGAAGCGGGGGAAGATTTCGTAGCCCACGTGCGATGTGAGCCGTCGGGCTTCGCCTCCGGTTGCAGGCACGGTGTAGAGGTCGCCGGCGTAGCTGAACACTATGTCGCGGCCGTTTGTGGCCGGAAAGCGCATCAGCCGGGCCTCCGTTGTGTCGGCGGCTGCGGCACTCATGGCCGTCAGTGCGGCGATGATTGAAGCGGTAAATTGCTTTTTCATAAGTGATAATGATTTGTTAAGTAGCTTTGTCGGGTGCAAAGGTAGGGAAAAACCGCGAGCTAAAATAGCTTCGCCGTTCTTTTAAATATATTAAGGTGTAGTCTTAAATAGGATTTAACAATGTTAAAAGTGGTTTTTAACGCAATCAAGCATACTAAACCCGCAAATAATCACGTTTTCTCATAGAAAAAAACAACGGAATTGTTGGAAGTCTCAAATATTTTATTGTAAATTTGCAGGTGGAAGCCTCGTGGAGTAAGCATTGCGCCCCTGCTTCTGTCATCTACATACCAGTAAAAAACGAGTAATACCAATCGAATTTACAAACAATTAGATACACATTCTTTTTTATTAATCAATCATTTTTAACCAATCTATGCCTAATCAATTAACTAAACTGATGCTGGCCGGAATCCTCTCCTGCGGTGCATGCGGAGCGGTTTACGCCTCGGAAGCTCAGGTTGCTCAGGCTCCTGCTGCTACTGTTACGGTTACCGGTACAGTATTTGACTCGACAGGCGAACCCGTTGTGGGCGCCTCAGTGATTGTGAAGGGTGCCGGCACCGGCGCTGCCACAAATATCGACGGTGAGTTCACGCTGAAAGGTGTGAAAGTCGGCGATGAAATCACGGTTACTTATATCGGCTGCGACCCCTACACCTTCAAGGTGACCGGTAGCGAGCCTGTAACCATTACCCTGACCGAAAACGCTCACAGCCTCGACGAAGTCGTTGTGACCGCTCTCGGTATGAAACGTGAAAAGAAAGCCCTCGGTTACGCTGTGACCGAACTCAAGGGCGACGAACTCAACGCTAACCT
>CAYUYQ010000080.1:0-9299 GCA_964449335.1 uncultured Bacteroides sp. | reverse complement strand
TCATCTTTTATTTGGGAGTCAATAAAATTGAGTAGAGCATCCGGATTACGTAGAGTCTTATTCCGTAACGATCTTAATCATTCCCTGATGGCGGCAATCGATAAGTTTTTTAAGATAGTATGGTCTTTGAATTATCATACAAATGACAACGAGTGTCATTTGTGACACTAATTGTCAATGCGAAGTTAGCGAATTCTTTTTGAAAACAGAATCTCACAAGATTTATTCAAAAAGTTTGATTAGTTATGATGCGGTGAGGATACGAACTGTTTGGGCGCCCACGACGTTATATTTTCAAAACTGTAATTCTTTTAGTAACCCAAACTTCTTCCCTCCGCAGCGGGGTTTACAATTATCCCCATGCAACTCCATTGGAATATCTGACGCTACCACTCACGAAGGAAAGAGGCATAAATTAAACAAGTTAAACTATGGATAAATTTATTGGCTCTCATTTCATTTACACCTACGACAACGGGTGGATGTACGAACTTTATGTTAAAAACGAAGATACGGTTGACTACCGCATACACAGCGGTATGGTCGGCGGCCGTTGGGTCAGAGACCAGAAGGCCGATATCGTCAAACTGGCCGACGGCGTCTACAAAATATCCTGGACCGAACCGACGGGTACGGATGTAAGTCTTAATTTTATGCCTGACCAGAATAGGCTTCATGGTGTGATTTTCTTCCCGAAGTGGGTACAGGAGCATCCTGAAATCACGGTATGCTATCAGAACGAGCATATACCATTGATGGAGGAAAGCCGCGAGAAATACGCCACATATCCCAAATATGTCGTGCCTGAATTCGGTAAAATCTTCTATTCCAAGAATGAAGGCGTCAATAATGAGAAGGTCATTTCTCAGGATCCCTACGAAGGAATGGTCGACGATATCGTGAGCGGCAAGTTAAGCTTCACCGAATAATATAATTCCGGTCTTATAGACCGAACAATCAATAGGACTAATGGCAAGATTCCTGTGCAATCAGGAGTTTTGCCATTACCCTTTTCAGGTGATTGGCGGACTGGGCGCCCGATGTACGTCCGGTGGCTACAAGACTGATTTACGGTAGGCCTTAGGAGTTATGCCCGTGACGCGGAGGAAGTATTTCGTAAAAGTCGGAGCGTCGGGAAAGTTAAGGGCAGCAGCTATGTCTTTTATACTTCTGCGACTGTCATTGAGCATTGACTTTGCTTCATCGACCACCACCGTTTCAATCCACTCCGACGGGCTTGTCCCTGACAATTGCCTCACAATCGTGGAGAAATATTTCAGACTCACGCCCGAGCGCATAGCGTAGAAGCTCACGTCACGGTGCTCGCGGAAGTTGCCGTAAAGCGCAAGCATAAATCGCTGATACACGAAATCACGGTGAGTGTATCCGTGCGCCGTCATCCGTATATTGGCGAAATAAATCTTAAGCACTTTCGCTACGATTAACCGGCACTGGAAATCGACTATGTCGTGCTGTATGCGCCGGCATATAGCTTCGGCAGAATCCTGTCGGCTCTCGTCATATTCGCTTCGGTATTCTCTGATTGATGCCATCAGACAATCCAGCTGAGAGGGTGTGATTTCTACCATCGGATGATTTTGAATGGCACTGAGGTTGCTTGTGTCGACCCACCGGCTGATCATTGCCGGCACGTCTTCAATCCGTATATAGCCGAATACCACTTCACTCGGCGCCGCCACCGACAATACTTCAATCCTGACAAACGGCATGCACGCGAACATACAGTGCTCTCTGACTATATACCTCTCGTTGAAAAACTTGATTTCGAATTCTCCTTTAGTGCAGATTGCAAATGCACACCGACCCGTCATCTCAAACACATGCCCGAAATCAGTATCCGGGTTGAGACTGGCTGTAGCTATCTGCAAAAGAGTGTCCATCATGCTTTGGATTATTAGAATACAAATTAAACACAATTTCCCGATTTTTGCCACCTTTCGCATCCTAATTCGTACCATCTGACAATTTTATTTCCAAAACAGACATTTATAGGTAAACGTATATGTCTTATTTTTGCGGCTTCAATAATAACAATCTGCAAAGTATCTTATATGAACTATCAAAAGGCGTGTCAAGCTTACCTGCTGACAATTATCCTCTCTCTGGCATCCGCTTGCGGACACGATTCAAAATCCACCGACAATTCCCGGCCACCGGTGAGAGTCAAGACCATGACGGTAACCAATAATAATGTCGAGGAAAAATTCTCATATTCGGGCACAGTTGAGGAGGAAAGCGGTTCGGTGGTGAGTTTTTCAACAGCCGGCACAATCAAGACTCTGACAGTCTCGGAGGGCGACCGCGTCAAAAAAGGCCAGCTTATCGGAACGCTTGATGACGGAACGCTCCGTAATGCCTACGATATAGCCTTAGCGACACTGAATCAGGCCAAGGACGCCTACAACCGAATGAAGATTCTTCACGAGTCAAATTCACTGGCCGACATCAAATGGGTTGAAGTTCAGAGCAAATTGAGTCAGGCGGAAAATGCTGCCGAAATTGCCCGGATTGCCCTCAACGACGCGAAATTATATGCTCCGGTGGCCGGTGTCGTGTCAGAAAAGTCGGCATCGGTCGGACAAACCGTCGCCCCGGGTATACCGGTTGTCAAAATCGTCGACATTCATTCGGTGAAAGTCGCAATTTCGATTCCCGAAAATGACATTTCCAAATTTGCCAATGGTGCCACAGCTACTATCACATCGAAGGCCTCGTCTGATGAGGTTTATTCCGGTAAATTGGTCGAAAAGGGTGTTTCGGCCAATCCTCTCTCTCGCTCTTACTTAGTAAAATATGAGGTCGACAATGCTGCCGGACGTCTACTCCCGGGCATGATATGCGAGGTCGTTACCGACCGGGTCTCGGCGACTGAGGGAGTCATCCTCCCCGTGTCGGCCGTATTGCTTGCGGCAGATAACACCAACTTCGTGTGGGTTGATTCGGCCGGCACAGCGATAAAACGCACGGTGATTGCCGGAGCAATGCTTCCGGAAGGCATAGTGATTGAATCCGGCCTTCGCAACTCCGATAAAGTGATTGTGGCCGGCATGAACAAAGTGTCGCAAGGCACCAAAGTCACATCCATTAATTGATTAGGGCGATATGGATTCTTCGAATAAAAACATTGAGGGAGGGCTACTGTCAAAGCTTCCTCCGGTCAAAAACTCACCCCTGGTAGTCTGGGGTGTGAAGTATGCCAATGTCGTTGTACTGATGGTATGCATTTTCGTCGCTTTCGGCATATACGCACTCCAGACAATGGACAAAAACGAGTTTCCGAACTTCACTATCCGTGAGGGAGTGGTTGTGGCTGTCTATCCGGGGGCCACGTCACTTGAGATGGAACAGCAGGTGATGAAACCGCTGGAAAACTTCGTGTTCAGTTTCAAAGAAGTGAATAAGGTCAAAACCACGTCAAACGCCACCGACGGTATGGTGATGATTTATGTGGAACTTGACGACAAGATAACCGACACGGATTCATTCTGGAACACATTCAGCCGCGAACTCAGCAGCGTGAAGCAGCAGCTGCCTCCGGGCGTACTGGCGGTTGAAGTCATCTCGAATTTCGGCGACACCTCGGCACTGCTTATCACGATGGAGAGTGACGACAAGACCTACCGCGAACTCGGCGACTATATGGACGCCCTCCGTGACCGCCTCCGCACAGTTGAAAGCGTGGGGACAATGAATGTTTACGGAAAACAGAACGAGCAGATTTCAATCTACATCAATCCCGAGCGTCTTTCTCACTACGGTATCTCCGAGAAAACGCTGGCAGCCACGCTTTTTGCTGATGGATTCCAGACCACGGGCGGCGAGATAAGGACTGACAGCTACACCTCACCGATCTACGTCGACAATCCGCTTAATTCCGTTGCCGACATCGCCGACCAGATAGTATTTTCCACTCCCGCCGGAGAGATTGTCAGGCTGAAAGACGTTGCCGAGGTCCGTCGTGAGTATCCGGAGCCGACATCGTTCATCACCAACAACGGACGCAAATGTATCCTTCTGTCGGTTGAGATGAAGAAAGGCAACAACATCGTCGAGATGGGACGCCTGGTTGAGAAGCAACTGGCCGAATTCAAGGCCCAGATTCCCGAAGATGTGACTCTCTTTCAGATTACCAATCAGCCGAAGGTGGTCAATAGCAGCGTCATGGACTTCCTCCGCGAGCTGCTTATCGCCGTCGTGGCCGTAATCGTGGTCATAGTGTTGCTTCTTCCCATAAGGGTTGCCCTTATTGCAGCCGCAACCATCCCAATCACCATCTTCATATCACTCGGACTATTCTATGTGTTCGGAATCGAACTCAACACCGTGACGTTCGCCTGCCTTATCGTATCGCTGGGCATGATTGTCGATAACTCGGTGGTGATTATTGATGATTATGTAGAATTAATCGGCGAGGGAATGGACCGCAAGGAGGCCACAATCCGCTCGGCATCCGAATTTCTGAAGTCGATATTCTCGGCCACGCTCGCCATTTCGATCACTTTCTTCCCGTTCCTGTTTACGATGACAGGAATGTTCCGCGACTTCCTGACGGACTTCCCCTGGGCCATATCGCTCATATTGCTGGGCTCGCTGCTCATAGCCGAATTGCTGGTACCGTTTCTTCAGTATCGCTTCATCAAACCGACAAAAGTGGCCAACCTTGACGGAAACGCTACCGGCGGAAAGAAACACTTCTCGCTGCTGCGCAGCCTGCAGACATCCTACGACAAGATTCTGGCCCTCTGTTTCAACCGTCCCGGCATGGTGCTGTTGCTGGCGGTGGTGCTGACAGCGGGTGGAGGCTATCTGCTCATGAAGCGCCCCATGCAGCTGATGCCGATTGCCGAGCGCAATCAGTTTGCCGTAGAGATTTATCTGCCCACCGGGACACCGCTTGCACAGACCAACATAGTGGCCGATTCGCTGGCCAACATACTCAGCCACGACGAGAGAGTGGTGTCAGTCGCCAATTTCCACGGCTGCTCATCACCGCGCTTCCAGACTACGTATGCTCCTCAGGTGGGAGGTCCGAACTTCGCCCAGTTTATAGTCAATACAAGCAGCAACGAGGCTACGATTGACATCTTGAATGAATATACCGCCAAATATCGCGACTACTTCCCCGAAGCAAAGGTAAGATTCAAGCAATTGTCCTATTCAAACGCTGCCTACCCGATTGAAGTGCGCATTAAGGGCAACGATTATTCCGCGCTCCATGCCGTGGCCGATTCGGTGCTTGCAATCATGCGGACGGTTCCTGAAATAAATCTTGCCAGCAGCAGTCTGCATGCTCCACTTGTGGCAGCGCAAGTGTCGCCAGATTTTACCACCATGTCGCGTCTGGGCCTGAGCGACATCATGCTGGAAGGCAATCTTGCGATGCGATATACCAAGTCGGGTATTCCGGTAGCCACGCTGTGGGACGGCACATACGCTACGCCCGTTGTGTTCCGCACCCCGACCTCGGAGCAGTCCGATGTCAATGACCTGCGCAACGAACTGCTTCCCGTCATGGGCATCGCCTCAGCTCCGCTCCGGCAGGTTGCCGACGTCATTCCGACATGGAATTACGGCCAGCTGTCGCATCGCAACGGCATACCGTGCGTCACTATCACTTCCGAGGTCGAACGCGGTTCGTTTGCACTCACAGTCACAAGTGAATTACAGAAACGAATCGACCGGCTCGAATTGCCCGAGGGCGTCACAATCGAATATGGTGGCGACTACAGTCAGTCACTCGAAATGTGGCCACCGATTATTTCAGCCCTGCTGATGGCCGTGGTGATTATTTTCTTCATCCTGCTTGCGCACTATAAAGATGTCAGGACATCGGCCCTGCTTCTGCTCTGCATAGTGCTCTGCATCCCGGGGGCCGGCATCGGACTTGCCATTCAGGGCGAGGTGCTTTCGCTGACCTGTACACTCGGATTTATCTCCCTGATGGGTATTCTCGTCCGAAACGTCATCATCATGATTGACTATGCCGAGGAGCTTCAACGGTCGGAGGGCATGACAGTCAAAGATGCAATCTTCCATAGCGCCGAACGGCGTATGCGTCCCATCTTCCTGACGTCGGCCGCTGCGTCAATGGGTGTGCTCCCGATGGTAATGACCGGCACTCCGCTGTGGCGCCCGATGGGCACGGTAATCTTCTGGGGAACAATCATCACATTCTTCTTCATCGTAACCGTAATTCCCGTGCTTTACTGGAAAGTGATGGAGAAAAAATCTGTAAAAACCGACACAATATGAAAAAGATATTCAGCTTAGCGGCTGTCATGGCGCTGATATTCCCGGCGTTGGTCTGCGCCCAGCGTCTGTCACTCGATGAGTGCGTAAGCATGGCCCTTGAAAACAATGCCCGTATGCGCACTGCCCGTTACTCGATGGAAGCTTCGCGCGAAACGTCGCACGAAGCCTTCACGAAGTATTTTCCGTCCATAAGTATGAGCGGTGCCGCTTTTACGGCCAATCACGGCATGCTTCAGCACAGTTTCAACCTACCGCTCTCCATGCTCGGTGTGGGCCTTGATGACATGGATTTCAACCTGAGTCTGCTGAAAAAAGGGTCGGTTGCGGGTATCAATCTCGTTCAACCCGTTTTTCTGGGAGGAAGAATCGTAAACGGCAACCGCCTCGCTCACGTGGGCGAAGAAGTAAGCCGGTTGCAGCAACGCCAGACTGCCGATGAAGTGCGCCGCAATGTCGAGCAATACTACTGGCAGCTCGTATCCCTACACTCCAAACACCGCACGCTGGAACAGGTGATAGCAATGCTCGACACCCTCACCGCCCAGGTCCAAAGCTATGTCGACGCCGGCATAACGACCAACAACGACCTGCTTGAAGTCAAACTGAAAAGAAACGAGATGCTCGTGGCGAGAAGCGAACTCGACAACGGCATATCGATTGTCAGGATGCTTCTTGCGCAGTATATCGGCCGGGGTACATCAGGAGCGGTTGACGTCGCTTCCGACATTCCGTTAGGTGTCGTGCCCGATTTCCCGCATGAAATCTTCAGAAACCCGGAAGATTGTCTTGACCAGACCATAGGCCACGGGCTGTTGACTCAGAATGTGAAAGCCAAGGAACTTGAACAGAAGATGGCCGTGGGCAACAATCTGCCCATGGTTGCCGCCGGAGCGAGCTACAACTACGAACACATTCTTGACCAGGGACATAGATTTGCAAATATCTATGTGACGGTAAGCATACCGCTGAGCGACTGGTGGGGCGGCTCTCACAACATCAGGAAGAAAAAACTCGAGACGCGAATTGCCCGCACCCAACTGGAAGATGATTCTCAGATGCTCGTTATAGCCATGACCAACGCCTGGAATGATCTGACAACCTCCTACACTCAAATGGAAATTGCGAAAGAGTCCATATCCCAATCAGCAGAGAATCTCCGGCTCAATAAAAACTTCTACAACGCCGGCATAACCACCGTCACCGACCTGCTCAACGCCCAGACTCTCCATCTGCAGTCTCAGGATAAGTTTGTCGATGCCTATGGTCAGTTCCAGATTAAGAAACTCGCCTATCTTCAGGCAACCGGCCGCTAATTCTCCGTCACTCCGCCTCCCGACACAACTTTTACCACCACCTCCCCGAAAATCTCTGCCAGATTGCTTTCGGGGAGGTGGAATCGTTTTCAGGCGATTTTCAAGCCTTAGAATAGATTGATATGTAAACAATTTACGGTTTGTTATCATTATACTTCTATTACGTAATTGTTATTTCGAATGAATAAGAGTGTTTTTCTATTTGGCGGTCTTATTGCCTTGACCGGTCTCGTAGGATGCAGTCCGTCGCGAACGGCCGACGTGTCGCCGCTTGATTTCAATGGCGACAAATTTGAAGTCAGAATGTTGAAAATGCCGTCGGGCGACGAGGTGGAATATACCGCCTACGAGAATATTTACTACGTTACGAACGTAGAGGATTCCACCTATCAGACACTCAACATCTACGTCCCGACGGATTTCAAGGGACGCACTGACAGCGAAATCCCAATATTGATGCGCCAGTATGTGGGTGGCTACATGGCATCCACGGCCAAAGCTCCGTCGGCTACCGATGCGACCGGCCGCGCGCTTCAGGAAGGATACATAGTCTGCATTCCGGGTACGAGAGGCTCCAATTCGGTTGTGGTGCGCGATGGCAAGAAGGTCTATACCGGCGTGGCGCCTAACGGCCTGCTCGACCTGAAAGCCGCCGTGCGCTATCTGCGCTACAACGATTCTCGAATTCCCGGCAACTCGGAGCGCATATTCATTGACGGGACGAGCGCCGGAGGAGCTATGGCCGCTCTTGTGGGCGCTACCGGAAACCGCGAGGAATATGAAGCAGCACTCGAGGCCATGGGGGCAGCCAAGGCTAAAGACAACGTCTATGGCGCGATATGCTATTGCCCCATTACCGACCTAAATCATGCCGACATGGAGTATGAATGGCTCTACAATTGCACCAACAATAAAGCCCGGCATCTCGACACCGTGCAATGCCGCATCTCCGATGAGCTTGCCGCACTTGCTCCCGATTACATCAACTCACTCAAACTGAAAGATGACAACGGCAGTCTTCTGACGGCCGACAATTACCGCGACTACCTCAAATCGTTCATCGCTGCATCGGCCCATAAAGCGCTTGAGGAGGGTGTGGATATCCCCGATTCCATCGGCATCATTCGCTACACCGAGACGCCTGATTTCGGCGACGGACGTCTTGCCCCATCGTTCGGACCCGAAGGCTCGCAACCGGACGAGCGTGGAGCCCGACGACCTCCAATGTTCAACCGCCAGACCGATTTTGTCAAAGATGTAGACCTTGACAAGTATCTCAATTACATCGCCACGATTCAACCGCTGAAGACCCCGCCGGCATTCGACCAGATGGGTGTCATCATACCCACACCGTCGCCTGAAAACAAGGTGTTTGCCGACGCCGAAGGCTCGCCCAACAACTTCACCGATTTCTCCTACCGCCATCGTGAGCATAACCCGAAAGACACTTTGCCGGCTGAGCTCTCCCACCGCGTCTATCTGATGAATCCGATGTATTTCATAGGCGATACCGTGACGGCTGACAACGCTCCGAAATGGTATATCCGTCACGGAGCCAAAGACCGCGACACGTCGTTTCTCGTGCCCGTCAATCTCGCCACGAAGCTGAAAAACGCCGGCTACGACGTCAACTTCTTCCTGCCGTGGAATCGTCCCCACAGCGGCGACTACAACCTCGACGACCTCTTCAGCTGGATTGCCGAATCAATGAAA
>CAYUYQ010000079.1:0-9339 GCA_964449335.1 uncultured Bacteroides sp. | reverse complement strand
GTTCAAGAATCTCACACAATTCCGACTCATTGGTCACTACGTAGTCAGCCGCGTCGCGTAGCCGCGCCGACGGTTCGTGATGCAGCGCACACGCTATTGCCACGTCGGCCTTGCGCATAGCCTCGAAATCATTATCGCCATCGCCGATGAAAACTACCCTCTCGCCCCGGTCGTGAAATAGCTCCACCACCCGTTCCTTGCAAAGAATCGACTTTATACCCGCCACCGAATCGTTTTCGACAATTGCTTTGGAATAAAAGCCGTCGCAGCCAATTCGGAGGCCCAGTTCACCGCACCAGCAGTCGAGATTGCTTGACACGATGAAACATCTGTCGCTGTTACGCCGAATAAACTCTACAGGCTTGGAGTAAAGCCTGACGCCGGTAAGAAACTCCGACACCCGCTTGACAGATAAATGGCCGAGCATCCCGACGCGCCGTGTAAAACTGTCGGCAAACGCCACATTGCCATCTACGGCCGCGCGTGTCATCGACTCCATATCTTCCCCGACGGAGAAATGACCGGCTATAATCGGCAGTGTCTCCGCAGCAGTCAGCGTTCCATCAAGGTCAAACAGGAAAACCATAGTCAGTCAACGAGCCTTTTAATGTTCCGTATTTCAATATGCAAAATTACATAAATTTGCTCATTTTATTTAATATCGCACCGATTTAAGCCAATTTTAGCTAACTTTGCACCTAAATGTATTAAGTCGAATAATCATCACAATCAAAACTTTCACTTGATTACAATTAACCAATCAAATTATAAAGAATGAAAACCAGACTAACCCTCATAGCCCTCGCAGCCCTCACGGCTACAGGACTGAGTGCCGTGACTCCGCTGTGGATGCGCGATGTCAAGATTTCGCCTGATGGAAGCCAGATTGCTTTCACCTACAAGGGCGATATCTACAAAGTGGCAGCTAACGGAGGCAAGGCCGTGCGCCTCACCTCGCAACCATCTTACGAATCGGCTCCCGTATGGTCGCCCGACGGCAGGCAGATTGCGTTTGCCAGCGACCGCAACGGCGGTAGCGATGTGTTTATCATGGATGCCGACGGTGGTACAGCACGTCGCCTCACCTTCAACTCGGCAGCCGAAACGCCTCAAGCATTCACCCCCGACGGTAAAAACGTGCTTTTCTCGGCAGCCATTCAGGATCCTGCTGCCAGCGCCTTGTTCCCCACCGCGCGCATGCCGGAGCTCTACAGCGTGCCGGTGGCCGGTGGCCGCACATCGCAGGTGCTCGGCACACCTGCCTTCAGCATGACCTTCCTCCCCGACGGAAAATCATTCGTCTATGAAGACAACAAAGGTCTTGAAGATATTTTCCGCAAGCACCACACATCATCGGTGACCCGCGACATCTGGCGCTACGACGCCTCGACCGGCAAGCACACCAACCTGACCAACCGCGGAGGTGAAGACCGCAATCCCGTGCTCGGCACAGACGGTAAGACCATCTACTTCCTGAGCGAGCGAAACGGCGGTACATTCAATGTCTATTCAATGGATATCAATTCTCCGGCCGACGTCAAGAAGCTCACCAACTTCACAACCCATCCCGTCCGCTTTCTCTCGCAGGCCAACAACGGACTGTCGGCTTTTACCTACGACGGTGAAATCTACACCATGGCCAACGGTGGAAAGCCTCAGAAAGTTAATATTGACGTGACGGTTGACGACGCTCAGCCCGTCGACGATATCCGCGTGGCAAGCGCCGACGAAGCAGCTGTTTCGCCCGACGGCAAGCAGGTGGCCTTCGTGCGTCGTGGCGAACTGTTCGTAACCGCTACCGAGCATCCGTCGACCAAACAAGTTACATCGACCCCCGAAAACGAAAGCGATATAGCCTGGGCTCCCGACGGACGCACCATATATTATACATCGGAACGCGACGGCAACTACAACATCTACAAAGCCACAATCGCCCGCGACGATGACCCCAACTTCTCCAACGCAACGGTTGTCAACGAAGAGCCCGTGTTTGCAAAAGGCAAACTCGACCGCACATGCCCCGTTGTTTCGCCCGACGGAAAAAAACTGGCCTACATTCTCGACCGCAACAAACTCATGGTCAAAGACCTCAAGACCGGCGCCGAAAAGCAGCTCACCGACGGCTCTACCAATCCTACGCGCACCAAAGGCTTTGCAGCCCGCTGGTCGCCCGACAGCCGCTGGATTGCCATCGACTACAATGATCCCCGCCATATCCCCTACACCGATATTGCCATCATCGATGCCAATACCGGTAAACTGACCCGCATAACCGACAGCGGCTACTTCGACGAAGGCCCGCACTGGGTGCTCGACGGCAATGCCATCCTGTTTCTCAGCGAGCGCTATGGTATGCGCGCCCACGCTTCATGGGGTTCGCAATACGACGTAATGCTGGCATTCCTCAACAAAGACGCCTACGATAAATTCATGCTTTCCGAGGAAGACTATGCTCTCCAGAAAGAACTCGAAAAGACCAATAAAAAGAAATCAGCCGACAAACCGGCTAAAGATGGCGACAAGGCTAAAGACGAATCGACTGACAAAGATGCCGTTAAACCGATTAAGATTGACTTCGACGGAATCGAAGACCGCGTAGTGCGCCTCACTCCCGGCTCGACTGCTATTGCCGATGCAATCCTCAGCAAGGATGGCGAGACACTCTATTTCATCGGAGCCTTCGAAAACGGCTACGACCTCTGGAAACGCGATCTCCGCAAACGCGGAGAGCTAAAACGCGCGGCCACTCTGGGCCGCGGTCGCGCCGGCGCCCTCGACATGGACAAGGACGGCAACCTCTACATTGTAGGTTCACAAGTGAAGAAAATCAACGGCAAGACCGACAAGGTCACCCCTGTAACTCTTTCGGCTTCGATGAAGATGGATCCCGCCAAGGAGCGCGAATACATGCTGCGCCATGTCTATAATGAAGAGCGTGAGCGCTTCTACAATCCCAATCTCCATGGTGTGAACTGGGACAAGATGTATGCCGATTACGCCAAATTCCTCCCCCACATCAACAACAACTACGATTTCGCCAACCTGCTAAGCGAGCTGCTCGGCGAGCTCAACGTATCGCACACCGGCGGACGCTACCGCGGTCTGCCGGCTAACGACGCTACCGCCTCGCTCGGTCTGCTCTACGATATGACTTATAACGGCGACGGTCTCAAAGTGGCTGAGGTGCTTGAGGACGGTCCGTTCGACAACACCTGGACTGCAATGAAATCCGGTGCCGTCATTACCAAAATCAACGGCACGAAACTGACCAAGGACACCGACCCGGCTCAGCTCCTCAACGAGGTAGGTCATGGCAAGACCCTCATCAGTTTCACCGCTCCCGGCTCGAAAGCCGAGACCGAGGAAGTGATTCTTCCTATCTCAGCCGCGCAGCAGAACGATATGCTCTACAACCGCTGGATTAAGCAGCGTGAGCATCTCGTCGACTCGCTCTCCAACGGCCGTCTGGGCTACGTGCACATCAAGTCGATGGACGACGCTTCTTACCGCCGTATCTACTCAAAGATTCTCGGTAAATACAGCGACCGCGATGGCATCGTCATCGATACCCGCTGGAACGGCGGAGGCCGTCTCCACGAGGATATCGAAGTGCTCTTTTCGGGTCAGAAATATCTCACTCAGGATGTTCACGGAGTGCCCACCTCGTCGATGCCCTCACGCCGCTGGAACAAACCGAGCATCATGATTATCTGCGAAGCAAATTACAGCAACGCTCACGGCACACCTTGGGTCTACAAGCACCAGAATCTCGGTAAACTCGTGGGCATGCCCGTACCCGGAACCATGACCAGTGTAAACTGGGTGACTCTTCAGGATCCCTCGCTCGTGTTCGGCATTCCGGTTGTCGGTTTCCGCACCGCTGAAGGCAACTATCTCGAAAACACTCAGCTCGAACCCGACATCAAGGTGGCTCTTGACCCCGCCACCGTGGTAAAAGGCCAGGATGCGCAGATTGAAGCTGCTGTCAAGAGCCTTCTCAACGACATAAAGAACAACAAGAAATAATGGCTGAAATTGGCGATACAGTGCGCTATCTCAACGCTGTAGGAGGTGGTCGCATTTCAAAAATCGATGGCAAGATAGCCTACGTCGATGAACCCGACGGCTTCACCACCCCCGTTCTCCTCAAGGAGTGCGTGGTGGTGGCCCGGGCCGCCGACGCTCCTCGGCCGCAGCCAACGTCTGCACCGGCCGCTCCGAAATCGGTTGCTTCGGCACCGGCCGCAGCCCCTAAAACGGCCGCTATTCCCGACGAAGAGGAAGTGATAAAGGTCGAGGAAGTGCCTGGCGGCGATAAGCTCAACATCGTTCTCGCTTTTGAGCCGACTGACATAAAGAAACTGTCGACAACGACATTCGACACCTTTCTGGTCAACGACTCAAACTACTATATCTACTTTTCCTATCTTTCGAAAGCCAAGGAAACGGAAGAATGGATGCTGCGCTACAGCGGAATAGTTGAGCCCAACATACAGCTTCTGGTTGAGGAGCTTAACCGCGAATCCCTCACCGAGATGGACGACATTGCTTTTCAGGCCGTAGCGTTCAAGCGTGACCGTTCGTTCGCTCTCAAACCGGCAATCAACTACACACGACGGATCGATACAACGAAGTTCGCGAAACTTCACTGTTTCCGGCCGAACGACTATTTCGACACCGATGTGATAGCAATCGACATTGTGAAAAATGATGTTGTGACCAGGGAGCACAAACCCGACTCGAAAGAACTTGAAAAAGCCCTGAAATCGAAGAAAGCAATTGATTCGATGCGTCGGCGCCCCGTTGTAAAAAAATCGGCCCGTCAGCGCAAGGAAGGCGACAAACTGGTTGTCGACCTCCACATCCACGAGCTGGTCGATAATACCCGCGGCCTTTCCAACGCCGATATGCTCAATCTGCAGGTCGACGAGTTTTCGCGCATAATGGATGAAAATCTCCACAATAAAGGCAAGAAGATTATTTTCATTCATGGTAAAGGCGAAGGCGTGTTGCGCAATGCCATTATGAAAGAGCTGACGCATCGCTACAAAGGCCACGACGTGCAGGATGCCTCGTTCCGCGAATACGGCTTCGGAGCTACTCAGGTCACAATCTAACAACCCTCATATCGCGTCCAATGATATTCTGTTTCTCAGGCAACGGCAATAGCCTTATGGTTGCAGACGAGCTTTCGCGCCGACTGAATGAGGACGTCATACGAATCACCGCCGCCACTCCGCTTGCTTTCGACTCATCGGAGTGGCGACGCGTCGTATGGATATTTCCCGTCTACAGCTGGGGCATGCCAGAACCGATTGTCAACTTCATCTCGAGCGTGGCTCTGAATAATCTTCCTCCGGACGCTACGCATCATCTCGTAGTGACATGCGGCGACGATACAGGCCTTGTTCACCTCGCCTGGCGCAAAGCTATCGCCCGGCGCGGATGGAGGGCCAAAGGCACCTACTCGGTTTTTATGCCCAACACCTACGTGACTCTACCCGGTTTTGATATTGACAGCATCGACACGGCCATTTACAAAATCGGCCGGATGCCGGAGCGTGTCAACACGATAGCCCGCGCCATACGCCACAACGCCCGCGTAGACGATGTTCATCGAGGTGGTGTTCCGGCCTTGAAATCGCGAGTGCTTTATCCTTTGTTTATGCGTTTCCTGACCTCGGCCCGCTACTTCCACTCATCCGATGCATGCATTTCATGCGGGCTATGTGAAAAAGATTGCCCGGAAAACAACATCAGATTAAACAGCATGCGACGTCCGGAGTGGAGCAACCACTGCGCAATGTGCCTGCGGTGCTATCACCGCTGCCCGACCCATGCCATAGCCTACGGCCGCTTCACCAAAGGCAAAGGACAATACCCCGGGCCTGAAGCTACAGAAAAAATCTTTGACAAAAACTAAACTAACGCTCCCCAACGCCTACGGTCAATCCACTTCAAACATCTGCCCCGCAAGAAAACGACCGCATGGCTCACAAATAAAGACACATAGCGAGCTCACAATTTCTCCACACCTTTCACTGCGCTCACGCACCACAATCCGATTAATTTTTCGCGCAGTTTTATCAGCGGTTGCCATATCTGACAAATTAATTGCCTCCGAATCGCCGGACTTTAAGGCCATTTCGATAATCCGCAGCCGAGTGTCGGAATCATCGAGCCGGGCAATGACACGCGTATCGTAAAGCTCGGTGGCACAACATGAGTTCTCTCCTTGATTGATTATCAGCGTATCGGGGCATCCCCAATGCCGAGTCACGTCATCTATCACTTCGTCAATTGACTTTTCATCAAGGCTTTTCACGGGATAAAATCTCGCGCCAGACGTCTGCGACAATGCCGCCCCGTCCTTAGAGCTTGTCGAGCAAAACGCGGTCTTACACCCTGACGATACAAACCGGCTCACTATAGAGCGGCTTATCACATCGCTTTCTCCTACAACAATCACGATTCGCGGCGGGAAATCCACAGCAATCTTTCCTTTCGGGAGTGACGAGCCACCGACGGTGCGCGTCGTCCGCCGTCCGAGATTTCCCGAACGGTACTCCTCCATCTTACGCTCCAGATAATTGTCGGCCATGACAGACGTTGATACCCCGGCGGTCAGGCTTTAACCTCTTCTATACGGGTCTCGTTGGCTCTCTGTTCAGGGGTCTCCGACAGGCTGTCCTCCTCACCTTTCGGCGGAACGCGAAGCTTCAGCGCGTCAAATCCCTTTCCATAGACGCCATTCACGTTGGCCTGCGTTATGAAAGCATTCTCGTCGATGCTCTTGATTATGCGGAAGATTGTGACCGACTCTATCTTTCGGCACATCACCAGCAGTATCTTGACATCCTGACGGGTATACCAACCCATGCCATCAATTACTGTACATCCGCGATTGGCCCTGTTGTTGATAGCCGTTGCAATTTTCTCCCAATGAGGTGAGAAGATGGTGAACTGAACTGCCTGACGGCTCGTGTCGACAATCAGGTCGGCCATATACGACACGATGACGAGCACCACGAAACCATAGACCACCTTATCGACCTGATGGAAAAGCAGGAAGGACGACGAAATAATACACATATCGAAGTAGAGCATCACGCGTCCGATTGTGACGTTGGATCGCTTCGAAACCATGGCGGCTATAATATCCGTTCCGCCCGTGCTGCCGTTGTGAGTGAAAGCGATACCGATGCCGATACCGCAGAGCATACCACCTATTATAATATTCATGAACGTCTGCTGCTCCACAAGCGGACTCGGAAAGAGCGGCGTAAGCACACCGATGAACAATGAAATACAGGTAGCACCATAAATCGTTCGGAGCACAAACTGCTTACCGACCGTACGGAATGCGAGAGCCAACAGGAAGAGGTTCATCGCGTAGGAGGTGATTGCCACCGGCACACCATATCCGAAAAGCCATTCCGTTATGAAGAAAACCAATGTGCCGAAACCGGCCAGACCACCAATCACAACTTTCTCCGGAAAAATAAACGCGGAGAATCCGAAAGCATACATAAAAATACCGAATGAAATCAGCACGTAGTCGCGCGATGTCATCCAAAGACTTTTGTAATTCATAACAATGTGTTGCTCCGGACTAATCCGGTGATATATACAAATTAAGGTTACTGTTGGGCCGATCGGAGAGCGTTTGCAGACATTTCGGTGCACATTATCCGAGGCCTTTACATGGCAAAGTTACGCGTTAGACTGATTTCGACAAAACTTTTTCAAAGAATTTTATGTAACTTTGGGGCTGATTTTATCAGCTAATCCTCTAAAGCGATTATGAGATTTAGAATTGTTGCAACCGCTATTCTGGCAGTCGTCTTTGTATGGGGCGCCGCCCCTGCTTCACACTCCCAGTCATTTGTAGACTTCGGTCCTGCCACCAAATTTATTGAACCTGAGATACATCTGTTGGCCGGCTCATCGTCAGTCATCGAGAACTACCGCTCATGCTTCCCCGAAATTAAAGACCTGAACATCAACATGGGCTACTCGATGGGCATTGGAGGCAGCGCTGTATTCGGTTTCTCTAATTTTCTCGGGTTCGGAACGTCGCTCGACGTGATGGCCAACAACTACAGCATCGACATGGCTGTAGTTGGTCCGAGCAACCTCAGCGTCAGCTCGGTGTTCATCTCCAACCGCACGTACTACCTCAACGTGCCCGTATTTCTGAGTTTTCGGTTCAATCCGACATCCGGTCTGCGATGGATTGTCAACGCAGGTTTCTACTACGGATTCGGTTTTGCCGGCTACCAACACCGCCACACCTATCGCGCCGAACTCAACGATCTGCAGCAGCTTGTTCCGCAGAGCGAAAAAGTCGAGACAGACTATTTCCACTCGCCGTCGACGTTTCTCAGTCGCTTCCACCGTGGAGACATAGGACTCCATCTGGCTACCGACCTGCATTTCGGCCCTCACATGACTGTAGGCGGTCGCTTCCAGATTGGAGCAAAGAATATCTCACAGCAGACCGGAGTCAAAAATCCGAGAATCCACAACTATTCCTTACATGCCATGATAGGCTACCGCTTCTGAGATAAAGTAGCAGATAGACTGTCAGATAATAATTCTACATTAAAGAAATGAACGATAAAGAAATAGTGCTGAGCGGCATTCGTGCCACCGGCAACCTCCATTTGGGCAACTACTACGGTGCCCTGCGCAATTTTGTCAGAATGCAGGATGATCCGGCTTACGACAATATGTTTTTTGTAGCCGACCTTCATGCTCTCACCACCAATCCCGACCCCGAACAGCTCCACGCCAACGTGAAGAACATCCTGGCCGAATATCTCGCTGCCGGTCTCGACCCGGAGAAATCGACCATATTCGTGCAGAGCGACGTTCCTGAAGTGTCGGAACTCTATCTGCTTCTCAACATGCATGTGGGCATCGGCGAACTGATGCGAACCGCTTCGTTCAAGGACAAGGCACGCAAAGCCCTCGGAATCAAGAGCGACAGCGACGATATCGAGAAAGAAATAATCGGAACTGACTCCAACAAGCGTGTCAACGCCGGTCTGCTCACCTACCCGACTCTGATGGCCGTCGACATTCTGATTCAGAAAGCTCACAAAGTGCCCGTTGGCAAAGACCAGGAGCAGCATCTCGAGCTCACGCGCCGCTTCGCTCGTCGCTTCAACTCATTCTATGGTGTCGATCTTTTCCCCGAACCTCAGAACTTCAATTTCGGTGCTAACGCCGTTAAAGTTCCCGGGCTCGACGGTTCCGGCAAGATGGGTAAGAGCGAGGGTAACTGCATCTATCTCATCGACGACGAAAAGACCCTCCGCAAGAAGGTGATGCGCG
>CAYUYQ010000078.1:0-9685 GCA_964449335.1 uncultured Bacteroides sp. | reverse complement strand
ATCGGGCGATGTCTTGTCGCTGCAACTGTTGCGGCGATTAAGCGTAATCTACTGTGCTTCGATTAGGCAGCAAGAGCGTAGTTATTTTCGCCATTTAAAAAGTTTGATGTCGGAGATTTAAGAGCGCCTTCCATCATGGCTCTGCATGCTTACCTACCACTTCTACACGCTGTCAAAACCGGTCAACCCCATGTTTTGCGCCTCGTGGATTATGGAGGCTGATGTTACGCCGCCGCGCCTCTGCGCCGATAAGCGTATTATACAAAATTACAACTTACATCGCGAAAAGTTCATTCATACTCCATTATTTCACATCTTTTAACCATCAATTAAGTAAAAATCCCTTTATATCCGAGAATCTATCATAAACTCTTCACTTATTTACGTCCCGACGAAGAAATAAAAGATGGATTATTATTAATTTTGTAGTGATACAATATCTTGCATAGACACTCGTATCATTCTTAGACTCTCGCGTAAGACCCGCGACACAATCAGCCTCTCACAATGAATCCCAATAATTCCGCCCCCTCTCCTGCATCGCCGAAGCGTCAGCCGATGCCGTCACTCGTCGTGTCGGTAATTCCGATTATCGTGCTGCTTGGCGCTCTAATCGCCGTCATAGCCCTCAAAGGCGCTTCGGTCGTACAGGACTATAGCTATTATATCCTTCTCGGAGCGAGCGCAGTGTGCGTCGCCCTCGGATTCGCGTTCACGTCGCGCACACGTCGCGCTCTGCTGCCAGGCGTAGCGAAAAGCGCCCGACAGATTCTTCCGGCCGTTCCGATTCTGCTTCTTATCGGCACGCTTTCTGCCACATGGATGTTCTCGGGCCTCGTCCCGACGCTGATTGACTATGGGCTGCGCCTGCTAAGCCCGTCGCTGTTTCTGGCTACAGCTTGCCTGATTTGCGCCGCCGTGTCGGTGGTGACAGGCAGCTCCTGGACCACTATCGCCACAATCGGCGTGGCTCTTCTCGGCGTGGGTACCGTGATGGGATATTCGCCCGGTTGGGTTGCCGGTGCCATAATATCGGGTGCATATTTCGGCGACAAAGTTTCGCCGCTGAGCGACACTACGGTACTCGCATCGAGCTCGTGCGGTGTCGACCTTTTCACCCACATACGTTTCCTGATGCTCACTTCGATACCCGCCATGCTGATTGCCGTTGCCGTATATCTGTGGGTTGGTATGACGGCCGACCTCACCGACGGCCGTCAGGCCGAAGAAATATCAGACGCATTGCACCGCACGTTCGTCATCACGCCATGGACCCTGATTATTCCGCTTGTGACAATCATTATGATAGCCACACGCCGCGGCACCGTAGCTACCCTCGCCGTCGGCACCATAGCCGGACTGGTGGGAATGTGGGTGCTTCAGCCGGGCATCGTGGCTTCGCTCGGAGCCGGAACGCTTGCCGACGATGCGGCGCTTTCATGCCGCGTGATGCTTACCGAAACAGCCGTCTCAACGGGCGACCCGCGACTCGACTCCCTCACCTCGACCGGAGGAATGGCCGGAATGTTGGGGACGGTCTATCTTGTGCTCAGCGCCATGCTCTTCGGCGGCGTGATGATGGGCACCGGCATGCTGTCGGTCATCACCCATGCCATCACGTCGCGTCTGCGCCGCACCAACCGGCTTGTCACCTCGACTGTGGCCAGCGGACTCTTTCTCAACTCATGCACCGGCGACCAGTATCTGTCGATAATTCTGGGTGGCAACGTGTTTAAGAACGCCTATCGCCGCCGCAATGTAAAGCCTCAGGTGCTCAGCCGCACGCTTGAGGACTCTATTTCGGTAACCTCCGTCCTAATACCGTGGAACAGCTGCGGCGTGACGCAATCGACCGTGCTCGGTGTCGCCACGCTAATCTATTTTCCATTCTGTATTTTCAACATCATGAGCCCCGTCATGAGCATCGCTATGGCCTATCTCGGCTGGAAGCTCCATTTGCCGGCCCCTACGGTCAGCGACCCCGCATCCGCTCGCGCCGTTTGAGCACGAAGTGCAGCGCTATAATCGCAGCAAGCGTCAGTCCGATTATTCCGAAATAATAAAGATAATTGCCCGCAAAAAATTCTCCTCGGCCTATGTAGGACATCACGCCGAGATAGATCAACAGCAGCAAGGGCACAAACGTAGACCGCTTCATCCTTCACTCTTTTTAGTGCGCCGACGGCGCTTGGGTTTTGGTATCTCAGTTGTCACAGGCGTTTCGGCCACCGATGGTTCCGTCGCGTCGGTCGCCGTCGTAGCAGCCGGTTTCGCATCGGCGTCGGCGGGAGCTACAGCTTCTTCTTCGGGAGTGGGCGGTGCCACGATATATTCCGACGTGTAAGGGTCGAACCCGCCATCGGTAAGATGGTCATAGAGATGCAGACACGCCCAGGCATCAATGGCCGCATAGTGCTGCTGCGCCGGCGAGAGGTCGGTTGCCTCCCAGTTGCTCAGGCGTTGCGACTTCGAGATTCGTCGGCCGAAAACCACTGCATAGATTTTCTGCAGGCTGCTGTCGATTATTCCGTAATCGCGAACGAACGTCTGCAGGTCGATGAATCCCTGCGGCTCAAATTCGCTGATTTTATGGAGCACAAAGAAGTCATCTTTAAGCGAAAGTCCGATTTTCTTCACCCCGTCGTTTTCCATAAACGCCTTGAGTTCATCGAAAAATCCCAGACGGTTGATGCGGATTAGAAAACATCGCTCACGTGTGGAAATCTGCACGAGCGACACCGTGTGAGTCCGTCCTTTCGTAAAAGTCGGCCGTGTCTCCGTGTCGAATCCTACCATCGCTTCGCCGCCGAGCAGCGCCATCGCTTCGCGAGCAGCCTCGATTGTGTCAATCACGGTAATTTCACCGTGATAGTCCACGAGCGGGAGCTGGGCAAGAGCCTCTTTACTTATTGCTATGTCGGGAATCTTTTGCGTCATAGGTTTTCAGTGAGATTTAAATCCGGGATGTCAATCACCGGCACTCCCGGAAAGTGACGCTCCACGTAGCGCGCTACAAATCCGCGCGTATCGTCGGCAATCGGACGGCCGGCAGCTTCGTCAAAGTGTGTATTGTAAAGCACCGCTTCAAGCTTGATTCCACGCGCTTTTATCGCTTCGAGAGCAAGCACTGTATGATTGATCGAACCAAGCCGCGAATTGGTCACGAGCATCACCGGCAAACGGCGCGTCACCACATAGTCTATCGCGAAGAAATCATCCGTAATCGGCACCATCAGTCCCCCGGCACCTTCGATCAGCACCGTGTCGAACCTCCGTGCGAGTTCAGCCGTCGAGCGGTCGATTGCATCAAGGTCTATTTCGCAGCCGTCGATTCTCGCGGCCAGTTGAGCCGATGCCGGATAGGTCAGCACAACCGGAGCTGTCGTGTGGTCAGTGTCCTCAGGCAGCGTGCCTGTGCCCATTATGCGGCGGTGCAGGTCGATGTCTTCGCTATAGGAGTCGCAACCGGTCTGAATAAACTTCTGGGTAATCACCGTCCGTCCCTCGTCGGCTATCTTACGCGCCAGCCAGCCGGTGGCATAGCTTTTTCCGGCGTCAGTGTCTATACCGGTTATGAAAACGGCGTGGCCCATCATTTCTTTTTCTTTTCAGGTTTTTCGTCGGCGAACCGATTGGGAAATGAAAGTGCCACCGGTTTGCGGCACATTGCATAGATTACCAGACCCACACCCAAAAGAATGAACGGTATGCTTAGCCACTGCCCCATGTTAAGCGTCATATTGGCTTCGAAAGCCACCTGATCGTTCTTGATAAACTCTATCAGGAATCGCGGTAGGAAGATGCCGATAAAGAACACTCCGAATATCAGTCCCGGACGTTTCTCGGCATTCTTTTTCCAATACATCCACATCAGCAGTCCGAACAGCGCCAGATAGCACAGCGACTCATAGACCTGCGTAGGATGGCACGCCTGACCGGCATAGAGTTCCTGCCACTCGCGGGAGCGCACAAACATCATGCCCCACGGCAGATCCGTAGGATGGCCGAAAATCTCGGAATTCATCAGATTGCCGAATCGTATCATCGCTCCCACCAGTGCAATCGGAATCACAAGACGGTCAAACGCCCACAGCGGGCTGCGCTTGGTTGTGAACCATGAGTAGAGAAACACACCGGCCATAACGCCTATAGTGCCGCCGTGGCTGGCCAGACCGCCATGCCACACCATGAAAATCTCGGCAGGATTTTTCGAGTAATAATCCCACTCGTAGAAAAAGACGTGACCCAGACGGGCTCCGATTACCGTTCCGGCCGCCGTCCAGAGCAGCAATATTCCGAGCCAACGTTCCGGCGCCCCTTCGTGGCGGTAGATACGCGACTCTATTTCATAACCGATTAGGAAGCCCACGGCAAACATCAGGCTGTACCATCGCAGCTGGATGAACGAATCGACAAGAAACGGATTGGCGTTCCAAACTATATAGTCAAGCATTTTCGCATTAATTTGAAAAGCCCGGCCTCTCCACGGGTGCGATGAGGCCGGGCAGATTGTTCGGGTGCAAATTTAGTGAAATTTCGCCGCAATTCAGCGTGCGTAGCCCCGATTATTAGTTATTGCTGGCCATTGAGGGCCGGCGAAGCGTGAAGCGAGTCGAGCATCGCCTTGTTCTCATCTCTCACGGCCTTGATTATATCTTTGAGCCTATTGGCCACAGCCGGATGCTCGGGAGCGACGTTTGTCAGCTCGCCCGCATCGTTAGCCTTGAAGAGCTGCGGCGCGTTGACATAGCCGGTCTCGATGTTAGTCCCCCACGGAACTATTGCAGGGCCGGCCGAGGGCTCGATGTATTTCCATTCGGGTGTACGGATTGAAAGCGTCTTATTATACGACTGTTCGAGCACCCACGGACGCGACTCCTTGTCGGTGCCGAGCATCACCGGCAGACGGTCGTAGCTGTCCGGAGCCGCTCCACGCGGCATCCGGGCGTCCAACAGCGCGGCAAATGATGCCATCCAGTCTATCTGGGAGTTGAGAGCATCCGAAACCTCTCCGGCCGGCACGCCACCCTTGGGCCAGCGCACTATCATCGGTATACGCGTTCCGCCCTCGAAAGCGCTGTATTTTCCGCCGCGCAGATGTCCCGTCGGCGAATGGCCGTTGAGCAATTCTTCGGCGCGGTCATCATAACCGTCGTCGACCACCGGACCATTGTCGCTCGACAGAATCACAAGCGTATTATCGGCTATGCCGAGACTGTCGAGGGTATCGAGTATGCGGCCTACACTCCAGTCAAACTGCACTATCGCATCGCCGCGCAGCCCCATCGGATTCTTTCCGCGGAAACGGTCGTGAGGGAATCGGGGCACGTGCACGTCGTTAGTCGCAAAATACATAAAGAACGGCTCGTCGGCATTCTCTTTAAGGAACTTCACGGCATGCTCGGTTATTGAGTCGGCTATGTTTTCGTCCTGCCACCGGGCCTTACCGCCGCCTTTCATATAACCGATTCGGCTTATTCCATTGACTATCGCCTGATCGTGGCCATGGCTCGGACGTAGATTGGTGAGCAGTTCAGGATTGTCCTTACCCGTAGGCTCACCCTCGAAATTCCGGACGTAGCTCACGTAGATTGGGTCATCCGGATCATAGTTGGCTATGAAGTTATTCTCAATGAAGACGCAGGGCATTCGGTCGGCCGTAGCCGCCATTATATAGGAATAATCGAAGCCTATATCGCCTAAAGCGCATGGAAGCGGAGCATTCCAATCCTGTTCGCCGGTCTTGTCGCCCAGACCGAGATGCCACTTTCCGAAAGCCGATGTCTTGTAGCCGGCATTGTGGAAGAGATCGGCTATTGTATATTTTTCGGGGCGGATAATCATACCGGCATCGCCGGGAGCCACATCGGTGCCGGGATGACGCCAGGCGTATTCGCCCGTCAGCATCGAGTAGCGCGAGGGAGTTGATGTCGCAGCCGTGGCGTGCGAATTGGTGAAGCGCGTACCTTCACCGGCCAGACGGTTGACATTGGGTGTGGTGACATTTTTCGCACCGTAACATTCGAGGTCACCGTAACCCAGGTCGTCGGCAAAAATTATGATTACGTTGGGCTTATTGCCTTCGGTAGTTTTCTGGGGCGTTTGAGCCGCTGTCGTTCCGGCCAGAGTGGCCGTCAGGGCAGTGAGCATAGTGTTGGCAGTTTTCATGAGAATCAGCTTTAATCGTTGTTTTGAAATAAAGAAGCTACGGAATCAGTCAGTTGCGACAATCCCGTAGCTTCACATTTATCTAAGGCATGTCATTAAATTTACGTAGCCTGCTGCCATCAATAGGCAAACATGGGATATTTCTCCATCGTCGAGTTGACTTTCTCGCGGACGGCCTTAATCACCTCGGCGCTTTCCGGATTTGACAGCACGGTGTCTATCATCTCTACGATTTCGCCCATGAGCTCCTCTTTTGCGCCTCGGGTAGTGATGGCGGGAGTGCCCAGACGGATGCCTGACGTCTGGAAAGGCGAGCGGCTGTCAAACGGCACCATGTTTTTGTTGGCCGTAATGTCGGCTTCGACGAGCACACGCTCAGCAACCTTACCGGTCAGATCGGGGAATTTGGTGCGGAGGTCTATGAGCAGACAGTGGTTGTCCGTACCCTCCGAAATAATCTTGTAGCCCTTATCCATGAGAGCTGCACCCATGGCGGCCGCATTGCGCTTAACCTGCAGCTGGTATTCGCGGAACGAAGGCTGCAGAGCCTCGCCGAACGCCACGGCTTTAGCTGCGATTACATGCTCGAGCGGACCGCCCTGCACTCCGGGGAACACAGCCGAATCCAGGAGCGATGACATCATGCGCGTCTCACCCTTATTATTGGTCTTGCCGAAAGGATTGGGGAAGTCCTTGCCCATAAGGATTATGCCGCCGCGCGGACCGCGCAGGGTCTTGTGGGTCGTCGAGGTGACGATGTGGGCATATTTCACGGGGTTCTCAAGCAGGCCTGCTGCTATGAGGCCGGCAGGATGAGCCATATCGATCATAAGTATCGCACCGATTTCGTCGGCCAGACGGCGCATGCGGGCATAGTCCCAGTCGCGTGAGTAAGCGCTTGCGCCGCCCACTATCAGGCGCGGACGCTCGCGACGGGCCACTTCTTCCATCTGCTCATAGTCTACACGACCCGTCTCAGCGCTCACGTTATACTCCAGAGCGTGGAAAATCAGACCTGAGAAATTCACGGGACTACCGTGGGTGAGGTGGCCGCCATGGCTCAGATTGAGACCGAGAAACTTATCGCCGGGCTTCAGACAGGCCATAAACACAGCCATATTTGCCTGAGCGCCAGAGTGGGGTTGCACGTTGGCATATTCTGCACCGAAAAGCTCCTTGACGCGGTCGATTGCCAGCTGCTCGACCTGATCGACAACCTGGCAGCCGCCATAATAACGGTGGCCGGGATAGCCCTCGGCATATTTATTGGTAAGGCACGAGCCCATGGCGCGCATCACGTCGTCGCTTACGAAGTTTTCAGAGGCAATGAGTTCAATGCCTTTGAGCTGGCGCTGATGTTCGCGCTCGATGAGTTCAAAAATCTTAGTGTCTTTTTCCATTGTCTAAAATATATGTGAAATGATGGTTATTTCTTTTTCTTTACGCTCCAGCCGAAGTGACCGAGCGGTTTTCCTTGACTGTAATAAGCTCCGTGGCTGTAGCTCATAAGGCCTGCACGGTCGAGCATGAAGCGACCCGTATCCGGGTCGATAAGCTCAGGGTCGGCAAGCACGTCGAGCACCTCGGCCACGAACATGTGGTGACTGCCCAGCGGCAGAATCTCCTTCACCCGGCACTCGATACTCAACGGTGACTCCCCTACCGACGGGCAACTCACCTTCACACCGGGCGACTTGGTCAGCCCCGTTTCGGCCCATTTGTCGAAATCGCGCCCCGACTTTACACCGCACCAATCCGTTGCCCGCGCCATAGCCGCCGTGGTGAGATTGACGGTAAACTCCATCGTCTCGCGAATTATGTCGTAGCTATAGCGTTCGGGCCGCAGCGAGATATAAAGCATGGCCGGATTAGTGCATATCGTTCCGGTCCAGGCGACCGTCACCAGATTGGTGCGTTCGCCCGATCCACAGCTCACCAGCACCGCCGGTAGCGGATAGACCATCGTTCCTGCTTTCCAGACTTCTTTTTCAGCCATATAGGGAGTCAAATAATTATTTGCCCGAGTGGGAGGGTATCAGTCAATCTTGGCGTCGGCGCTCTTCACCGTGTGGCCGCAGTAGTGACAGCGCAGCGTCACATCCTCGCGGTCTACAACCTCAAAACGCGTAGCCATCGGCTCATTGTTGGTGATGCACTTGGGATTGTTGCAGCGCACTATGCCCACGATTGTCTCCGGCAGAGTGACATCGCGCTTCTCAGCCACCTCGAAATCGCGAATCACGTTGATGCGCGCATGCGGCGCTATAAGCGCTATTCGGTTGAGCGTCTCCTCCGGAAATTCCACATCGGCCACCTTGATGATGCCTTTCGTGCCGAGATGTTTACTCTCCAGATTATTGCCGATTGTCACATGATTGGTCATGTTTTCAATACCGAGAATCCTCACAGCCTTGAAAAGATTTGAACTCGGTATGCGGTCAACCACGGTGCCGTTGCGCAGAGCGGCTACGGCAAGTTCTTTTTTCTGATTCGTCATTGCTGTTGGTTTTCTTTCTTGAGAATATCGATTCCGAGAGCATTGCAGATTATAGCCTGGCGGGCATAGAGTCCGTTGCGTGCCTGCTCGAAATAATAGGCCTGCGGAGTATCGTCGACGTCAACATCGATTTCATTGACGCGGGGAAGCGGGTGAAGCACCTTAAGATTCGGCTTCGTGCCCTCAAGCATGGCGGCACGAAGCGTGTAGAGATCCTTCACGCGCTCATATTCCATAATATCCGTAAAGCGCTCGCGCTGCACGCGGGTCATATAGAGAATATCCGTCTGAGCCAGCACCTCGCTGTTGAAATCCTTCTCAAGACGGTAGCGTATGCCGTGATTATCGCAGAACTGCAGATACTCCTTCGGCATCTGCAACTCGTCGCAAGCCACAAAAATAAACGTCGGATTAAAATAGCGCATAGCCATCAGCAGCGAGTGGACCGTGCGGCCATACTTCAGGTCGCCCACCATCGTAATAGTCAGATTGTCGAGACGGCCCTGCGTTTTTGCTATCGAATAGAGATCCAGAAGCGTCTGCGAAGGATGCTGATTAGCACCGTCGCCCGCATTAATAATAGGAGTGTCGGTAACCTCCGTCGCATAACGGGCCGCCCCCTCCAGATAGTGGCGCATGATTATCAGGTCGACGTAATTGCTCACCATCTTTATGGTGTCCTTGAGGGTCTCGCCTTTCGACGAGCTTGAGGTCGAGGCATCCGAGAAGCCTATCACGCGGCCACCCAAGCGGTTGACCGCAGTTTCAAAACTCAGGCGAGTGCGGGTTGACGGTTCAAAAAAAAGAGTCGCCACAACCTTACCGTCGAGGATCTTATGGTTGGGGTGCTCTTCAAAATACCGCGCGCGCTCTATCAGGCCGAGAATTTCATCGCGAGAAATATCGTCGATTGAAACAAGACTGTTGCTGTTCATAGCGGGAGTGTTGTCAGGTGCATTAATTTCCTTGCCGCAAAGTTAGCGATTTCCCCCCTTTCCCCCAAATCAATCTTCACCCCTC
>CAYUYQ010000077.1:0-9711 GCA_964449335.1 uncultured Bacteroides sp. | reverse complement strand
GCTTCTGGCCGACACGGCTACCGTGCGTGGCATGGTGGTAGACTCTCTGACCCAGACCCCTGTGCCATATGCCGCCATATTTGTGGAAGGGAGCGACAATGGAACTCTGGCCGATGGCGACGGACGATTCACAGTAGATGCCCCACGTTGGCCAGCACGCCTCAGAGTCACCGTAATGGGATATGAAAGCAAAAGCGCCAGTGTGACACGCTACGACGCCACAAACTTCACAATAGCACTGCGTCCTGTAGGAATAAGTCTGGATGAGGTGCGCGTGGGTCGTACCAAAGAGCACTACAGTAAGCGCAACAACCCTGCGGTGGACTTCGTGCGCCGTGTGATGGATGCACGCGACATGACCGATCCTCACCGCAATGATTACTACAACTATGACAAGTACGAGAGGATAACACTGGCCATCAACGACTTCAAGACATCCGATTCAGTCACAGGCAAACCGATAAGCCGTCAATTTGCATTTACAAAGGAATATATCGACACGTCCGAAATTTCAGGCAAAACAATATTACCCTTTTCAGTAAAGGAGAAACTGAGCGAAGTGCACTACCGCCGCGAACCTCACTCCGAAAAGGAGGTGGTAAGCGCCATGCGTCGCACCGGTCTCGACGACATAACCGATCAGGAGAGTATGCAGGCATTTCTTGAGGATGTGTTCAGAGAAATCGACATTTACCAGAGCGACATACCATTGCTGCAAAACAGGTTTGTGAGTCCGCTCGGGCGACTTGCCACAGACTTCTACAAATTCTATCTCACCGACACAATAGCCGACTACAGTAATCCCGGCGACTCGCTCATAGAGCTAAGTTTCGCTCCGAAGAATCCTGCCATGTTTGGTTTTATAGGACGTATGTATGTTACCAAGGGGGACTCTACGATGTTCATAAAACGTGTGAACGTGAATCTGCCGCCATCGGTCAACGTCAACTTCATGGACAAATTCTATCTGCAGCAGGAGTTTAAGAAAGGCCCTGACGGGTCACGGCTAAAGACCAAGGACGACCTTACTGCCGAACTGTCGGTCATACCCGGTGCTTCAGGATTTTATACACGCAAGAGTACTTTATATTTCCATCACAACTTTGAGGCACCCGATCAGGCCGACAGTATATTTAATGATCCGCGCAACGTAATCATAGCACCAAACGCACAGAATTACGGCCGCTACACATGGGATGTGATCCGACCTGCATCCATAGGACGCGGAGAGCGCAGGGTGGACGACTTCGTGACACACATGCGCAGTGTGCCGCTATACTACTGGAGCGAGAAAGTGCTGAAAGTACTGGTGTCGGGTTATCTGCCTACAGGCCCACACAGCAAGTGGGATTTCGGCCCCATGAATACAACCATAAGCTTCAACGACGTGGAAGGGATGCGTCTGCGTGCAGGAGGCATGACCACGGCCAATCTAAGCAAACGATGGTTCACACGCGGCTACGTGGCCCGCGGATTCAAGGACCACAAATGGAAATACAAAGGTGAACTGGAGTATTCATTCATCGACAAACGATATCATTCACGTGAATTCCCGGTACAGTCACTGCGGTTTACCAGCCTGTATGACGTAGATATGCTTGGCCAGCACTATCTGTTTACAAACGCCGACAACGTATTCCTGTCGTGGAAACGTATGCCCGACACTCAGATGACTTACCATCGCATGAACTCGCTGGAATACATAATGGAACTCTACAACAACTTCTCGGTGACAGCCACATTAAAGCACGACCGACAGGAAGCCACACATTGGATACCATTTGTGAACGGCCACAATCATAGTTTCAGCCACTACAATGAAACTTCATTCCAGATTCAGCTACGCTACGCCCCGGGCGAGAAATTCTATCAGACAAAAACGTATAGATACCCCATTAATCAGGATGCTCCTGTATTTATAGTCACGCACACCATTGCGCCCAAACGGACCGCAGGCAATATGTTCGGCATCAACAAGACCGAAGTAAGCATACAGAAGCGCATATGGTTCTCCACATTCGGCTATCTTGACGGCATAATATCCGGCGGACATGTATGGAGCCGGTCGCCATACCCCAATCTGCTGATACCAAATGCCAACCTCAGCTATACAATACAGCCCGAGAGCTTTGCGTTGATGAATGCCATGGAATTCATCAACGACAGCTATGCATCGTGGGATCTCACTTACTGGCTCAATGGCGCGCTGTTCAACTACATACCTGTATTAAAAAAGCTAAAGCTTCGTGAGGCTGTCAGCTTCCGCGGATTGTGGGGACATCTTAGCCATCGCAACGACCCATCGTACAATCCCGATCTATTTGAATTTCCAATCGATGCCCATACCACACGCATGACATCACGACCTTACATGGAAATAGGGGCCGGAATAGACAACGTGCTTAAAATACTGCGCGTAGACTATGTATGGCGACTTACATACAGGCACATGCCATACGCCTGCGACCGCTCCGGACTACGCATTGCACTGCACTTCACATTCTGATATTGACGAAACAAGCACCCTGCATTGCGTACAATACGCAATGCAGGGTACCCAAATTATCTAACTTAAATATACTCTCTCTATGGCTTCATATAGCCGCACTTGGGGCATACACCACTATCGTTCAATGATATGCCGCACAACGGGCAACGGTCTATATTATTACTCGTCACATAGTCCTGCGAAGCTGCATTATCACCGCTTGCAAAAGTGATTTTCACAATATTAAGCTTATCCTTAAGCAAATCATACACTATCTTTATCATACCCTCCACTGTCATAGTCTCTTTAGTCACGACTATGCGAGCATCAGGATAGGCTGTTGCAAGATCTGTATGAAATGCCTCACCTTTCATGGTGTTCTGCGGATGGCCATTGAGGATACCCTGTTCACGGTACACGCCAATAACAGCCGGCAAAAGAGGATCATCCTCTCTAAGCACAAGTGCATGATCAAAGTTTTTAAGCACATCCCAGGCCGTCTTTTTTATCTCATTGCATGGGAATACCATATTTACACCTTCATTTACGGTATCTTCCACTTCTATGGTCATAACTCCTGTGTGGCCGTGAAGGTACTGTGCCTCACCCTTGAATCCGTAGAAACGGTGGGCATACTGAAGATTAAATGTCGTAATACTTCTCATACGTTAATAAACTGGTCTAATTATGTGTATTAATTTTCAGATGTGTACTCTTATTACTGAAACACACATACTATTGAAAAGTTCAGAGCATCCGCTCTATCATGAATGATTGCCGATTAGTAATGAATAGTATTGGAGCATGTCGGGGATTTTCGCTACTTTTGCAAAATAAAGACGACTGCAAAAATGAACGAAACTTCAGTTATAGACATCTGGGACCGTGAACACCTGTGGCACCCCTACACCTCTACAATCAATCCCCTGCCCTGCTACAAAGTAGACTCCGCACACGGTGTGCGGATAAAGCTTGCAGACGGAACCGAACTGATAGACGGCATGTCGTCGTGGTGGTGCGTGATTCATGGCTACAATCATCCGGTCCTCAACGAGGCCATACATCGTCAGATTGATAAAATGAGCCACGTGATGTTCGGTGGTCTGACACACGAGCCGGCTATCGAACTTGGCAAAATGCTGCTTGAAGAAGCCCCGCCTTCAATGCACAACATATTTTATGCCGACAGCGGTTCTGTGGCTGTAGAGGTGGCTATGAAAATGGCCATTCAGGCTGCTGTAAGCCGTTCTGGATCACACCGTAAAACCAACTTCATGACAATCCGCCGCGGCTATCACGGCGACACATGGAACGCCATGAGCGTCTGCGATCCCGTCACCGGTATGCATGGCGCATTCGGTTCGGCACTTCCAGTGCGTTATTTCGTCGAAGCCCCAAGTGTAGCTTTTGATGGCGAGTGGAATCCTGCCGCGACCGAAGAACTCGAACGCACCTTGCGCGACCACGCCGACGAGCTGGCCGCCCTGATTCTCGAGCCGGTTGTGCAGGGCGCCGGAGGTATGCGATTCTATCATCCGCAATATCTCGTCGAGGCCCGACGTCTCTGCGATAAATATGGTGTGCTGCTCATCTTCGATGAAATCGCCACCGGATTCTGGCGCACCGGCCGTCGGTTTGCATGGGAGCATGCCGGAATCGAACCCGATATAATGTGTATCGGCAAAGGGCTGACCGGCGGTTATCTCACAATGAGTGCCGTATTGACCACGCGCGATGTTGCCGATACGATTTCGCGCGGTGAAGCCGGAGTGATGATGCACGGCCCGACGTTCATGGCCAACCCTCTTGCTTGCGCAATAGCCATAGCCTCGCTCGAGCTCCTTGAGCGCGAGGACATGGCAGCACGCATCGCCCACATCGAGCAGCAGCTTCGACGCCTTCTTGCTCCGGCAGCCTCGCTCCCGTCAGTGGCCGAAGTGAGAGTACTCGGAGCCATCGGGGTAATTGAGATGAAAGAGCCGGTCGATGTAGGCCGGTTTCAGAAACTCTGCGTCGAAAAAGGTATATGGGTGCGTCCGTTCGGACGCAATGTCTACGTAATGCCTCCCTACATCATTTCCGACGACGACCTTGAGAAGCTCTGTACACGAATGATTGAAATTCTGCCGGAATGACCTCTTACGACCCCTACTGCCGAACACTCAACGATCTGCGTTCACGCCGCAATTTCCGCTCGGTGCCCCTCGACGCAGTTCCCGAACTAATCGACCTTTCGAGTAACGACTATCTCGGACAGGCAGCCGACCCGGATCTGCAGCTCGACTTCATGGCCGACACGGCCAACCGTGCGATTCCGTTCACATCATCGGCCTCGCGTCTTCTCGCCGCACGCCAAAGTGAATATGCCCGACTTGAAACACTGTTGGAGTCGCTTTACGGTCACGGCCGTCGAGCTCTCCTGTTCAATAGCGGCTACCATGCCAATACAGGCCTGATTTCAGCTCTTGCTTCCGAACCCTCCACCATGATTATCGCCGATAAACTGGTGCATGCGAGCATAATCGACGGGATTATGCTTTCAAAGGCGCCGTTTGAGCGATTCGTCCATAATTCACTCGACCGTCTGGAGCGTGTTCTCGCCAAGAATCACGACCGCTTCGACACACTCATTGTCGCCGTCGAATCCGTCTACAGTATGGACGGCGACCGCGCCCCCCTCGCCGAGCTGATAGCGCTCAAACGCCGGTTCCCCAAAATGCTGCTGTATGTCGACGAAGCCCACGCTTTTGCCTGCTGCGGGCGCGACGGGCTTGGCTTGTGTCATGATCTTGAGGATTTCAATGAAATAGACGTGGTTGTAGGCACGTTCGGCAAAGCTGCAGCCTCCGTAGGAGCATTCGCCGTAATGCCTTCGACCCTTCGCGACTATGCCGTCAACCGCTCCCGCAGCTTTATCTTCTCCACCTCATTGCCGCCTATCAATGTGGCGTGGACCTCGTTTATCGTCAGCCGACTTGCTGCGATGGAGCCGCAGCGCAGGCGTCTGGCCAACCTTGCGCTGAGACTCAACTCCGGATTAAAATCGGCCGGACTCACGGCGCCGGAAACGCCGGGCCATATTTGTCCGCTGATAGTCGGCTCGTCGGAACGCGCTCTTGCCCTGTCAGCATCGCTGGCCGATGTAGGTTTCAAAGTGCTCCCAATCCGCACTCCCACCGTCCCGCCCGGCACTGAACGACTCCGCATCAGCCTCTCGGCAGCACTCACCCCGACCGACATCGACCGTTTCGTGTCGGCTCTTCAATCCCTGTTATGAAACTCGAGCATATAATCAGCAATAACTCCCGGCGTCTGCTGCTTGTCTTTACCGGATGGGCTTCCGACTCCTCGTTCTACTCCGGCCTCATCTTACCCGAAAGCTACGATTTCGCTGTGGCTTCCGACTACCGCACGCCAGCCGATGCTACCCAGATAGCCGCCATAGCCGCTTACGACGAGGTGTGCGTCGTCGCTTGGTCGTTTGGCGTCCCCGCTGCGACCCGGTTTATGCTCGACAATCCGCAGATTCGCTTTACGCTCCGCGTAGCCGTCAACGGCACAATGACACCTGTTCACGACCGGCTCGGCATACCCGAAATGATTTTCCACGGCACGCTCGACCGCCTTGACCATCGCAATCTGTCGAAATTCCTGCGCCGTGTGGCCGGTTCGTCAGATGCGTTTGCAACACTTCCATCTGCTACCGGCTTCGATATCGACGCCCTCAAAGACGAGCTCCGTGCCATAGCCGCCCTTCCCGCATCAGACGCCATCGAGCTTTGGGACAGTGTGATTATCAGCACTGCCGACGCCATCATCCCGCCTGACAACCAGCGCCGCAGCTGGGCCGCCCATCCGACCGTCCGTGAGCTGCAGGCGCCTCATTTGCCACCGTTTGCCTCTCTTATACCCTCACTGCTGTCTGACAAGGCGCTCATTGCCCGGCGGTTTTCTGAAAGCGCCGCAACTTACAATGCCAATGCCGGCGTGCAGCGCGCTATCGCTTCACGCCTCGCCTCGATGTGGCAGGCCCATAACCCCGAGAGCGGTAATCCCGTGCTTGAAATCGGGGCCGGCACAGGCATGCTGACAGCCGAAATCCTCCGCACGGTCGCCCCTGATTGGCTTGAGCTTTGGGATCTTGCACCGCTCCCTGACTCTCTTCCGGGGCGAAAGCTGACCTGCGATGCTGAAATCCGCATAGCCACCGTTACCCCCGCATCATTCAGCTCGATTCTCTCGGCATCGACAATCCAGTGGTTCAACTCTCCGGCCTTATTTCTCAAACGGGCAGCCCGCGCTCTATCTCCCGGAGGTCTGCTCGCATTGTCGACCTTTACGCCCGATAACTACCGCGAACTCCATCCCTATATCGACGGCTCACCTCATTACATCTCCTCCGACACCCTTCGCGCAATTATCCCTCCTGACCTTGAGATTCTATCGCTGGCCGAAGAAAAAATCACTACAGAATTTTCCTCTCCCCTCGAACTGCTGCGCCATATCAAGCATACCGGCGTCAATGCCATGCAGCCCGGCAATCCCGAAGCCGCCCGGACTATAATCTCCGACGGAATAACGCATCTCACCTACTCGCCCCTCTACCTCGTAGCCCGCAAGAAACACTAACAAATAACAAACATACCACAAACATGACAATCAAGCGCATTATCACCTTCCTCACTATTTTCGCAGCAGGAGCGTCAACCGTCTTCTCCCAACAAACCGAATGGCGACTCGAATGGATGGACGACTTCAACGGCCCCGAACTCGACACAACAGTGTGGAGTCCAATCCAACGTGGAAAAGCCGACTGGAACAACACCATGAAAGACGATCCGCGCCTTTTTGAATTCCGCGACGGTTGCATAGTTCTGAAAGGCATCCGTTCGACCGATGTCGAGGCCGATACCCTCCCCTATATCACCGGCGGAATATACACCATCGACAAAAAGGCTTTCCAACCCGGAAAGTTTGAAATCAAAGCTCGCCTCCATGCCGCAAAAGGTGCTTGGCCGGCAATATGGCTCAAACCTTTCGAACATGAAAAATACGTGTGGCCCATGGGTGGTGAGATCGACATCATGGAGCGCCTCAACAACAACCACATTGTCTATCAGACCGTTCATTCCAACTACACCCACCATAAAGGCAACACAAAAAATCCTCCAAGCGGAGGCACATATCCTATAAATCGCGAGGACTGGAACATCTATGGCGTTGAAATACACCCCGACCGCATCCAGTTTTTCATCAACGGACAGCCCACTCTCACCTATCCCAAAGTCAATGATGGAGCCGACGGACAATTCCCTTTCTACATCCCGCAATTCCTCCTTATCGACATGCAGCTCGGTGGCGGTTGGGTCGGTGAAGTCGACCTTAACGACCTTCCGGTGGAGATGGAAGTCGACTGGGTGAAATATTATCTACCGACTGAAAAATAACAGTAATACCAAACCATTAACCTATTAAAACAGTATGAACTCCTCTCACATTGCTTTAGGCATTATCGCCGTTGCTACCGCAACCGCATTGTCCGGCGCGGCACAATCTACCGCCTCCACCTTACCGCAGACCCGTTGGATCCTCGACTGGCAGGATACGTTCGATGCTCCGGAAATCGACTGGACCGTATGGTCGAAGATTCCGCGCGGCACAGCTAACTGGAACGACATGATGTCACCCGCCGATAGCCTCTACGAAGTCAGCGATGGAATCCTCACGCTCCACGGCATCGTCAATCCCGACACCGTAGCCGACCCCGCGCCGTATCTCACCGGCGGCATCTGGACGCTCGGAAAAAAGGAATTTCAGCCGGGCCGCTACGAAATCCGCGCACGCCTGCAGGCTGCCAAAGGTGCTTGGCCCGCAATCTGGATTCTGCCGTTCGACGAAAAGCTCCATCCATACCCCCACGGTGGCGAAATCGACCTTATCGAGCGTCTCAACCACGATGATTTCGTCTATCAGACCGTCCATTCGCCCTTCACTCTCACCGAAGGCCGTCCGGACAATCCCGTGCACTACACCACAGCAAAAATCGACACCGACGGCTGGAACATCTTCGCCGTGGAAATGCACCCCGAAAGCATTGAATTTTTCGTCAATGGCGTCCACACCCACACCTATCCCATGGTCAACGGTGGAGCGGAAGAGCAATTTCCATTCTTCGTTCCCACACAACTGCTCATCGACATGCAGCTCGGCGGAGGCTGGGTAGGCGAAGTCGATCCCTCGCAGCTTCCGGTCAAAATGGAAATCGACTGGGTGAAGCACTACGTTCCTGCCGAATAATGCTACCAATAACCTAAAACCATACTCATCTCAATAAGAATCAGCGGCTGCCCGAACGGCAACCGCTGATTCTTATTTTGTCCATTCGGCCTATTACTCTTACTTACCTATTCACCCACATAATTGGCCGTCTTCCGGCACTTTATATCCTCGCTCGAACGTCCGAACATAAACTCAAACTCGCCCGGTTCCGTCACGTATTTCATCTCTTTGTTCCACAGCCCGAGGTCATCGGGAGTTATCGTAAAGCTCACCCGCTCGCTCTGACCGGGCACGAGATTGATTTTGCGGAAACGCTTAAGAGCCTTGACAGGCGTGGTCACCGTACTGGCTTTATCATTGACGTAGAGCTGCACCACTTCCTTACCTTCACGGTCGCCGGTATTCTTAACATTGACCGAAACAGTTATCCCCTCGCTGCCGAAACGGTCATCTGAAATCTCCATATCAGCGTACTCGAAATCGGTATATGAAAGACCGTGGCCAAATGGGAACAGCGGGTCGGGCGACGAAAACACATAGTCGCGTCCCGGTCTCTCAGGAGTGCCGGGCTCGCGGTTGATGCCTTTTGCCGACGGCTTATAGTCGTAAGTCACCGGTATATGTCCGACCGATTGCGGGAACGTCGCGTTCAGACGGCCTGAGGGATTGACATTACCGAACAGTATATCGGCTATCGCATTGCCGCCTTGCTCGCCGGGATACCATGCCTCGAGAATTGCCGGGATATTTTCTTTCTCCCATGCGATGCTCCACGGACGCCCATGAACGAGCACGAGCACCACCGGCGTCCCGGTTGCATGTATGGCCTGTATCAGCTCGCGTTGCACGCCGATTGGATTGATGTCCGTCAGGTCATAACCTTCGCCGGTCGTGAACGGATCTTCAGCTTCTGCCTCGCCGGGACCTTTACCCCAGCCCAGACC
>CAYUYQ010000076.1:3445-9760 GCA_964449335.1 uncultured Bacteroides sp. | reverse complement strand
TTCGCAGCGTTTTGCGGGCATAATGTAGTGGAAAACCGGCGGATGAAATGCGCTATGCGCAGCGGGCAGCGGCGCATAGAGTATAATCCCGACTGGCTTCAGGAGCTTCAGGAGCTTGAAGTGATGGAGTTGCTACGTCGTGAGGTGATCCGTATAATCCTCAAGCATCCCTATGACCGTCAGCCGATTAATCCGGTTGCTGACCTATTGTATCTGGCAAGCAATATGGCTATTTATGCCCATGGCGGAAGCTCTATTTCGCCCGGCATCGATATGTCAAAATATGGTAAAGGTAAAAGTCTCTCCTTTGAGGAATATTACAATGCGTTGCTTCATGATGCAGAGCTGCAGCAGAAATCAGAGGTTACTGACGGAGAGGGAGACGGCAACGGTGAAGGTGATACTCGTAAAGAGTCCGGCAGTTCTGATGGCTCCGACAATGCCGAAGGCTCCGGCTCGTCTGACAAGTCTGATGGATCAGACAAGTCCGACTCGTCAGACAAGTCTCAGGAATCAGGCCGGACCGAGGGCGATAAGAGTGAATCGCCAAAGTCGCTACGCGACATAAATGATAACGGCTCTGATGCAACTGAGCTATGGGAGGAGGACGCTATACAGATTGAGTACATAAACCAGTGTATTGAAAACGCCATGCTCACGCGTCAGTGGGGCTCACTGCCCGGCCGAATCCAGGATCTTATCAAGGCATCGACAATCAAGACCGAAAATATCCGCCGGAGGCTTGACATGTTCCGCACATCCATCATTTCCACTTCTCGCCGCCTCACTCGTATGCGGCCCAGTCGCCGGTATGGCTGGGCACAGATGGGGGTAATCCATCCTTACACTTCGCGCCTGCTCATCGCAGTCGACACGAGTGGCTCTGTCGGAAAGGAAGACCTCATAAGATTTTTTGGGGTGATTAATTCATTTTTCACCTATGGCATCCCCTTCATAGATGTAATTCAGTTTGATACAACAATCCATCTACCGCTCCTGTCGTTGAAAAAAGTTACATCAAAGATACAGTTGCGAGGCCGCGGCGGTACAAATTTTCAGGCTCCGGTCGGTTATTTCGCAGAGCATAAGGAATATGACGGCATGATTGTGTTCACCGACGGTTACGCACCGACCCCTAAGGTGCCGCCCAATCGCAAAATCCTATGGGTGCTCCAGGATATAAACTGCTACAAGGAATGCTCCCTGTCGCCGAAAGTCTATATATAATCGCGTCTATTTTACAACTTAGGCAAGAAGATAGTTTCAATATTTAATAATAATTGACATAAATGAAAAACTCAGAAGATCAATTTGATTGGATTTTAAGTAGTCTGAACTCTCAAGTTAATAAACTAGATTCTTTTTTTAGTGAAATAAAAAATACACTGAGTAAAGATGTGGAGTCTTATCTGAAGGATGTCTTAGAGTCACTTGGTTGTCCCTATACTATTAATTCGCAAGACTGGAGTAGCGTTGTAATTATAAACGATGGTGTGTCTCTGAAAGGCTCATACGATCAGATCTGGCAGACAGTCACATATTCAGCAGTAATAAATTGGAATGGTAAAACATTCAGTAGAGGTGTTTTAGCCGGCGTGCCATTGCCATATTTAAAAGACTATCAGCCGGTTTTGATAAAGGCAATAGACATTTTAAAAAAAATATCAGAAGATCTCACCTCGCGAGTGAAAACACATCGCAAGTCAAACTTACTTTCAAAATTGATTCTAAGCACGTTGGAAGATCTTTACACCGGTAAGATTACTGATGAAATTAAGGTTGACCCCGTGGAGAGATATGATTATAATGCAAATGAAAAAGTTTACGAGAAAGACAAATACACTCTTACAAAGGAAATCATACCCGGACTTAGGGTTGGGTATGTGGTCGAACCTGACAACTACAAAACAAAATGCGCCCAATTTGTCAAGCTCTTGAACAAAGTACCGGCCACGTTCAGCCAGGATGATTGGAGCGCCATTAACTGTCATATGACGTCAACAATAACAGTAGATCGCTATAAGACCGGCGGTGGCAATTGGGCTGAGTCTCCTGAAAAGATGAAGTATGTTGATGTGTTGCCAACGGAAATCACTATACCCGAGGCATTGCCCGTAAATGAAAAGATCGTAAGTGCTCTTACGGAAATGGGATTTATCTTTTCATTTGATGGGACAGTGCTTAATGTGCAGTTGAGTAAAGACTTCGTCTTATGTAGAAATGCAAAAAAAGTATATTTTAAGACCACGGAGAAAGAATCGGGGTATATTACCTTTAGTGATGATAAATTCATTCTAATTCTGAAAATAATAGCAAAGGCATCAACGCGTAACGGTTATTTAACGCCGAAGGCTCTTGGCTTTAACTGGATTGGTGAATATCCTGAAAAATTTTATGATGGCATGCTACCTGCAATAAGGGAGTTCATCCCTCCGATGTCAGACATATCACCGGAAATCATTTACGGTGAATACATGATTACTTTTTCTCCCTCATTAGGCTTTCAGTTTAGTCATACAGCAGCAAACGCACTTTGGACCTTTTTAGGAAACGTTGATGCTATTTTGGAAGTGAGAAATTTGCAATCAAAGAAAGCCAACGGTTCCTTTGTTGAGGTCCGCTGTTTAGACGATTCCTGGATTCGCCTAAACCGTATGGGATAAAGTTAAGCATTGACCCGTTTCGGGTTGAAAAACGGAGATGCCGTATGTAATAGAGCCAAGACTGTCATAACAAAAATGGGCGATCTAAACTTAGAAACAATGGAAAGAGATGATCCCGATGAGCCTTGGCTTCCTATATCGTATCGCAGTAGGGTGATTACTACAAGATGCAAAATCTCATCCTCAATTGCGTCAGCTCCCCCCCGGCAACTGGGCATTTACAAATGCAACATCCTGAATGCCGATTCCTGCATCGTTCGGAATAAACTGTCGGTTTTTTCCGACACGGAAAACGGCGTGCATTACGGGCGGATGCTGTATCTTTGCATCGTAAAACAAATCAATAAGAACTTTAGAATCCTATTTACTATGGCTCAGGAAATCATCACTCGCCAGCAGGCTCAGGAAATCAAGGAGGGTCTCATCAAGGCACGTCAGAACAAGGATATGAAAGAATACACCCGTCTATCAACGATTATTCAAAAAGGAATCGTAGCAATTTTAGAAAGCTACGGGGTCAGCGGGATTGCACTAAAATACAAAAATCGTCCGGAATACAGGTATATCAGAATTATTGATCCCAAGGAACTTGACGATTGGGGTGACTGTTTCCTTGAATGTTGCGAAACAGCGAAAGACGTGGCCAATCCTGACGACTTTATGGCTGCCATCCTTTCTCCGGATGTCTTGGTTGCAATCCTTAACCGGATTGACCGATATAAAGAACTTGGGATTCCTGCATCAGAGTGGCACAAGGGCATTGATACAAAAAAATATTCTTCAATAAACAATGAGGGGAATTGAACAATTAGAATATTGAATGAGAGATAACATTGGCGGTTTAGAGGAATTGAGGATGCTTGCCGAAGTAATGAAGCATGAGGTCGGCACTCCGGAATATGAGGAGGCCAAACGAGCATTGGATGCGAAGTGGGCTGAAACTAACGAAAAAGAGCGAATTAACAATGGAGAGGTTGATAAATCAAGAAACGGATCCGATAATTCGGATCGCATAAATCCGGGCATCCCTCGTGAAAACGACATGCCATTCCACGGTAATCAATCGACCAACAAGAAAATACATGTTATGACTGACTATCACATAGGCGAAGAGATAAACAAGGAGATGCGGCGGCAGGGTATGAAGCCGGCCGACTTTGCACGTGCGCTCCATCGGGAACGTCAAACGGTGTATGACATCTTCAAGAAGCGCCACATCGCCACCGATACTCTTGCCGAGATATGCCGTGTGCTCAACCGAGACTTCTTCAAGGAACTCTCCAAAGTCAATTTTGACCTCCGTGAGAATGATGAAGATGAGGAAACTGCAGAGTTTAAGGAGACTATCAGTGCGCTCATGCCCGAAGGCGAGCTTCATTCGTTCCCTAACAACTATATGCTTGCCGAGATAGTGGAAGAATTTCTGCTTTCTGACAGGGAGAAACCATTAGTCATTTTCTTTACGCCTCATTTGCCCGGGGATCAGCGTCCCACACTTCCGACGCGAGTCGAGCGTCTGGCTCTCAGCCTTTGGGGAGAGAAAGATGAGGGGCACGTATGTGAATTCCACTCACTTGGTGAACCCAAACTGGACATAGTCAGAAGCCGATGTGATGCCGGAGTGCACAAACTGGACAGTTATTATCTGCAAGACGACAATTATGCCACAGCCATGAGGATTGCGATACGGAGCGCACAACATGCCGGACGGCACACCATACTCTACGTTCCGATTCTCAACGGCAGCAATAAAATGCGTCTCGGACGGAGCGGAGGCCTTATCTACGATGATATTGCCGAAGAACTCTTTGAGGCGTGGAAAGATGAGGCTCACTTCGTATATGCCCCGGCACTCCTACCGCGGCTTACCCGTGAGTTTTATCACGCCTATCGACGCATGGGCACAATCGACCGGCTGATAGAGCATCTGTCAAAGGGTGATGACATATCGATGGATCTTTACAATCAGATCATCGCCTATGACATCATTCAGGTGGAGGAAATCAATGAAGTTGACTCAACGGGACTTTCGCGCATCAAGGTGTTCTACACCAACAGCGATACGCTTTCGGAGACTGCCAGGAAACATCTGTTTGGCAATGGGGTCAATGACAGACCGCGCCTGAGTATGTGGCTTGACGTCCGCAACGGCTACATTGTAGATTTTGAATATAACAAACGCACACAACCATTATCATCAAGAAAATGAATATCAAAGAAATAATAGAAACTCTCAAAGCGCTGGATAATAAAGCCCATGTGGAAGACTATGTTACCGAGACATATGAAATCGACTTCCCGTATGAACGGTTAAGCGTTGACGGACGTATGTCACTTTATGTAAGTGCCGACTCGCTGGTTTTTGTGGAATCCATGTCCTATGATGATGAAGCATACCGTCTGACGATGGCCGACGGATATGAGGGTATTGCAAAACTCGTGAAGTACTTCAAAATTGATGTGTCTGATACCGGGGATATTCTCGGTAGCCTCTTTGATAAAGTGGCCGGCCTGGTCAGTGAAGATGGTGACATTGAGAAGGCAGTTAGTTTAATGAAGGAATTGAATATCAATTATAAAGAGTCATATTGATGCCATGATTTATCTTCGTGTCATTCTTCTTTTTATCGTAATCTCGATTTCAGTGCTGCTGCCGGTTCTTATGGTTGTGGCGGGATTTGTATGCGACATATCCCCGTGGGTACGTGTCTCGCTCGTCGGGGGCGGTTTGCTGCTGGCGTGGCTTATCAAACCGTTGTCGATTGTCACGGGTCGCAATTGGAAAATAATCTAAACTGCTGTTGGTATTAATTATGCAACATTTTTTTACCATAGGTCATCTTTACAAGGTATGGGAAGTAGAGATGATTGTCAAGATAAGTGATAGCGAACTGACATTTAGTGAGCATCTGGTTCATCCCGAATATCGGAAAGAGATCCGGGGCCGGAGCCTGTCAATTCTCGACATTCCCTCTTTTGAGAAGGCCGTGGGGGCGAATAAGGAGCATCTTGACGATTTTTTAGTGGAACGTCATGAAAAGGGATTGCTGACTTTCGACTCGTTGAAGCGTCTGTGCGAACTCCATTGCATTAAATATGAGGAGTCAGGCAGCCGCCTTGTCACGGCATATCGCAACCATATAAAGGAGATTCGCAAGTCGGTTAATGAACGAGAGATAAAAGGGCAGTCTTTATGTAGGAAAGCCGAGTCCCGGCGACATGGATTGCGTCCGGGTATTCCTCAAAATTATGATGAGGCACTCAGGCTTCTTAATGAAGCTATTGCCTTGGACTATCTGCCCGCCTACGGACAGATGGCTATTCTATACATGAAAAAGGGGTTAATCCGGTCAGCTAAAGAAATGGCGGAAAGGGGTGTGAGACGCGGCGATGGGCTATCGATGATTGTACTTGGCGATATATTGAGCAGAGACGTCTGGCCCATATCGTTTCCACCCGACTATCAACGCGCAGCCCAACTTTATATCTCTGCCTGCGAGAAGGATTATTGTCATAAGGCAACTCCCCGTCTGCGGCGTTTGATCAATCTGGGCGTATATATCCCTAAAGGCAATCTTTTTATGAGATTGGTAATGTATGAAGCCAAGCGCAACCGTCATCTTAGAGAATCTTCTGATGAAGAATACTATTT
>CAYUYQ010000076.1:2244-3345 GCA_964449335.1 uncultured Bacteroides sp. | reverse complement strand
GACTTTACCGGCAGTTCCGATAATCTCGGCACCCCTGATTACAAGAGTGCTATTGCATGGAGTATCAAAGGTATTGAGGAAGATTATAGTTTCGGTTTCGTGATGCTAAATCATCTGATTGCCGAGGGACATCTCGATGCTTCGACTCTTCCGGATGAAATAACCTTACGCCTTGACGACTTCAACGCTCGTTCTCAGCCCGAGCGTATTGACATCAATAACTATGACATAACCTGTTGCTTTATCAGAAAATGACATGATACACACTGCTATTCCATCCAACCTGACATTCGAGCAGTTCAAGGCTTTTGCCATGCGCGAGCCAAATCTCTCTGGCAGCTGGATTTATGAACTGGAAGAGGCTGAATTTGATGATGAGGAAGCCGATTTGTATCCACTGTTTGAACTTGGTTGCACTTCTCGTTATTTCTTCAGCTCGCTTGATGACGCCGAACGATATATGCGTGAAAAACTTCTAAAGCCCTCGGTATATCGTTTTGTCATCACACAACGCCCCGTTGGACGTCTTTCAAACGATCATGGAGCACAGTGGCTTTATGACCATAACGGTATCATGATCGACCGAACCATCACCAGTTGGAAGCCTGACGGCAACCCGGAGAGCATATTCTTCGGGCGTCCCGCTGGACAGATACGGTTCAAACGGGGTGATATTGTCGAAGTGGTCTGGCGTGACAAGGTTAATTTGGCAATAGTAGCCTCCACGCCTTATCCTCTCGAATGGTATTGGGAAAACTATCAGCGCCACCGCAAAGAGTATTATTTCGATGCGTCCGATGAAGCTAATTACTATTTGCTGGTAGGTCCAGGATATATGCATCATGACCACGCCAATACTATCTCCCTTATGAAGCCCCGTCGCCACATACCCGATGAAATCCGCCGTTACTTTGACTACTGCCTTGAGTGTGCCGATGAAGAGGATTGTATGGATCGATATAATGCTGTCTACTTCGGGAAAGATACTTTAGGCCAACTTGGTAAAAATGAGATCGATATAATCTATGACTCGGTATCTCACTGTCATCGGCTCAGTTATATTGTTGATAATGCCGTCATTAGTGAGAATGACCGCAGGAT
>CAYUYQ010000076.1:0-2144 GCA_964449335.1 uncultured Bacteroides sp. | reverse complement strand
GCATTGACTATGCTTACTGAAGCGTATATGGAGCAATGTGGCATCAGCATGACTTACCGTACATTGGTCGAGGGCGCAAGCTGGTATTGGCAGAAATTACTTAGCGAGTCAGAACATGAATTAGCCAAGATAGCTAAGAAAAAATCATTCACGGGCCTGATGCCATATCTATCAGAAGTGTTCAACGAGCGAAAAGAGCATTATTGGGAATATGACATCTGTAATCTCGATTCAAAAGAGGCTGTTGATGCAGCAAGGGAGTTTATCGAAGACTATTCGGATGTCAGATTCAGAATAGCATTTTGCCGAGGGTTTAAACATTACATTGAGTGGCTGAAAAACTATGAAGTTAAACGCGACAAAATTTTATCATCGAACCGGCATGTTGCCCCGTTCAGCCATCTTAATTTAAACAAACTGAATGACGGACAGTTAAAAGAAATCGTCATAAGCATAGAGTCTGCTATTAAGTCAATTGTTGGTGATGACCCAATGTGCCCATCCATTGATGGCCTTGGCAGGACCGAGATGAAAAAGTTAGAGGATTTATTGCTCAAGCGTTGTATTCTGCTTGATAAGATGTTTCTTGGATCCGATAACGAACTTAACCATCTGCGGCAGGTAAATAACCATCTTCTTAAACTTCGCAACGAGCTTCACCGCCGGACAACCGCGCTTAAACGCAGCTACATTGCAGACCCCGATTTTGACGATGACTCAGAGATTGAAGGTCATTGGACATTCTATTATAATGGAGATGAATCTGTGCTTAAACTTGAGGAGGACGATTATTATGGCTCTGATTTTGCGTTGATGTGCAGTGTGTTATCATCATTTTATCAAAGGAAGGATCCTTTCGGCAGCATTGCAGCGTCTGTATCGCCCGGAACACCTGAAACTTTGGATGACGGCAAGTCATGGAATAATCCGCCGTTTAATGGCGAGAAATTTGATGGTATCGTAATCGGTTATGCACTCCATGATTTGTGTCATCACAAGCATTTTTCTATCCCCGATGTAATACGCTTGAACGACTTTTGGGCTGAGGCAATTCTCAAGGTGCAAAGTATCACCACACAAAACAGTAAAAGTATTGAACTTTCCCGCTCCTGAAAATTCACCGAATGATAAATCTATTTAATGGAAAACAATTTTAATAATGTTGAGCGCCTTTTAGGATATGACCCGGTTTGGGAGGAATATGTGATTGTAGAACATCATGATGACCACCCCAACCGAGGAGACTCATACTGTTTTCAGGTAGGAGCTGACAGTATCTCTGACGGAGATGGAGCCCTTGCTTCATACGATGACACCTTTGTGAAAATTGATGAAAAGGATTATCACCATGCTATAGGATTGTTTCATAAAGCCGGCGAAGAAATGTGCGCTCTATGCCAGAAGTGTGGTCAGCCTATCCTAAGGCCAATAGTCGCAGGTGATTATATCTATGACTGCGGTTATTTTCTCCATATACAAAACATTAGCAGTAATCGGGAAAAATTATGGATTGAGCAGTTTTATTACGATACTTATGATTTGAATTTGGACACAGACCTTGAAGTTGTTGAAAAGGATGATGATTATGACATCAGTCAAATTGAGTCAGACGGCCTTATTATTTCAGAAGATGTTTATCGCCAAGCCCTAAATATTGCAAAATCTACAATTCTTGAAATAACAGACTATCTTCAGCGTCTTATGATACAAATTAACTCACAAAAAATATCCAAATAATATCAAGCTTTTAATATCATTTATTCCCATTATTGAAGTGTGCGAAAAAGTTACAATTAAATAATCTCTGTCTGTTTTTTCCGACACGCAAAACGGCGACAGTGTTGTAAGAGACTCTTAACTTTGCATCATTAAACAAGAACAAACAATATGAACGCTTACGGAAATGATAATCCACCTTTCACTCTCTATCAGGCTCCTGATGGGAAATGGGGCTTGATGGATAAGGACGGTGTGAAACTCCCTGCCATCTTCAACCGCCATGACGACACATTCTGGGCTAAACAATGGGAGGCGCTCTGTTTTAACGAGCAGGAGGGATGGGATATTCTTGCATGGTATGACCCCAGTGAGGTATGGTTTAATTTTACATGGGATGATAAAGCATATCATTCTGAAAAATGGGG
>CAYUYQ010000075.1:0-9818 GCA_964449335.1 uncultured Bacteroides sp. | reverse complement strand
ATCGCTCAAGGAAGATATTCTCGAAGGATTCAAAATCGGAGCAGACGATTATATCACCAAACCTTTCTCAATGGAGGAACTCGTGTTCCGTATCGAGGCCATCCTGCGCCGCGTGAAAGGAAAAAAAGGCAAAGAGATTACGATGTATCGTATCGGAAAGTTTACATTCGATACTCAGAAACAGGTGCTTATGGTTGATGATAAAGTCACGAAACTCACAACCAAGGAATCGGAACTTCTTTCGCTTCTCTGCGCCCATGTCAACGAGATTCTGGAACGAAACTTCGCCCTGAAGACAATCTGGATTGACGATAACTACTTCAACGCACGCTCGATGGACGTCTACATCACCAAGCTGCGCAAGCACCTGCGTGAGGACCCGTCGATTGAAATCATCAATATCCATGGCAAGGGCTACAAGCTGATAGCTCCGGAACCTGATTCGTCTGAAAACTGATATAAACAGGATAACTAATTAATAACGGCATTTCTTCGTAGGCATTTCCAAGGGAATGAGACGGAGAAATGCTTTTTTTAAGGCCATTTTTAATTAAATTTGCACACAGATTAAAACCAAACTATGAATATAATAAAAGACAAATCATTCAGCGGCGAGCGTCCGCTCTTTGAAACACATGACACTGAATTGATCAATATCACAATCGGTACAGGTGAGTCGGCATTAAAAGAATGTAGCAATATCATAGCCCGTAATTGCACGTTTGAAGGAAAATATCCGTTCTGGCATGTAGATGGATTTCGCATTTATGATTGTCTTTTCCGCGAGACGGCAAGAGCTGCTTTATGGTATTCGCGCAACGTCGTGATGAAAGATACACTCATAGAGGCTCCCAAAATGTTCAGAATGATGGACGGTGTAGATCTTGAGAATGTAAAGATACCATTGGCTCAGGAGACGCTTTGGGATTGCCGGAATATCAAACTGCGCAACGTCGAGGTTGAAAATGCCGACTATATTTTCATGCATTGTGAAAACGTCGACATTAAGGACTATCATCAGGAAGGTAATTACTCTTTCCAATATGTGAAAAACGCTGTTATCCGCAACGCTGTGCTCAATTCGCGCGATGCACTGTGGAACACCGAGAACGTCACGGTCTACGATTCGGAAATAAATGGTGAATTCATAGGATGGTATTCCGAGAATCTAAAACTTGTCAATTGCCGAATATCCGGTACGCAGCCTCTCTGCTACATAAAGAACCTAGTGATGATTAACTGTGTGATGGCGGAGGATTGCGACCGCTGTTTTGAAGACAGCGAGGTATATGCCACGATAGATTCGAAGGTGACAAGCATAGTCAATCCCCGCACCGGTTTCATCAAAGCTCAAGGTTTTGGCGAAGTGACAATCGATAAGAATGTGCGTCAGCCCGGTGACTGCAAGATAATTTCTGAATCGGCTGAATGACATGAACGGCAAATTTGATTTTGACGCACCCGTAGACCGTCGTGGAAGCGGATGCATGAAATGGGACGAAGTAAGCCCCGATGTCATCCCTCTGTGGGTAGCCGATATGGACTTCAAGACGGCTCCGGTGATAATTGATGCACTTTCCCGAAGGGTAGAACACGGCGTATTCGGTTATACCTTTGTGGACGACGAATACTACCGGCGGCTGACCGATTGGTTTGTAAAACGCCACGGTTGGACGATAGAACGCTCAGGAGTGATATATACCAGCGGTGTCGTTCCCGCGATTTCAGCTATTATAAAAGCGTTGGCGCGGAAAGGTGAAGGTGTAATCGTACAGACGCCGGTCTATAACTGCTTCTTCTCATCAATCAGAAACAATGGTTGTACAGTCATAGAAAATCCCCTCATCTGCCAAGATTGCGGCAATGGAGAGTTTACATACTCGATTGATTTCGATGATTTACGCAAAAAGGTGCAGAATCCTGAGGCTACGCTCTTGCTTCTCTGCAATCCGCACAATCCGGCCGGACGGGCATGGACTCGCGGAGAGCTGGAGAAAATCGCCGAGATATGTCGTGAAGGTAACGTCAGAGTAGTGAGCGACGAAATCCATTGCGAACTTTGTATGCCAGGCTATAAGTATGTGCCGTTTGCAACGGTAGATTCTTCTGCTATCGTGTGTGTATCGCCGTCGAAGGCTTTCAACACAGCCGGTCTTCAGATAGCCAATATCGTCTGCCCGGATGAGGCTACGCGTTCAAAGGTCGACCGGGCGATAAATGATAACGAAGTGTGTGATGTCAACCCGTTCGGCGTGACGGCCTTGAAGGCGGCCTATACTCGCGCCGGAGAGGAATGGCTATCGGAATTAATCGAGTATCTACATGACAACTACGTCATGACCAAAGATATGATCCGGGAGAGCCTGCCCGAACTTAAAGTAAGCAAACTTGAGGCGACTTATTTGCCGATGATTGACTTGCGCCCAACCGGATTGTCGTCGGAACAAGCCGCCCGCCTACTGGAGCAAAAAGCCAAGATATTGGTCAATCCGTCGGATATGTACGGTAGCGAGGGCTTTTTGCGCATCAACATAGCTACTCGTCGGTCACTCCTTCGTGAAGGCATCCGTCGCTTAATCGCAACACTTAATTCGTGAATCTGATAGCACAAATACAGTCCGGAGCCGCCCTTTCGTTCGGACAGAAACTCAGACTGACCGTGCAGCTGTCATGGCCGTCTATAATGGCGCAGTTGTCGAGCATACTGATGCAATATATCGATGCTGCAATGGTCGGCCATCTCGGAGCTGACGACAGTGCGGCCGTGGGTCTCGTCTCGACGAGTCTATGGCTGTTCTGGGGTCTGTGTTCCGCTGCTACGGTGGGATTTTCCGTACAGGTTGCTCATAGGGTTGGCGCATCGGATTTCAGTCGTGCTCGTGAGATATTCCGTCAGGGTATAACCGCATCGCTGCTGTTCGGGTGTCTGATGGCCGTTATCGGCATTATTATTTCGGGTGCGCTGCCACACTGGCTCGGCGGTACGGACGCCGTGTGCAGCAAGGCTTCGGTTTATTTTCTGGTATTTGTGGCTGCACTGCCTATTCTTAGCCTGAACTATCTCGGCTCGGCTATGCTTCGTGCCACGGGCAACATGAAAACGGCAGGAGCACTCAACATAATGATGTGCGTGCTCGACGTTATATTCAATTTCTTTTTTATTTTTCCGGGATTCAATTTTGATTTAGGCGGAATGCCCGTGCATATTCCAGGAATGGGACTCGGAGTGCTTGGCGCGGCTCTCGGAACGGTCTGCGCCGAAGTGGTGACGGCAGTCGCCGTGATGTGGCTGGCCAGTTACCGACAGCCGGAACTGGCTATATTCGGGAGCCGTTCGGATTCGAAAAGCGCTTCGCTGCGACATTTTATACCCACAGGAAAAATCCTGAAAAATGCCCTTAAAGTTTCGGCACCAATGACTCTGGAACATGGTGTGATATGCGGCGCTCAGATTATGGTAACCGTCATTGTTGCACCGCTCGGCGTGCTTGCTATCGCAGCCAACTCGTTTGCCGTTACGGCGGAGGCCTTATGCTATATGCCCGGCTATGGCATTGCCGATGCCGCGACCACGCTTGTAGGGCAGAGTTTCGGAGCTAAGCGAAAAGAGCTTGCACGTCAGTTCGGGTATATCACCGTGGGATTGGGCATGGCAGTCATGACATTGATGGGTGCCGTGATGTGGATTTTTGCACCGGAGGTAATGCGGATGTTCTCACCGGTTGATGGAATTGTGACGCTTGGCGTTGACGCGCTACGCATTGAAGCCTGGGCTGAGCCGATGTTTGCAGCATCGATTGTGGCCTACGGTGTGATGGTCGGTGTAGGGGATACGCTTATACCGGCAATCATGAATTTTTCGAGCATCTGGCTTGTGCGTCTGCCAATCGCGGCCATACTTGCTCCCGTCATGGGATTGCAGGGAGTCTGGATTGCAATGTGTATCGAGCTTTGCTTCCGCGGTTTGATATTCCTATGGCGTCTGATATCAGGCGCATGGTTAAAAAATGGGCTCGACACTGCGTCGGAGATGGCTCCTCCGCAGGCCGAACCCAACATATAAGTTCTACCGCTTCGTTTATTTTTTCAGATTGAGCCGTTTCAACACGAGTACAGTTTTACCGGCTGCATTTGTGAAGTAGATTATATCTTTATTTCCTGTCGAAGCTACGGTTTTGGCCGATTCGAGTGCCTGTATCAATGATTGCTCAGCATCAAGGTAGGGACAACTCATTCTTGTAGTGATAAGGTCGGAAAAAGACAGCGAGTTCTGAACGTCGGGATTAATGTCGATTTTTCCGTTGAGCACATTGCATCCGGCATTACCGTGAATTTTTAGTTCGGGAATATCGATAACCAACTGCATTTCCGCTTCCTGAGGGGCGTGAGTATCATTTATTTTCTGAACTGACCATGCTCCGTTGGCGAAGTCAAGGTCTGATTTGCGAAGTATCATCGTAGTTTCTCCGGCTTCATTCTTTAGATAGAGCAGATAATCCGACCCGATTTTCTCGATGGAATAGCTTGCCACTGTGTTGAGCGCAGTTGAAAATCCCATCTCGTATGGCGCGTCGGGACACATCATCATTGTCGAAATCAATTCCGAGGTCGGCTTCATGTTGCCACCGGGAGTTATGGCAAACTCTCCGTTAATGGTGTTGCATCCATTGTTGGCATAACATTTCACCAGAAATGGGTTGGTAGGATCTGCATCAAACACGATATACGGACGATTCTCACCTGTCACAGCCATTTCTCCAACTCGCGAGGCCATCCATTCGCCATAAAATACTTTGTGGATTGTACCCTCGGTTTGCTCTATGGTCTGTGTCTTTACGACATCGGCAACCGGCGTAGGTGCAGCCTGAGTGGATGATGGAGTCTTCTGGAGAAGGCTACAGCCGCTCATGCTCATTAGAATCGCTGCAGATGATATTACACAGACTGAAAATTTCATACTTTTGGTTTTAATCGAGTGTTCAATATTATAATGCATAACTTGCAAAATTGTTCATTGAGGTAACAAAAAAACTAAAAAACTTCTTCAATCATAAAAGGGACTGCAAAGATAAGCATTTTATTGCTGCCTCTGGGAATTTAACTAAATTTGCACAAAATTTAGTGATAATGAATACTAAACTACTACAACTTTTCATAACCTTTTTCAAAATCGGTGCATTCACCTTTGGCGGAGGTTGGGCGATGATTTCCATAATAGAAAAGGAGATAGTCGATAAGCATAAATGGATAGAACGTGAAGAATTTCTGAATCTTCTTGCCGTTGCGCAGTCCCTTCCCGGTATACTGGCGGTAAATATAGCCGTATCTGTAGGCGATAAACTCCGAGGCGTCAAAGGGAGCATGGCTGCTGCTGCCGGAACGATTCTGCCCTCGTTTCTCATGATACTCGCAATTGCTATTTTCCTCACTCCCGAAACGATAAAAAGCAACGAAGTACTGACGGCAATATTCCGTGGAATCCGTCCGGCGGTTGTGGCGTTGATTATTGCTCCCGTAATAACGTCGGCAAAATCAGCCGGACTCAATCGACTGACACTTTTTATACCGATAGCTGTTGCACTTCTGATATGGAGCAAGATACCGTTTGTGTCCAACCCCATACTTTATATCGTGCTGGGCGCTGTGGGCGGTATTCTCGTGTTCAAATATCATATTGACAAAAACAATCAATCGGGAAAGGAGGCGGTTGAGAAATGATATACCTCAAACTTGCTTGGGCTTATTTCAAAATCGGCCTGTTTGGATTCGGCGGAGGCTATGCCATGCTGTCGCTTATTGAACGAATCATTGTTGGAAGCGGCTGGATTTCGGAGCAGATGTTTACTGATATAGTCGCCATATCGCAGATGACTCCGGGTCCGATTGGCATCAACTCAGCAACATATATCGGATACGTGGCTCCTGGTGTAAGCAATCCTATGCTCAACTCACCGCTGTTCGGCATATTGGGATCTATAATGTGCACGCTCGTAGTGGTGGTGCCGTCATACATACTCACGCTATATGCGAGCCATTTCATACGCCGTCATAAAGACAGCGCAATAATAAAAGGTGCGTTCATGGGGCTGCGTCCGGTTGTAGTCGGTATGATTGCTTCGGCGGCATTGCTTCTGATGAATGAAGCAAATTTTGGGTCGGAGCAGACCGATGTGATTGTAAGTATAATAATATGTGTGCTCGCGTTCGTCGGAGTTTATTTTGCAAAGATTCACCCGATATTGATAATAATTGCTGCCGGAATTGCAGGATTTTTCATCTTCTAAGATATTAAGCTATGGGAACAGGGAAAAAACGATATGCCGAAACTATAGAATTTCTATACAGTCAGTTACCGGCTTTTGAGCGTGATGGCGCTTCCGCGTATAAACCGGGTCTCGACCGTGCACGCGCTCTTGAATCAACATTCGCGAACCCGCACACCTCTTTTCCAGCCATACATATAGCAGGAACAAACGGAAAAGGGTCTACAGCTCACACTTTGGCCGCTATCCTTCAGTCGGCAGGCTATCGCACCGGTCTTTTCACGTCGCCCCATCTACTTGATTTCAGGGAGAGAATTAAGGTTGATGGCGAAATGATACCGGAGGGTGAGGTCATAGACTTCGTCGAGCGGTTCAAAAATGCCGGTCTCGAAATCGCGCCTTCATTTTTCGAACTCACCACCACAATGGCATTCGAGCATTTCAGAAAGCGCCGTGTTGATATAGCCGTGATAGAAACGGGGCTTGGTGGTCGACTCGACAGCACAAATATAATCAGTCCGATACTTAGCGTCATAACAAACATTTCGCTTGACCATACCGGTCTGTTGGGCGATACCAGAGCTCTTATCGCGGCCGAGAAAGCCGGGATAATTAAACCGTATACACCGGTGGTGATAGGTGAAAGCGATGATGAGGTGCGCCCTGTGTTCGAGTCAAAAGCGTCAGAGCTTTCTGCTCCAATTATTTTTACTGAAGAGGAGCAGCCGGTGAAATCCTACAGAATTGTTGATGGGAAGCCGCACTACGTTACAGAAAAATATGGAGAGATTGTCAGCGAGTTGCGCGGAGATTATCAGTTGAGCAATGCAGCTACAATTCTCACGGCTGTCGGTGTGCTTCGTAAGCTTGGTTACGATATAACTTCCGACGCGGTGAAAACCGGATTTGAACAAGTCTGCGAACTGACCGGTCTAATGGGGCGATGGATGAAAATAGGAAATAATCCTGTGGTGATATGCGATACAGGGCATAATGCGGGAGGATGGAGGTATCTTGCTCCGCAAATTGACGGGCTGCCCGGAAAAAAACACATCGTCATCGGCTTTGTAGATGATAAAGATGTCAGGGGCATCCTGAAAATGATTGCAACCGATGTCACCGACTGCCGGCTCTATTTCACTCAGCCGTCGAACCACAGAGCTTTGCCGGCTGAAACTGTTCGTGAAATTGCAAGCGAGGTCGGACTCGACGGCGAAGTGTTTACATCCGTAGACAGCGCGTATAAAAAAGCCCTTGCCGACGCGGGCAAGGGCGATTCGGTATACGTCGGTGGTAGCAGCTACGTTGTTGCTGACTTCCTGACTTATCTTAGGGAGATTACTTCGTTGCGATAGTCTCAATCTCAACGAGAACCTGTTTGGGAAGTTCCTTTACGGCTACGGCCGAGCGGGCAGGGAAGGGTGCTGTGAAATTCTCGGCATATACTTCGTTCATAGGAACGAAATTATTCATATCCGAGAGGAAAACGGTGGTTTTAACTACGTTGTCAATCGTCAGACCGGCCTCGGCAAGGATGGCCTTGATGTTAGCGATTGACTGAGCAGTCTGAGCCTTGATTCCTTCGGGGATTGTGCCGTCGGCGGGATTTACGGGAATCTGACCGGAGATAAACAGGAGGTTGCCTACGCTGATAGCCTGGCTGTAGGGACCGATTGCTGCAGGAGCATTCGAGGTTGAAATCTGAGTTTTCATTGTGTTTGAATTTTTTTGATTGGTTATATTTCGGTAATATGTTATTCCTGAGGATTGCCGGAAACCGGTACGTCGATATCAATAATAATTTTATTATGAAGTGTAGTAGCCATTGAGTCGGTTATTTCATTGCTGACTTTTATGGCTTCAGGAAAATCTTTGGAGAAATCAGGAAGGAAATCATTGCAACCGGTGTGTTGAAGCCGATAAATGATATGGGCAATCGTAAGCGTCGAAACTTCCACAGCAGGCTGCACGGGAAGTTCAAGCTCCTGATTGCGATCCTGCTCGACAAAGTTGATGAGTCCTACACTTTTCAGCCGTTCAACCGTTTCGACTACCAGCCGTTGGGGCAGTTTATATTCAGCTGCAATCATTCTGGGCGTCAGTGGCGGTAGATTTTTGCTGAATCGCTTGGCAATAACAGCCATTATAGCGATTGTGACCTGTCGACGATATGAGAGGGATATACGTGAAATATCTATACCGAAATTAAATGAGCCGATATTCTGTGAAGCGTAACACAACAGCGCGCCCACAAGAGTAATAAGCCACGTAAGCTGAATCCATAGAAATAGCAGTGGTAGAAAAGAGAAGCTTCCGTATATAGCATTATACTTCGATACATATAGCTGGCCGGTAAGGAAAAGCCATTGGATGATCTGATAGGCTGTTCCTACGCAGATACCGGCAAGCAGAGCATTTACGATTTTTACCTTTGTGTTAGGTATCAAAATGTAGGTCCCGGCAAAGAAGAGCCAGCTGAGAACGAGGCTTATAGAGTCCATCAGCAAATCTTCAAACGGGCCTTGTATCACGTCCGGGATTACGGCTTTGAGTGTGGTCGACATGACGATAGTTATACCGCTGCCGCAAATCATAAGCACGGGCAGTACAATCATAGTGGCAAGGTAGTCGGTAGCTTTATGCCAGAGCGACCGACTGTGCTTGACATTCCAGATTCGGTTAAAGGAATCTTCTACGCTACTTAGCAGCGAAATCAAGGTCCATAATAGAAAAACCAGACCGATACCGACGAATACGCCCTCGGAAGCCTGAGCCAGACAGCTGTCGACAAAATTGAAGGCGGTGTTGAGTGCGTAGGCTTGTGCGGGAAACGAGTGAAGCAGCTGGTCCTTAAGGAGAGTCTGAAAGCCGAAACCACGCCCTATGGCAAAGAGAATGGCAAGAGCCGGGACGATAGCAAGCAGTGTTTGATAGGTGAGGGCACACGCTGCCGACTGTATGTTTCGGTCAAGAAAAGAACTCACGACGATGTTGAGCGTCTTTACGACTGATACTTTCCAGTTTGTCCGAGTGTCGCGCCACACGCCCTCCGAGCAGTATTCCCACCAGTTAATCACTTTAGACTGTATACGCTGGATAAATCCTGTTTTTTCCGGGGTGGGAGCAGTGTCGGGTATATTAGGGTTGGAGTCCATTTGCGGGGTTACTTATCAGTACAAAATTAGCGATAACGCGGGAGTTTTCAAATATCAAACTTCAAATAGACTAAAAAAGTTGACATGTAGGGAGACGACGATATTATAAAAACGAGGCGACCCGCAGTAAGTGAGTCGTCTCGTTTTGTGTAATCTTCAAGTAGACCGCAAGCGGATTACTTTCTGATACCAAGCTCTTTCTTGGCAATAATAGCACGGTAGCGGTTGATGTCTTTACGCATCAGATAGTCGAGAAGACGACGACGCTTACCTACGAGAGCCTTAAGAGCGCGAGCGGTGGTATAATCTTTGTGATTTGACTTGAGGTGCTCAGTCAAATGAGCAATACGGACTGAGAATAATGCAATCTGTGCTTCAGGTGAGCCAGTGTCAGTCTTGC
>CAYUYQ010000074.1:0-9894 GCA_964449335.1 uncultured Bacteroides sp. | reverse complement strand
CTTTCTCTGAAAGCATTTTTGAATAATGCCTTTCGGTGACATCCATTCCCCCAACTGTAGTCCCGGAAATGAAAGCAACTCGCTTGCCTACTAATTTATCAGGTGATATTCCCGCTTCTTTGAGTGCCTGCGACAAAGCAATAGCCCCGAGTAAGGATGTCCGACTTACATCCCTATCGTTGGGAATATCAAGTATATCCTTCATCTCTTTGTCGGACATCTTGACTTCTCCAACCGGAATTTCTTTATGAACCGAATCAAGATACTTCATTTGAGATATGCCTTTTTCCCCCTTGATTAAAGAGGTGAGTACGGACTCACAATTTGCACCAATAGCGCAGATTATACCCTGACCGATTATGGCTATGCTTTGTGGCATAAGTAACTTATTTTTTACGGTGTTCTTGAACGTATTTCGCGATGCTTTCAATGCTCGTAAATATAGCCTTACCTTCTGAAGCATTTGCAAGTCTGATACCATAATTCTTTTCAAGTAGAACTATGATCTCAAGGGCATCGATTGAGTCAAGGCCTATTCCGCCATCACCAAAGAGAGGAGCTGTTGCGTCTATCTCTTCAGGAGTCATATCCTCAAGGTTGAGAACATCGATGATTTGTTTTTTTAACTCTAATATTATTTCTTCCATATTTATTTGGTTTTATTTGCTATGAATATGTTTGCTTCAAAGTTGTCTGAACTAATGTACTCTACCCATCCACCGATGATTGATTCGGTCTGTTTGTCACAGAACATACATTCAATAATGTCGGATATCTGATTGAAATCCTTCTGTGGCAAAATAAAGAAGTTCGTTTCACCAAAATAATGATGGCGTAAGGCTATTTCTCCCGTTACAATATTTGGCAAGGTATAGACAAATAGAGACGGTGAAGGGAAAAAATTGTCCTTATCACTTATAGTTTTCAGATACGCCAAATCAGTGTTAAGAGATGCCGTTCTATTGAAAAAAGCAATGCTTCGAGAAGTTGTGTTTTCATTCTCAGAGGAGTTTTCAGCCTGCAAAAGAATCTCAGTTGCGATAAAGCCCAATTTTGACAGACCATCCATTTTGTAGAATTTCGGATAATCTCCGACACGCTCCTTGTAGAGGAGAGTCAGAAGTTTATTGCCGGTGTCTCTTATTTTGACAATTTCTCCATCAACTGAAAGCGAGTCTTGTGTCAAGACTACCTGATGCGAAATTGTGTAACCGTAATTCTTAGCGAGTACCTCCTCCTTATCATCTTCTTCTTGCGAGCAAAGAATCGACGCATTGCAACCTCCGAATCCGGAAATCATTTTTACGAACCTTTTCTTATCGGTGGTGCGCTCAGCAGCCGTAAGATTTACTTTACCACTCACCCCCAATTCTTCAAAGTTTCTTGTTGCCAGAACAACACCCTCATCTACGGAGTGCATAGTCAAGATAGTTTCCAATACTCCAGCGGCACCCATAGTATGTCCAAAGTTGCCTTTCAAGGCATTTGCCGGAACATCTGAAAGACCTGCTCTACTAATGGCTTTTGATTCCATTTGGTCATTATACATGGTAGCGGTTCCATGAGCATTTATAACAGCTAGCTCTTCAACCGGAATCCCATTTAGAATTTTAGTTAGAGTTTGAAACGCACCTTCTCCTTTTGGTGATGGACTGGTAATATGAAACCCGTCGTTACGAATCACACCATCGCTTATCTGCCAACCTGTTTCTTTGCTATTCTTCGAAAGGACTATTGTTGCAGAAGCTTCTCCAAGATTCAGGCCAAGTCTTTCAATGTCGAAAGGTCGACACTCAGTTTCAGACAAGGCTTTTAGAGATTCAAAGCCTGAAATAATAAAAGGACTTTGCTCGTCAACTCCACAGACTATGGCATACTCCACTTTGTCAAGATCAACGAGTCTTGATGCCAAAATGATAGCTGCTACACCGGAAATACATGCGTTACTCACAACAATCGGTAATCGAGTAAGGCCCAATTTTTCTGAAATTTTCTTTGCTGCCTTCCCTAAATCCGTGATGTTATCGCTGTTGTCTGAATTCTTGAGCAAAGCAACATTACCTTTGGTACTACTCAAAATCAGTACCGTACGATTAGAGATAATGTTTGGAATATCTTTAATCGCTTCTTTAATTGATTGATAAGCCAGAGATTCAAATTCAGTAAGACCTTCTGAACTTAAAGCGTTCATTTGATCCTTCGTGAATAAGGAGGCAGTAAAAGGGAAAGGAATTCCTTCTGCTGAGTCAAAATGACGCAAGGCCGTCTTACCATGCCTGACGGCCTGGAGGTTCTCATCAGTTGTAAATCCTAACGGTGAAAGTATGTTATCGCCTATTACTGTTGCCATCTTGCTTTCCAGTTCTCAAAAAAATCGGGATTCGACAAAACGAGGTTATAGTCCATATCCATAAACACTTGAATAGTTCGTGCCTTGCAGTACAGAAGATTAGAAACTTTGTCGCGGATTTCATAGTCAAAGACTATTTTTGCTGCCTCGGTCGGACGGTAAGTTATATCGATTCGAGCCATCACTCCATATCGGAGCGGATATTTGTATTGTATCTGCATGTCAACGATAGGAGCATAATACTGATTGTCGAGATAGCCCTGATAGGTCAGTCCGTATTTTTTGCCAAATGCTTCACGAGCATCTTCAAGATATAATGGGTATGCGCCATGCCACACAACTTTCATCATATCCACTTCACTGAAACGAACTTCTATGTCTTTTGATGCCGTTAATTCCATTAATTCTTGAGTGCTATTTTTATTTCTGTTGTTGCAATGAGCCGGTCAGCAGTTGCAACTTGTGCAGTTGCCAAAAGCATTCCAAAGACCTCTTCGTTTATAGCAACCGTGGTTTCTATTCGTTCTCCTACTTCAGGAAGACTATTTACCAGAAAATTCTTGATTGCTCCGATAAACCCTATTTGAATACCTTTCTTCAGGATATATTGATTAATGTATCCTATTCGTGCCGCACAAGTCTGGGCAATATTCTCAATGATTCCGGCAGCATCAAGCGTTCCTCTCTCCACAAAAATATTTGATGGAAGGACCTCGGTGGATGTTCTCACATTGACCATGTCAAAATGCTCCATTTGGCCTATCATCACAAATGGTTCCTGTTGAGGCAATAAAGTATGTATATCTATTTGCCTTACAAATTCGTCTGATGGTATTTCTGGATTCATTTCAATCATCGTGTTTCCAAAATTCAAAATAGTTATACCACTGTGTAGGATAAAGTTTTACAACACGCTCCAGTTCTTTGACATACGCCGAACTAAGTTGCTGAATCTGTTCCTTTCTTGGTGCCTGAGCATCGTAAGAGAGAGGAGTAACTATGATTTTATACTTCTTTGCTCCTATTTTAAGGACATTGACGGCGATTACATCCAAGCCTCTCATCGTGGCTATGCTGAATGGGCCATACGGAAATTTTGCATTCCTGCCAAGAAAGTCAACCGATAGATGTTTCTCAGAACCGAACACACGATCTGAAGGCATACTGACAACTTCTCCGTTAGCCAACGCAGCATTGATTTCAAAGAGGTGACCCATATCAGGCCGAATGGCAATCATGTTGATATTCGTTGCCGAGAATAACTTTTGGCGATTGAGCATCACAGATTCCTTTTCTCCGAAGAACACTAATGCATTAAATCTCTTTTTCTCTGCTTTAAGTGTATATCCGGCGAGCTCATAGTTGCCAATGTGGGCACTCAGTTGAATGAATCCGTTCGTTTGATCGGCTAAACGAAGGTAATGGTCATATCCATCTATCACTACTTCAAACTTTTTCCCTGCGTACATTGCAAACCGGTCAACGACTACTTGACCGAAAAGACAATGATTGGCATACGTAAGCCATGCCGACTTGATGATTCCAAATTGGTGTCGCTTACGCAAGTACCTGTATGCAATGCCGCAACTGGGATTGATTGCCAAGCAGACAGGAACAATAAAGATAGATACGAATCCATATAGGATTCGTACATCAATGAAACGGAGCATTTTCACAAGCGACTTGTGCATCCATCCGTTACCGTATGTGGTTCCTGCCCACTCTTTATCCATTATCCCACTTTAGACTCGATGTAATCGCAGAACTGCCCGAGGGTCTTGACCTCAGTCATCTCTTCCGGTTTGATTTTGAAGCCAAAGATTTTGTCCACAATGACCACAATGTCTACGTAGTCAAGGCTGTCAATACCCAAATCATCTTTAAGAAGAGCATCAGCCACAAGTTCGTTCTCTTCTATTTCAAGTTCTTCAATCATGAAGTCCTTTACTTTTTCTTCGATTTCTTTTCTTGTCATTATTATTGTTATTTGTCTATTAATTTAACTTTTATGATACTATGTCCCTGACCTAAACCGTCATATATTTCTTCTATTTCAAGTCCGGCCTTCTTAATGCAGTCAGCAAGATCCTCTGTATTATACATTTTGCTGTTTCCGTTTGCAATAGCAGTAAAATATAGACTTGTCATAGTAAGGCAGAATGCTGCCGGTTCAAAACGTTGCCGGTCCCATAATGTCTCCATTATGTAGATTCTGCTGTCTGGTTTCATCGCCTCTTTTGCCCGGGAAAGAATACTTACGATTTCTCGCATCGAAAAGCAGTCAAGGAATTGGCTCATCCAAATCGCATCAGGCCCTGATTCGCTTTTGGGGAACTCGGCGGAACTGTCAAGCAGATTAATTCCGAGCCCTTTGATGCGGTCTGCGCCATCTTTACCGGAGATATTTGCCTCCATCAACTTAATTTGTTGAGGAAGATCCAAGATTGTCACCTCGACATTTTTATCGTAAGAGACGCACTGAAGAGCCCACTTTCCAGTGTTGCCTCCGACATCGTAGAGCGTCCCTGTCCTATTTTTCTTGAAGACGATTTCAAGAGCCTCAGGAAATGATGAGTCACTATAAAAATGGTCAAATCCAAACCATGACTTCCTCACATGTTCCGGTAGGCTGGATAAGCCTTCGTAAACAGTAGGCCAATCTCCAAAGTGTTTTAATCCGGAAGGTTTCCCTTCCTTAAGAGCTTCTTCAAGATGAAACCACCCTTCGTAGTTCACATCATGATTAAAGTTGATATTCACTCGGGTTGCCGGGTCATTGATAAGAAACCATCCAGTCTTAGATAAGGTATATTTGTCATTCTCCGTATTGATCAACACCGTGCCAATACAAAGGGAAGCTTCCAACAAGCATTTAACCGCGTAATCTGAAAGACCTGTCTTATCAACAATTTCAAGACGGGTAAGCCCATTATCGGAGTCTCGAATCATATCAAGAATTCCAAATTTAATCATCAGTCGGGATGCCTGAAACACTGCTGGTCCCCAGGCGATGAACTCGGCAAGACGTTGAGCTTCTCTTGCGGTTAAATGTTCTTTCGTATATTGTTTCTGCAAAGCAGGTGAAAGATTCATCATTGTCTAATGATTGGTTAGTAATCAGAGGAATTAACTCTTATAGGCTGCCCTTATTGAATACTTTAGCCATTTTTCCCCCTAAGCTGATGAAGCACTTCCCAAAGCTGTCATCAATCGTGAAATCACGACTACCTGCACATTCTGTGATTTTGACAACAGCAATGGTCTCACCGGTCGTGTTATCCTTGATAGAGGCATTACCCCATACCTTAGTTGCATGACCGGGTACGAAACTGACAACTTTGAAGTAACAATCCATATTGTCAACTTTAATAGTAATCGTGTATTTGGAATCCTCACTATCCACAACCTTTGACTCCTTGCATTTATCATTGAACCCCTCCATGAAGTTAAGGGGAACTTTAGCAATCAATTCTGCAAAGTTGGGGTAGTGGGCAGACAAAGACTCCTTCATATCATACATTGCACCATCGAAGTTGAAAACGACTGTTACATTACCTCCGGTCTTTAACGACGCTAATTCACCTTTTTCAAGGGTTAATACTTTATCACCTGCCGATAAGGTAAGAACACCCATCAACAAAGCAAATAATAAGAATAACCTTTTCATATCATTCCAATTTGAGTTTTATGTTTTCAAAAGTCGAAGGCATTTGAACCACTGGTCACAATAACATAGAGGTCATGGTCTTTTTCATCTAATCGAACGGTGTAATCATAATTGATTAGTTCCGGCGCGATATTATTAAGCTCTTCGGCTTTAATTTCTCGATGATGAACACCAACTCCAAAACCACCGGTAGCGAAACTGCCCCCAGCTACTCCTGTTGTCGAAGTATTCCCAATAACCTTTTTAACGCCTTTTATCTTGATACCCAGCGTTTGCCCCTTTAACTTTTTCAGCCAATTGCCACTATAAGACGCCATTTCAAAGCGGCTCCCCGGACTTACTAAAGAAGCGGTCCCAATAGTAGTATAGGAATCACCAGACATCAGCACAACTACCGCCTGTAATATCGTTGTTCCTGTCCGATTTACAAGAAATATTTTGTCTTTTATGTTTAATTTCTTAGGAACTTCAACATAAATAACATGATTAGCCTTAGCTCTCGCTATTAAGTCTTTATCCATTGAAGATTTAGTTTCCTCTTTTGATGGAGCATCTCCCAAAATGGAGTCTGCATAGACTTCATTTTGGGAATAAACGCAAACTACTCCCAAAAGCATTAGAAACGTTGTAATTATTTTTCTCATCATCAAATCTTTTTTATAACCAAAGCACTGTTTGTTCCTCCAAACCCGAATGAATTGGACAATGCAATCTCAATGGGCATGTCTATTGTCTCCTTTGCAATATTAAGATTTGCCGCATATTCACTCGGCTCATCCAAATTGATGTTCGGAGCTACAAAACTATTCTGCATCATCAGGACACAATAAACAGCTTCACTTGCTCCTGCCATCCAACACTCATGGCCTGTCATGGATTTAGTGGAGCTTATGAATGCCTTCTTTCCGCCAAATAGACGGTCTAATGCCATTGCTTCGTAGTCATCACCTTGAGGCGTTGAAGTAGCATGGGCATTGACATAATCTACATCATCAACCGAGATTCCTGCATCAGCGAGTGCTCTTTTCATAGCTCGCTCAGAGCCCTCATCGCTTGGCTGCGAAATTCCTCCTCCATTTGATGAGAACCCATATCCTATAACTTCTGCAAGTATGTTTGCGCCTCTTGCTATAGCATGGTCGTAATCTTCCAGGACTAAAGCTGCTGCTCCTCCACTTGGAATCAAACCATCCCTATCTTTATCGAATGGACGAGAAGCTTTCTCAGGTTCATTCATTCGGGAAGAGAACGTCCCGAGAGCATCAAATGATGACATGGAATAATAGTTTGTCTCCTGAGCACCACCCACCAATATCATATCTTGAAGACCCTGTTTTATCATCATATATCCGAGACCTACTGAGTGCGATCCGCTTGCACAAGCCGCACTAATAGTCATATTGATGCCTTTTAGATGAAAGATAGTACTAAGGTTCATATTTACGGTGGAGTTCATAGATTGGAAAATAGATCCGGAGCCAAGCAGAGCAGAATCTTTCTTCTCTTTCATGATTTCATGAGCTTCAATGACTGCCTTAGCGGAAGAATCGTTGCCGAAAATGATTCCGACTTCGTTTTCTCGTAGATAGTTATCTGAAACACCGGCCTCGTCAAAAGCTTCTTTTGCTGCCATAAAGGCATACTCTGACTCTTCCGACATTCCGACGCGCTGACGTCGGTCTAAAATGCCCTTTAGCTTCGGACGTTCTACCATGCCGGTCAACGCCGACTGGTAGCCATAGTCTAATCTTGCTTGTTCCAAGCCTATGCCGGACTTGCCTTTATATAGGGAATCCTTAACTTCTTCTTTATTCTTCCCGATACAAGACCAAATGCCAATACCTGTAATAACAACTCTTCTTTTCATCGTGAAAATACTTAAAGCTATCAGCTGTATAACCCTCCATTAATGTTGATGACTTCACCTGTGATATAGTCGGCTTCTTCAGAACAAAGGAAACCGACCAAAGCTGCCACCTCTTCCGGACGACCGAAACGATTCATCGGCACTAATTTTTTCAGTTCGTCCTGAGGAAGATCTTTTGTCATATCGGATTCAATAAATCCGGGCGCGATAGCATTAACCGTCACATTTCTACTTGCCGTTTCCTGAGCCAGAGCTTTGGTCGCTCCGATTAACGCACCTTTTGCCGCACTATAATTTGTCTGTCCGGGCATTCCTTTCAAGCCGGATAACGATGCCATATTAATAATCCTTCCACCATGTCGGCGCATCATCATTTTGGGAAGCAATTTACGGGTGACATAGTAGAAACCATTGAGTGTTACATCAATAACGTCATGCCAATCTTTCTCCGGCATCATGAACATAAGATTATCCTTACGTATTCCCGCGTTATTAACGAGATAAGCGATATAATCATCAGGATGTTCCTCCTCCCATTTGTCTATTGCGGCAGAGACATCTGTCTCTGAAGCCACATCAAATTGCATCATCGAAGCAACTCCTCCGGTTGACTGTATTTCTTCAAGAACAGCCCTGGCAGCAACTTCATTTGAATGATAATTTATCAGTACGGGTATTCCTTTGTTTGCAAGGCGAATAGATATAGCCTTACCAATTCCTCTGGAACCTCCGGTGACAAGAGCGTATTTCATTATTTTCTAATAATGGTTTGAAGATTGAGAATCGGGAATAAACGGGATATCAGTGCGCAAATTGTTAGCACTCCTATCATTAGCAAACGGCTTATGATAGTTGCAAAAATTCAATTTGCACTCTGGCAAATTAGTTATAGTAAAAACCTCTCGGGTGGTAGTTACCATACATTTCTCACCACGTGCCTCTCTGGTGTGGTATTTAGATAAACAGAAAGGCGTGAGAGTCTTCCGTTACTCGTCCTACATATAGAGTCTCTGACATTGTCCATAGAAGTTGAACAAGCAAAGTCAGATACCCACGCCGTATGATATAAACATACCGTAAAGTCGCACCAATATGGTATGTCTATTGTGATATTGGATTCATACTTATGTGGGCGCATTGGTTGCCTCGAACTTGACTTCATGTTGAACCTATCAGATTCCTATATATCAAGGACAAAGCGTTAGAAACGCCTTACTATGCCTCGGAAATCAGCACCATCCTCAGATAGTGCCAATCATCCAATTACAAATTTATAAAATTTATCTCATATGTCAACCATTAATCCTCAATTATTGTAGAGCATATTGATTATACAACTGAATCCTCTCTACATTTCATCAACAATCACATCCAATAATCAAGGAATCTTATACAGAGATTTCGAATTGTGAATAAGCTCGGTAGTGATATCTACAATATTTAGACTAATATCCTATATCATTAAAATTTACGATAATGTTCGGCGTAGAGATTCTATATTATTTCAAGAGTTATTTCTCAACAACTTTGCTATTTTCATTTGTTCTTTAAGTGCATTTCGTACGCTTTTTCGAGAATTTACATGATTGGGTCTTTTGATTTTTCCATGTTCACGTTATCTTTTGTTACTCTTGTTACTTTTATAATGCTTAATTTTTTCAGAGTAACAAAATAACAACAAATAAATGGAAAATAAAAAGGAAATATAGAGAAATCGCTAAAATTAATTCATTCCATATTTATTTGAAATCATGGTTGTTATTTCTATTTGTTATCTCTTTGTTTCTCTTTGTTTCCTTGCTCTACATTTGCTTCACTGTCCGATGCAGAAGCGGTTAATTTACTGACTTACAAAAGAGTACAAATCAAATCCGTACAAGGTTCGTACATTTTCCATGTTTGTAAGTTGTTAACCTTCTGCAACTTAACACATTACAAGCCGCATTTGCCAAACCGACAACAGTGACTCAATGCAAAGTTAGTGATAATCCCCCGATTATCAAAGCAATA
>CAYUYQ010000073.1:0-10104 GCA_964449335.1 uncultured Bacteroides sp. | reverse complement strand
GCACGGCCTGGGCGTTGGCGCCGGTGTAGGTGGTGGTCACCGAGATTGTGGGCGGTGCGATGTCGGGATACTGGGTGATTGGAAGTGCGAAAAGTCCGATAAGACCCAGAAGGACGATGAAGATTGAAATCACCGTCGAAAGCACCGGCCTATTAATAAATGTATCTAATTTCATTATTGATTGGTTGTTCTTGTTTCAGTCGGGGCGCCGGGCGCTCTGGCTGATAGGAAATGTGAAATCGTTATTCTGCAGCCGGAGCTTGCGGGGCCTGTTCGGCGCTCTGCGGAGCTACGGGGTTGATGACCATGCCTTCCGACAGACGGGTGCCGACACCCTCGATGGCGATGCGGTCGCCGGGCTTGAGGCCTGAGGTGACCACGAAGGTCTTGCCGTCATTGTTGCCGGTAACGGTCACGGGAGTCGATACGACCTTGTTGGAGTCATTGACAACGTAGACGAAGCGGCGGTCCTGAAGCTCGAAAGTGGCTTTCTGGGGAATAAGGATGGCGTTTTTCTCCTCGAGAGGGATAACAACCGAGCCGGTGCTACCCGAGCGGAGCATGCCGCTGGGGTTTTTGAAGAGTGCGCGCACCGATGCTGCGCCGGTAGCTTTGTCGATTACGCCCGACACGGTGGCAACCTTGCCCTCAAAGGGATATTCCGAACCGTCGGCCAGACGCAGACGCACGGCGGGAATCGAGTCGATTGCCTGGGCAATGGAGCGGGTGCCGTTGGCAGTCATTGCCAGAAGGTCTTTCTCGGTCAGCGAGAAGTAGGCATAGACGTCGGAATTGTCGGAAATGGTGGTGAGTGCTTGAGCCGACGAGGGCGAGGCGAGTGAGCCTTCGCGGTTGGGTATGGTGCCGACCACGCCGTCGCTCGGCGCGGTCACCACGGTGTAGGCAAGATTCTTGCGGGCGGTGGTGAGAGCGGCGTTGGCCTGGGCGAGAGCGGCGTTGGCCGTCTGGAGATCGTTGTCGGCCAGCTGATACTCATAGTCGGAAATGATATTCTTTTCAAGAAGACGGCGCTTGGTGTCAGCGGTCATCTGTGCGGTTTTCACGCGGGTCTTGGCTGAGTTGACAGCTGCAATGGCGTTGTCGACGGCAGCCTGATATTGCACTTGATCGAGAGTGAAGAGGGTCTGACCTTTTTTCACGCGCTGACCTTCGTCAACGTGTACTTTTGTGATGAATCCTGTGACCTGAGGACGGATGTCGATGTCGGTCTTGCCTTTGATTGAAGCGGGATAGACCGATTCGCCGGTGGCATCGGTGGGTGACAACGTGAGTGTGGCGATTTCGGGCGCGGGAGCCTGCATCTGTTGCTGTTTGCCACCGCACGAGGTAAATGCCAGAGTTACTGCCATTCCGGCTACGAGAGCTGAAACGCGGTGAAACACTTTTACATTCATAATTTCTCGGATGTTTGGTTTTATCTTATTTCTGTCTTGTTACGTTCGTTCTTGAATCGGTCGAAAGATGGCGGAAGGTGCTTGTTTTACCCTATACTCCGCAATTTCGGTGCAAAATTACAGAAGATTAACCTCATTGAATATGATATATATCATAAAATCGGGCTTAATTAACTTTTTTTCATAAAAATGAAGCTGATTAGGCTATGGAAGTTTTTTTAGCTAAGGCAGCTATTGTAGCTGACTTAGCTAAAAAAGGGGCGGCGCATCAACGCTGTGATGCACCGCCCGGTGTGGACGAGGCGCCGCCGGTGGCGGCAGCCTTATGCCGAGTGATTATTTCTGCACGACTTCATAGATTTCGGGCGTGCCGGTGAGGGTCATGCGCACGGTCTTGCGGTTGAGATCGACGGTAGTGTAGGGGTTGGCAATCGACGTGCGCGCCGTTTCTTTGCCTGCCTGGTCATACTCGACAAGCTGCACCGGTTTGTCGACGCTGCCGAGCATCAGGATTGCCTGTTTTGCATCTTTGGCCTTGTCGAACGATATGTTGCCGGTCGATTTGTAGCTTGTCATGGGGTTGCCGTCGAACGCATGGAGCGATGCGTGAGCGTCGGCAGCCTCAACGTTGAGGCCTACGCGGTCGGCAGTGACGGGGTTGACGCGGAACGAGCGGACGCTGGTCCAGTTGGTCTTCTTGGAGTCGCGGCGGGCTAGACGCACGTAGCGTGCATTGACGGGAGCGCCTTTCCACTCGATGATGTAGGTTTTGGGCAAAGCGTCGGTCAGAGCGGTCCATTCGCGACCGTCGACAGAGGCTTCGAGAGCCACGTTGTCGAAGTAGTCAACGTCGTCGACCGAGTTGCGTCCCTGATGAATCAGGACTTCATCGACGGGCACCACTTTGCCGAGGTCGATACCGACCCAGTCGCCGGCGTTCTGGCTTGCCGATGAAGTCCAGTAGGTGGTGGTGTCGTTGTCGAGCATGAGTTTCGACAGTGTGGTGCGGAGGTTGGGATAGCTGCCTACGGCGCGGGGAACGTTGGGCACGGCGCCGGTCACGCGGTTGAAGAATGCAAGCACCATGTCGTCCATCGTTTTCTCGTAGAAGGGCTGCAGTTTCATCGTGCCTACTTTGTGGGCCTCGAAATCCTTGCGGTCCTGCTCGGTCATGAGGTTAGCCTGATATGCTTTCCAGAATTTGGCGTTGTCGCCGCTCTCAAACACTTTGATGAGGTCGAGCGCACCGAGTCCGCGGTTAGCCACTTTGGTGAGCTGAGCGAGCCAGGGTTTTATTTCGCCTACGAGTGCCGGATTCGACGAGCTGGCGAGAATGGTTGCCTCGGCTGCGGCAGCCTCGGTAAGGTCTTTTTTCAGAGCATCGTATTGAGCGGGGGTGTACTTATTGTAGGGGAAGGTAACGGTTTCCCACGATTCGTCGCGGCGGTAGCCGGTCTCGGTATCGGCCGAGTTGATGGCGAATGCGCGATAGGCTTCAGCAGCGTCGGGCAGACGGTCGACCAGACCGCGCTCCCAGTTGTCGATGGCATTGTAGTCGGTAGGATTCCAAGCCCAGTCGGCCACACCGTAGAGGGCCAGCATTGATGCCTCACCATGCTCCATGGGGTTGCTTTCTATGCCGGCAACCTGCTCGCGGGTCAGGTTGTTGTCGAGACCGTAGACGGGGCCCTGAAGGAGATAGTTGCGGCAGTAGTCGGTGACGGGATAGTTCCACCAGTAGAGGGCCGGACGCTGAATGCGTGTGTCGACGAAGTCGAGCGTTTCGGGCGTGAGGTCGCTGCAAACCACTGCTCCGGTCCAGAACACCTCGGCTTTGGGGTTTAGCTCACGGCCGTAGATAGCCAGCTGACCGTTTTCGCCGGGATTGGCCCAGAGCTGCGAGTAGTCGGTGGGGCAGATGAAAAGATTGTTGACGTCGCCTTTTGCGTCGACAAAGTCGCGGGTGAGGTCGTTGAGCAGCTTGGTCTGCATGTGTGAGTCGGTGCCGATGCCCGAGATGTCGTCGAAGAAGAGGGCAAACGAGCGCACGCCGAGGTCATACATCATGTTGAATTTGCTTACCAGGCTGTCGTAGTCTTCCTTGTTCCAGCGGATGTCTTTTCCGGGATGGATAGCCCAGTAGAAATCAAGACGGTTTTCGTTGGCGGTCTTGACGAGGTCGGCTATGTTGGCTGCTTCTTCGGGCGGATAAGGCAGGCGCCAGTAGGGCGACGAGTGATAGGGGTCGTCTTTGGGACCGAAGATGTAGTTGTTCATCTTGTTGCGACCCATGTAGTTTATGATGTCCTTGCGCACCTCATGGCTCCACGGGTTGCCGTAGAATCCCTCAACCACGCCGCGGTAGGGCAGTGCGGGGAAATCGTTGATTTCCATCAAGGGTAGGCCGCCTTCGGCTTTGGTCACCGGGCTTTCGAGAATCTGACGGAGAGTCTGGAGTGCATAGAAGGCTCCGCGCTCATCGAAGGCATTTATGGTGATTTTCTTCGGGCCGATGCTGAGTTCGTAGGCTCCCGAGAGGTCCTGAACCTCGGCTTTAGCGGCCACTTTGGGACCGAAGTCGATGTCAATCTCGATGCCTTTGGGCGTGAGATTGAGGAAGCTGAGGTCTTTGGCTGAGAAAGCTTTCTGCTTGTCTTTCACCTTGAAGCCTCCCGAGATGTTGAGCACACCGGTGTTGGGGCGCTCGATGCTCTGCGGTGTGGGGTTAATCACAAGTCCCTTGTGGTCTACTTTCTGACCGGGGACCTTGTTGTACTCCTGTTTTTCGCCTCGCTGCGTGTCGAAGTCGAAAGTGTCCTGTGCTATCGCGCCGGGAGTGAGGGCGAAAGTCGCCGCTGCCAGGCCGAGCCACAGTCTAACTGTTCTTTTCATGGATATATCCGGATATTAGAATTATGTTTGAATTTTGATATCCACAAATATAATGATTTTTCCCGGAAAATCGGGCTAAAAAAGCGTTATGCGCTCTTTTTGCTGAGGAAGCGGCCTGTGAGCCAGCGGCGCACGGGGGCATCGTAGAGGCGCAACACAGCCCACGCAAGCAAGATGATGCCGACGAACAGACCGGTGCATACGGGCCACACCTGACCGAAGCTGAGGCTGTTGGCCCAGACCCAGGCATAGAACAGATACATTATCGGATAGTGGATGATATAGACCGGATAGGAGAGCTCGCCGAGGAAGTTGCATATACCTGTCGATGTCGGATCGGTGGTCTGACCCGAGGCTCCGATGTAGACAACGGCAGGAAAGACAATGAATAGACACAGCAGGTCGTAGCAGGCGTTGAGCCATGGCATCGAGGTGGCTCCGATGTAGGGCATCGGAAGTACTATGGCGAGTATTGCGGTGCAGATCCAGAAGGCTCCGCGGATTTTCATGGGTCTGTGGGTGCGCGACATCAGCAGGCCGAGGGCAAACGAGAATGACATGCGGAAGAAACCGCCGAAGAAACCGTAGTCGCTCAGCGACCATCCAACGCCGAGATGATAATCGCCCGACATGTTTCCAAGTGACACACCGGCTACGCACAGAGCCGAGACCGCCACCACCGCTCGCAGGCCTTTGACCGAAAGGCGGTGAAGCCAGATGCCGTAAAGGATGCTGCCGATATACTCGAAGAAGAGCGACCAACTGGGGCCATTGAGCGGAAACATCTCGTTGTTGCCGCGCACGTCGGCGCCGGTTCCGGGAATGGCCGGAATCAGGAAAAGGCCAAGAAGAAGCGAGAGCAGGAGCATCGACAGCGGCATTGGAGTGCCGTCCCACCGAACACTGCCCTGAATCAGGTAGGCAATGGCTCCGAAAACGACACTGAATATCACCATCGGGTGCAGACGGATGACACGGCGCAGGAAGAAGTTGCCGAAGGTCATGCCCTTTTTCCATCGTTGGTCGTAGGCATATCCGATGACGAAGCCCGAAAGGATGAAGAAGAAGTCAACGGCGAGATAGCCATGGTTGAGCATCTGGTCGACGGGGCTTGTGGCGAAGCCCTCGAAAAAGTGATACCAGATTACAAACATTGCGGCCACGCCACGGAGACCGTCGAGCAGATGGTAGCGCGGCCGGGAGCTTCCGAGGGCTCCCGGAACGGTTGAAAGAGGATAAGTCATGCCCTGATTTGCGGGCGATGCGGTAGATTGCATGGGAAAATGGTTAAGATTGGTTTTCCCCGCAAAGTTATGTATAATCAGTGCCGGAAATTTTGACCTGGGTCAAAAAAACTGCTGCCGAGGCGGCTGAGGATCGAGGGCGAGATGCCCGAAGGAAGCGCCTCAAGCCGCCCACGCTGTTTCAGGCTTTTGAGTACAGTGAGAACTCGCAGCCATATTCATCCACGAGTTTGTTGTCGAGCTCGTCGGCTTTCTCAGCAAGTCCAACAATGTTATTGAGAATGCGCTCACGCGAGTGCTCGGTAAGGTCGGCAAGATGAATACGGTAACAGAGGTAAATCTGGCGTCCGTCAATGCCCATTTTGTAGGGATAAAAGTCGGTGTCGAGCATAAAGTCCAGGACTTTCTCCACATTTTTCTTCGGAAGAAGATTAATGGGCGATATGGCAAATAGATAGTGGCGGTCGTAGACAAACAGACGGATTTCCGAACTGCCGCGATGAAACACCCATGAATCGTGTCCGTTGCGTGCCAGAACAGGATTTATGCCCATGCGTTCGATGGCTGTCTCGCAGAACTCTCCCAAGGCCGACATTTCGTGGGTGGCCAATACGGTTTCGTCAATCTTCGCACCGCAAGAGGGGCAGTATTCTTCGTCGCCTGATATCAGTTCGTCGCAGCTTGCACACTGTACGTGAAACTCGCTGCGGTCGAGATCCTCAATCGCACTGAGCAACTGCTTCAGGGCCTCGATACGCACACCGAAGCCTATATTGTCGGCTGAAGAAAATTTGCTGACGGTGACGCCAATCACCTCGCCCTTGTCATTTATAATCGGGCCACCTGAGTTGCCCGGATTTACCGGAGCGTCGACCTGTATGTAGTACTTGCCATCCATCAGTTGGCGGGGCGATGAGAGCGAACCTTCAGTGATGGTGAACGGCATTCCGAAGGGATATCCGGCCACATGGACCTTCGCACCAATCTGCGGGTCTTCTTCCGTTAAGGCGAAATCGGGAAGATGGCTAAAATCGGCATCGACCGACAGAAGCGCCAAATCAAGCTCGGGATTGACCGCTACGACGCGGGCTTCGTAGGGATTGCGGTCATTATCATGTATGGCTACGTTGCGGTAGCCTGCTACGACATGGTAGTTGGTGACGAAAATGTCATGCTGCTTGATATAGAAGCAACTGCCTGACCCGTCGGAGTGGGTCACTTTATATATGAGCCTGTTAATTTCAGAGTTCATTGGACTTAATGGGTGTATGGTTAGTAATGGACTTGAAGATGATTGATAATTGTTGCTCAGGAACCGAGGGAGTTCAACATCTTCATCTGGAGCTCGGTTGCGAGACGCATATATTCAGTTACATTGCCGGCTTTGAGGGCCTCGTCCATCTGGCGCTGAATCGCTAAGATTTCTTCGCCACTCATAGCTTCTGACAATTTCTGATGTGCGGCCATTACGTTTGCATGGGCTTCCGATAGTGCGGCATCGTCGTCATCGTCTTCTTCTATATCGTCATCGTCATCAGAGTCATCCTCTGTGTCGTCATCGTCATCATCCGGCTCAATGTCGCCTTCCATAATCTTGTCGAGGGCTTCGAGAAGAATCGCTGCGGCATCCTTAAGCGGCAGATTTGCGCTCTTGCGCAGTGCCGTAATGATTACGTATTCAAGCAGCAAAGGAATAGAACTCTCGGTAAGCATCTGATAAAAAGCCAGAAATATGCGAACGACTACTTGGTCGTAGTCTTTTCTCTGCATAGCTTCCGTGGCTCCGTCGTGGAGACTCTCGAACTCCTCCTGAACGCTCTGAAGCGATTCGTGAGGTTTGACAGACACCATCATCTCAACCGTGTAGAGATCTTTTGCCAATTCGTCTTTCGGCATCGCCATTAATTTTCGGAGGAATGATGTGCCGCGCGAGGCGAGTTCTTCAATCGGGCGCTCATCGTTCATTGACTCTATTGCTTTTTCTACTTCGTTGGTCATCTGTCCCTGAGGATTGGCGAAGAACAGAAACTGATGAATTGCGGCGTTGACGATGGTCCACGCATAGACGTAGCGACGCTGGGCGCAGTAGTCGGCAGCGGCGTCGAGAGCGAGCTGTCCAACTGTCTGAAGGGCATTATAGACAGAGTCGATTTGTTGCGGCGTGAAAGGTGTCACCTTAGGGGTGTAGCATCGTTCGGCTTTGAACTTGTTGCACAGTTCGTCGTCGAATTTATCGCCAATCATACAGATATTATGTATGATGGCGTGGATTTTATGAGGATGTGTGTCGGTGATAGGGCATGAATACTCCATTTTCAGATAGTCGCCGCTTTTGACAAAACGGGCGAGTATGAGATTGTTGATGTTCATCTCTGCTATCTGGCGAAGCATGGCTACGCGGCCTTTTTCAGGCAGACGCAGAAAATCAGCTGAAATATGAAGCGACTCCGGTTTGATGTCAATGTTTACGACGATTGAACCGTGGGGTATGCTGAAAGATGTACCCTCGGAATTACCGTAGCGCTCACGGAAGTCACAGTCAAGAGCGTCGATGAGAAGTTGGAGCGATTGCAGGTAGTCACGCTTTTCAAAGGCTTCAACGGCCTCTTCCATGACTTCGCCGTCGGTGTAGACGAGTTGCGAATCCGTTGCGGGTGGTATGTAGGGAAATGATTTTTTCATTCTTTTGCCTTTAATGAAGTATAAGGCAAAAATAACGATATACTTTCTGGCGTGCAAGAAGCGAGGGGTTTCGTAACGATGATGTCACAGGCCGAAAAAGTAAAAAACAGTTCTCTTATTTAATTAGGAAAAACTGCTGCGGAGGCGGCTGAGGGTCGAGGGCGAGATGCCGAGATAGGAGGCGATATGGCCGAGGTTGGCGCGGCGACACACGTCGGGAAACTGACGGCGGAAGGCGGCGTAGCGCTCGCGGGCGGTGAGCGTAAGGCCTTCCTTGTGGGAGCGGTGAAGACGGCGGTATTCGTTCTGATGGATTACGCGGCCCCAGTTGGCAAAGTCGAGGCAGGAGGTGAATAGCCGTCGCAGTTCGGGGAGGGGAATGGAGTAGGCGAGGACAGGTTCGATGGTTTCGACGTATTCTTCGCTGAGTGTGCCGTAGTAGAGTTCGTCCATGCTGAACACTATGCCCCCTTCGGTAGAAAATGAAGTGGTGATTTCCTCGCCGTCGACCATCCAGTAGGAGCGCGTTATGCCCTGCTCGATGAAGTAGGCTTTGCTTTCGGCGTGACCTTCACGTATGAGGCAGTGCTTTCGGGGAAAGCGGCATGGCGTCAAGCAGCTTTTCAGCTCTGCAAGGGTGGCGTCGCTCACCGGCCACGCACGGCGGATGGTCGCGATGACGTTGGGCATGGCTATAGTGTCGGAGGCTGAAGGCATGGAAGATGACTTGGGGTGGTCGATGATTAGCGCAGACGGATACGGGTAAACTCCATTGTCAGTACGTCGAACCGCAGAAGGGCGTCGGTAAGCAGTTCTCCCGCTCCGGTAATCCATTTTATAGCCTCGGCAGCCTGTATGCAGCCGAGAATACCGGGCACAACTCCGAACGGCCCGGCCGGATTGCCTTTCTGGCGCTCGACGGCTTCAGGTCCGTCGGGGAAGAGGTCGCGGAAGCGGGCCGTCGACGGCAGGACGGTCATAGTCTGACCCTCGAACCTCGAAATGGCGCCGTGGCTATAGGGCTTTCCGGCAGCAAAGCACGCTTCGTCGACGAGAAATTTTGTGTCGAGACTGTCGGTAGCGTCAATAATGAAGTCGTAGGGAGCGATGACTGCGGCAATGTTGTCGGCGGTAATCCACTCGTGGTAACGGACTGTGGCGACGTTGGGGTTGAGTGCCGTCATGCGGTCGGCGGCGCTGTCGACTTTGGGGCGCCCGACCGACGGAGTGTCGTGGATTATCTGACGCTGAAGATTCGACACGTCGACGCAGTCGGCATCGGCAATTCCGATTGTTCCCACACCGGCGGCAGCGAGGTAGAGTGCCACAGGAGAGCCGAGCCCACCCGCGCCGATTATCAACACGGAGGCACGGCGTAGACGTTGCTGCCCTTCGAGCCCGATTTCGGGCAGGGCGATGTGGCGGGCGTAGCGTTGGAGTTCGTCGGGTGAAAGTGTCATTGCTGGTGATGGAGATGATAGGGGTTACTGAAGCATTGCAGCCACGCGGGTGAGAGCTTCGATGAATCGGTCGCACTCCTCGCGGGTGTTGTAGAGGGCAAACGACGCTCTGACCGTGCCCTCGACGCCGAGGGCGTGCATCAGCGGCTGAGCGCAATGATGGCCGGTGCGCACGGCTATTCCGAGTTTGTCGAGGAGCATTCCGGTGTCGTAGTGGTGGGCATCGCCGATAAGAAACGATATGATAGCGGCTTTACCGGGAGCGGTGCCGAATATGCGCAGTCCGGGTATGGCGAGCATGCGCGGGGTGGTGTAGTGGAGCAGGTCTTCTTCGTGGGCGGCTATGCGTTCGAGTCCGATTCCGTCCATATAGTCAATGGCGGTGTGGAGCGCGGCTATTCCCACGTAGTC
>CAYUYQ010000072.1:5649-10491 GCA_964449335.1 uncultured Bacteroides sp. | reverse complement strand
ATGTGAAACCACAGTTCTCGTAGTGAGCCACGACCGTCATTTCCTTGATGCGGTATCGACTCATACACTCGACATTGATTATAATAAGGTGACGCTATTTGCCGGCAATTATAGTTTCTGGTACGAATCGTCCCAACTTGCTCTCCGCCAGCAGCAGCAACAGAACAAGAAAGCCGAGGAAAAACGCAAGGAGCTCATGGAGTTCATTCAGCGCTTCAGCGCCAATGTGGCGAAATCGAAGCAGACCACCTCGCGCAAAAAGATGCTTGAAAAGCTTAATGTTGAGGAGATTCAGCCCTCACAGCGACGCTATCCCGGCATCATCTTCACGCCGCAACGCGAGCCGGGCAATAAGATTCTTGAGGTACGCGGACTTTCCGCTTCTGTCGACGGCGAGACGCTTTTTTCCGACGTCAACTTTCAGATTGAAAAGGGCGATAAAGTTGCGTTCCTGAGCCGTGACCCACGTGCGATGACGGCTCTTTTTGAGATAATCACAGGTAATCGCAAGCCCGATGCGGGCTCTTTCGACTGGGGACAGACAATCACTACCGCATATCTGCCGCTCGACAACGCTCCGTTCTTTAATTCCGACCTCAATCTGGTCGACTGGCTTTGTCAGTTCAGCAATGATTCGAGTGAGATATATCTCAAAGGATTTCTCGGGAAGATGCTTTTTTCGGGGGAGGATGTGCTGAAAAAAGCTTCGGTTCTTTCCGGCGGCGAAAAGATGCGGTGTATGATTGCCCGAATGATGCTTCGCGACGCCAATACACTTATACTCGACTCCCCTACGAATCATCTCGACCTGGAATCAATTCAGGCCTTTAACAACACTCTGCGCGTATTCAAAGGCAATGTTTTGCTTGCCAGTCACGACCATGAGTTCATTCAGACTGTGTGCAACCGCATAATCGAGCTGACACCCAACGGCATAATCGATAAGATGACCGAATATGACGATTACATCACTGATTCTCGAGTAGCTGCAGCTCGCGAGCGCCTTTACGCCCGATAAACAAAACCCGGTTGCCGGATGTTATTAGTATAGATTTTTACACATAGTTACAAACTTCAGGCTAACAAAGAAATTACTGCTTTGCAGCAATCCGGGGATTCTCCCGGTTATTTATTCACCAATTTCTATTTTATATGGTAAAACATGTTGTGACATTTCAGTTTTCAGGCAACCCGTCAGAGCGTAAGGCTATTGCCGAAGCATTCCGTGAAGCCCTGATACGTCTGCCCTACACGATTCCTCAACTTAAATCAATCGAAGTCGGAATAAACGAAAATCCGGCTGAGAAATGGGATTTGTGTCTCACCGCATGCGCTGATTCTCTTGAGGATGTAGCAGCATATTCGGCCCATCCCGACCATCAGGAAGCTGTCGCCATCATGCGCGACCATCTTGTCGCACGCGCTTGCGTGGATTATACCGTGTGACCTTCGTCTACTTCCGCCCATGTCGGGAATTCTCGTCTGAAAGTATATCCACCATTCTGATGCATTTCACAGCAGAAATGGCGCAAACCATTGCTCACCACGAGAAACCTGACTCCAAGCACAATATTATAGCGTGCTATCTGTTCGAACGTTTTCTGCCCTATGGTGACAGACGGAGCCTTATACTCCACAATCATTGACGGTCGGGCATATCGGTCATAGACCACCGTATCGCAACGGCGAATCATTCCGTTGAAATGCAATCCCACTTCGTTGCCAATTCGGCTTCCGGGATATCCAAGCGAGTTACGGAGCATAGCCACAAACCGTTGTCTGACCCATTCTTCGGGCGTCAACACTACCCATCGATTCCGACAGCAGTCGTAAACACGCATCTGCCCGTCGGAATCTTTTTTTATGTTCAGTTCGGCGTAAGGTAGATTTAGTGTGGCGTCATCGGGCTTATCGCCCATTGATTTTGAGGTCATGAAACAGTGATTGATTTTTTGCCATTGAGCAATTATTGCGTAAATTTACAAAAATTTCAGCTATGGCCACAGCCTCATCACCTTCGTTCGCTCAGATTCGCTCGGATATTCACTCGCGCACCCTCGCGCCAGTATATATAATCCATGGCGAAGAAGGGTTTTATACCGACCGCTTGATTGAAGAGTTTGAGCGTCTTGTCCCTGAAGAAGAACGCGACTTCAATCTATATCAGCTTTACGGTCCTGAGACTGATGCCGAAACAGTGACGCAGACTTGCCGCCGCTATCCTATGATGGCCGACCGTCAGGTGGTGATTCTTAAGGAGGCACAGTCGGCTAAATCAAATATGCTCGATGGTCTTGCACCGTATGTGGGCAATCCCAATCCATCGACAGTGCTTGTTGTCTGCTTCCGCGGACAGAAGGCAAAGGGCGCAAAGCTCCTCGCGGCCGCCCGCACGTCAAAGGCCGTGAATTTTGAGTCGAAAAAAATCTACGAGAGTGCCCTACCCGGAGCTCTCTCAGCTATGGTGAAGGAACTCGGCCTTAATATAGAGCCAAGAAGTGCTACGATTCTTGCAGAACACATTGGCCTCGACCTGTCGAAACTCTACAATGAGGTGAAGAAACTCGCCATGATTCTTGGCCGCGGAGCGATGATTACACCTGAAGCAATCGAACTTCATGTCGGTATATCAAAGGAATTCAACAACTTCGAGCTTGTTGATGCGATTGCATCCCGCGATGTGAAACGAGCCTATACAATAGTCCACTATTTCCGCGCTAATCCTAAAAACAATCCTGCAATTCTTACCGCCTCGGCTCTTTTCAGCTATTTCTCCAATCTTCTGGCTGCGCAGTTTACGCGCGACAAGTCACCGCAATCACTCATGAATGCACTCGGGCTGCGCTTTCAGCGACAACTCGACAACTATCTGATAGGTATGCGTAACTACAATGCCTATCATTCAATCGAGATAATTCAGGCAATCCGTAGCTTCGATGCCAAAAGCAAAGGCATCGGAAGCCGACAAAACGAACACGACCTGCTGCAGGAACTCGTATTCCACATTCTGACCTGCAAAGGAGATATCAGCTTTTAAATCACTTGCTCGAATAAATCGTGTAAGTCGTTCGGGACTTCTTACTTTATATGAAAGTAATATCCCAGTGTGGCAACAATTGATGTGCCTCGCGAAGCTGAGAACTCGTCGCTTTTGCTCGAGGGGTAGATGTTACCCAGTCCATAATAGTAACGGCCTTCGAGAAGTATCGAGTTGCGGCGCCCAATTTTCACTTCCATTCCAAGCCCGGCAGTTATACCATAGTCAATTTTGTTTTTCACCTCCATTTTCATTTGGTCGACATGGCGATTGGCTATCGGGAATCCTTCGACCGATGCCGGATCTCGATAATTGAAATTAGACGAAATGTTGTCAGCAATCATGACGCCGACCGACGGTCCGAGATTGACAAAGCCTTTCACTCGCTCACTGCCAAAATAAATATGCGTCAACAGAGGAATCTGCACGTAGGTCAACTTACGGCTATACTTAAAATCCGTGTCCTCGAAATTCTCGCTCCAACCACGCTGTTCGACGTTTATTTCGCCGATAAGTCCGAAGAACTTTTCCTCGGTATATCGCACGGCAACACCCGCAGTCAGGCCCTGCACCAGCTTCTGCTCTATACCCGGCGTAAAAGCCATCTGTGAAAATGTGACTCCTCCTTTAGCTCCGACGGCAAAATGCGGCTCGTATTGGCGCTGAGCCTTTACGCTCATTATTGGCGCTAAACCACATACAAGGAGTGTGATTGCAGTTATTATGCGGATTTTTTTCATCATAGTTTCACTAAGTTTAGAGGGTTATTTTGCCCACTGCCGTTGTCCCCGGACGATAATTGAGGAAATACAAACGATTATTTACTAATCCGCCGCGGGGCATCCGGAGAAAACTGAAACCGTTCTGCACACCTGTATACTCGGGACTCGACACTGCAAAGTTGCCGCCGTTGGCATTAAGAGTAGTCAGCAGATACATACCCGTATCAAAGCCGAGCAACCCCTGACGAGGTACGAACTGAGCCATACGGGCTCCGTACCATCGGGCAAATTCGTCGTCGATTCGTTGGGTTTCATAGTCTTCCGGTGCTGTATAGAAGCGCGAGAAAACGTAAGTGTTCACCTGATGCATACCGTCAAGCGTCTCCCCTCTGAAAGTGGTCCACTCGGGATACCCCCAAAGCATTACATCTTCCGCTCCGGTCTTTTCCTTGAATTGCGAGAGTGCCGGAAGCATGCGGTTGAGTTCTGCTTGTTTCGATGTGACGGGAATAAACGCATATTTACGGCCGCGCGCTAATGAAGTGAAATCTTTCTCGCTCATATTACCGGCGAAAGTAATTTCTAAAACGTCTCGTCCACTGCCGCGCACCGATTTGGCAAGATTGCGCGTGAACTCGATTTTATCGGTTGGACCATCCTCACGTGTGACTATCACCGGAGTGTAGTCACCGAAGTTGTTCATCAGGTAGTCTATGGCTTTACCATACATCATTTCGTGAGGTATATTGGCTTGCATCATTCGCGAATTGTCGTTGTAGGTCTGGTCGCGCACCACAAAAAGATTGATTATATCAATGCCGTGAAGTGCGCCATAGTTGCCAAACAGCCCTAAGTGATCCTGATTATCAGGAGCTACTATCATATTGGCTTTCTTAAGTTCGGGAGCGGCAAGGATACGGTTTACTCCCGCCAGCGTACCCTCCGTATCGTATGTCAGAATCCGTATGGGTGTACCCATATTGCGCATTGAATCAACCGCAATCAGGAATCCTTTATAAAACTCCGTATATAGCCGCGCCTGCCGCGAGCGATTCTCGTCTTTCAACATAAATGGCAGTGCCA
>CAYUYQ010000072.1:0-5549 GCA_964449335.1 uncultured Bacteroides sp. | reverse complement strand
CCCTCACGAAGCACATCGACGTTAGGATTGGCCCGCTGCAGGTCGGCAACTGTCACGCCGTATTTACCGGCAATTCCGTAAAATGTGTCAAACTCGCGCACCTTATAATTCGTAGTGCCTCCGGAAGCCGGAATTGATGGCACAGATGGAACGTCTGGGGAAATCAGAGTGTTTTTCCCACTCTCCGACGGCGCGGTAGCAGTATTTTCTGTTTGTGCGACCGACGTAAGAGGCGCTGTTTCCGTCCCCCCTGGCAATTTTATAAGCTGTCCGGCGCGATAATACTTCTCATCCAGACCGGGATTGGCTGCTAATATAGCGGCTACGGTAGTGTTATGATCCTGAGCAATCTGAAATAGCGTTTCGTGAGCTGCAATCTCGTGCATGCCCGTCGAAGCGTTGCTACTGTCCGCAGCTGGCGTGGGAGCTGATTGTGTTGCAGCCATCGCATTAGCGTCATGCGTGTCGGATTCACCCGTAAGTTTTACAATCTGTCCTGCTTTCAATCCGTCGAGAGCCTCCGGATTTAGAGCATAAAACTCATCTGTCGTCATGCCGAATTTACGACTGATACCGTAGGCTGTCTCGCTTTTTTCGACCACATAGGTGCGTGGACGGCCCGTAGTAGACGCATTATCCACCGGAAAATACAGCATCTGTCCTGCCTTCAGTCCATCGGCCGCCGAGGGATTGAGCGCCATGAACTCCTCGCGTGTCACGCCGAAGCGCTTGCAAAGTGAATAGACGGTTTCTTTAGGTTTAACCTCATAATAGTAACAGTCTTTTCCGCCGACTTGGGTCACGGGTAAGTCACGAAGTCCGTCGGCAAACCCGAACAAAGCTCCGGCAACAAGCATTATTCCCGAAATCAAGCTATTGCGTACTATCGATTTCATGCGTTGATTCTCATTGTTATATTACTGCAAAGGTAATCGCTTTACCCCAATTATGCAACAATCGCGGGAAGGCAGTCACTCGGTGTTGACTGTCGAGACTTATCCCCCCGCAGACTTCATCGATTGTTAATAGCTGATTAATGCTTATCTTTGCATAGACCAATCATTATTGAAATGACAACATTTTCCAGACTCCAGGAGGTTAAGCGCCGTTTTTTTGCCATGCGCAACGGTGTGATTGCCGACACATATCGTCGTGCCGGTTCGCCTTTTAAGATTATCTTCGGGTTAAATCTTCCCCAGATTGTCGAGATTGCAGGTGAATTTGGCCCCGATACCGAGCTTGCTACCGCACTTTGGGCCAACAATTCTACCCGCGAAAGCATGCTTTTGGCCCCGATGCTTCTTCTCCCCGACGAAATCACCGCTGACGATGCACTGAAAATGATTAATGAATGTCCGTCGGCTGAGACGGTTGACATCCTATGTCATCGTCTATTGCGTCACACTCCTTTTGCATTCAATCTTGCAGCGAAGGCTGCCGGAGCCACCGATGAACCTCTGACACGCTACGCCGCTCTCCGTCTACTCTGGCATCAGCTCCTGAGTCATCCCGATGAGTGTAGGAAAATTGCGGCCGACGAGCTGTTGCGTAACGACCCCCTGACCTCTCTCCCAGCTCGTCAGATTATCGACGAACTCGACTTCATGGCCGAACAATAACCGGTCGGCCGGCTTTAATGACGCATGCTGCTTTCGCCACGGTGACTACTGAGCTTCTCACTCGCCACAAGTCCGACGAGAATCAGTGCGCAACCTGCATAGCCAATCCATGAAATATTTTCTCCGAGATAAAATTTTGAGAGAATCAGTGTCACGATTGGCGATACATAGATATAGTTGCCTGACGTCATTACCCCCAGTCCCTTAACAGCCTGTGACCACAGCAGATAGCTGATAAGCGAAGCAAAAAGCCCCAGGAATAGAAGATTGCCCCAAACGACAGGCTGCATCAGCATCTCGCACGAAGCGATATGAGGTTCAAATGCAAGAAACGGCAGCGAGGTAATCAGGCCATAGAAGAAAGTCTTGCGCGTAACAAACCACACACTATAGGTCGCATTGAGTGGGCGAAGCACCACCGAGTAGATAGCCCAGCATAGAGCAGAAAGCAATGCCAACATATCGCCGAAGGGCTTGAGTTTCACCACAAAGCTACTGTTGAATATTACGCACGCTACACCGAGAAATGCTATCGTCGAACCGGTCATGAATCCTTTCGATGGCCGTTCGCTCTTATAAATCAATCCGATAATCATTGCTGTAAGTAGCGGCGACGTCGACACAATGAGCGATACATTCGACACCATCGTATAATTCACCGCCGTATTTTCAGCAATAAAATAAATTGAACCGCCGCACAATCCGCATAGCAAAAACTTGAATTCGTCGCCTACCCTATGACTGAACAACGGTTTGGGACATATCACAAGTATGCATAAATATGCAATAATAAAACGATAAATGTATATTTCAACGGGATTGAGTCCGTGTTCAAGAAGCACTTTTGTATTGATAAATGCCGCTCCCCATGCCGTCACCGCTATTGCAGCGCCGATATGGTACGGTAGCGTTGTCTTTCCCGACTGCCCGAATCGATGAAATATTCCACGATTATTCATTTATCTGCATAAAAGATTAATGGTGCAAATTTAGATTATTTCAGTATCTCCAACAAACATTTTCCAAACTAATATTGTCTTATATAGTAGAAGATTGTTTTTTGACCGACGACATCCCTTACCGACTTCGTTTACCATTCAATCTTCCGGAACGAAATATAATAACCCATATAAACCCAAAACAATGAAAGTATTTAAGATTTTTCTGACAGGCGCGCTCGCCATTTCACTCCTGGCTTCATCAGGTTGTAGCTCAATGACTAATACCGGTAAGGGTGCACTTATCGGAGGTGGCGGCGGTACAGCTCTCGGCGCCGGTATCGGTGCACTCATCGGAGGCGGCAAAGGAGCCGGTATCGGTGCTGCCATAGGTGCTGCCGTAGGTGCGGGAGCAGGCACTCTAATCGGCAATAAGATGGACAAGCAGAAAAAGCAGCTTGAAGCCGAACTTGCCGAAAAAGCTCAGGTTGAGACCGTTCAGGACCAGAATGGACTTCAGGCTATAAAAGTGACATTCAATAGCGGTATACTTTTCCCCTTCAACGGCACATCTCTTAGCCAGAGTGCAAAACAGGACCTCACCACTTTTGCATCGTCGCTCATCAACAACCCGCAGACCGACGTCCAGATTTTCGGTTACACCGATAATGTCGGCACTTATGCTGCAAACGAGAAAGTAGCCAACGGTCGTGCCGACGCTGTCAGAACTTATCTGATCAATAGCGGTGTAGCAGCCTCACGAATCACAGCCCAAGGCATTCCGATGGCCGACTACGTTGCCTCTAACGATACCCCCGAAGGTCGCGCTCAGAATCGTCGCGTTGAAATCTACATCACGGCATCGCCCCAAATGATTCAGGCAGCCGAAAACGGAACCCTCCAGTAAAACAACAATCCCCATCTAAATATCAAGGCGGTGTGTCAAATTTGTCGAATTTTGACACACCGCCTTGTTTGAATCCGGATGCTGAGGGTGGCGTCAGAATAGTTCGGATAGTGTAGGCGGCTGAGGTTTAGACTGATGGAATCATACATTAGTATGTAACCGAAGCCTGAATCTTTGCCAACAATCCTGACGGACCGTTATAACACACCCTTTCTTTTTTATCTTTAGAATCGCGAGAGATGAGACTTTAGAGCACAGGCCGCTTGCCGTGGCGGGTTGCCTGAAACGAGATGCCTTTGAGCATGAACATCGGCAATGTCGCTCCGACAGCCATGGCAAGGAGAATAAAGAAGCATGTCAGACCGTTGCTGGCAAACAGATAGAAATAGTGCTCAAACGGCGCTTCCCCACCCCGGTATAGACACATCACCAGACCACCAAAAGCCTTGTACGCATATATACCGGGAATCATCGGAAGCAACGACGGATAGAGGCACGTTTCTGCCGGCACGCGTGTGCGCGGGGACATCAGCACGGCCAATACTCCGATTATAATTGAAGCTAAAGCCGTTGCGATAACTATATGAAGTCCCAGCACAGCCATAAGAACGTATCTCGACGAATGCCCGACCGCGGCAATCAATCCACAGGAAAGATATGCCTGACGGGGTGGATTGCTGAGCGCAGCGAAACCGATAGCTGCTATCGCAGCAAATATTGCATCCTGGAGTATCTGTAGAACTATCATGGCGCCTTAATCAAAACATACTTACATTCATTGCAAACATTCCGGCGCATAACCCCGCCGACAGACAGCAGGTGAGCACTACGGCATTCATCAACCGACCGAAAGAGCAAATGTAATGACGGTCTATCATATCACAGAATGCGTTGATAAAAGGTATGCCGGGCACAAGATAGAGAACGCTTGTCCCGATTGCAACCTCCGGTGTCGTGCCGAGCGAAAACAGCATATCCGACGCCGCGAGAACCGACGAAACAAATGCACACACCATGACAGCTATTCTCACATCCACGCCCCTTCGCGTCATTAGTCCCTTAAGCGTCAGACCGACGTATGTGGCCACAAAGACTACCGCCATCGCCACACCATCACCGCCAAACAATCGACAGAATGCGGCGTTGGCGAGCGAAGCAAGCAATGGAGCATAAGCCGAGCATCCGGAACGGGAATCGATTATCTCACGGAGCTCTTTACACGCTTCTCCGAATCCTATATGACCGTCGGCCATATCCCAGCTTAGTTTGCTCAGACGTGTGTTTAGGTCGAAACTAATCGGACGCTCATTGATTGCTACAACAGAGGTGAATATCTGGGTCTCGCGCGTAACGGTTATCTGTATATGGCGTGGCATTATAAACATTTCCATACCCACACCGAGCGACGACGCTATTCGCTTCAGATTCTTTTCAAGCCTTATACATGTTGAGCCGCTACTGAAAAGCCAGTCGGCATACATGGCCATAAAATCGCCGGCCGCCCTCACATCAGGACAGCTGACAACATCACTTCCTATCATAGTTATCGCCATCAGTTTTTAGCAGAGTCCCGTCGGGCTGATGTTTCAGTCTCGACAGGCACTTTTCTGTGCTCCAGCCGAAAGCCGTGCGGTGCGCTACCTGCATGTGAAAAATGCTCCATAAATCGCATTATCATTGCCACAACTGCGATGACAATAACCAGACACCATGATATCAAAGGCACACTCATAGACTTTTCTGTTTTATGTTTGTAAGTATAACAATCTTTGACCCCTTAATTATTTCCCAGAACCCGACTTTTTAAGAAAAAGAAAGCGATGTGTCAAAAAATCGAAGTTTGACACATCGCTTTCTTTTATAGCCGGATGGAGAGCATGGCACCTTCATCCATCAAATGCGTCGCTTATTCTCCCATGAGAATCTCGAGCATCTTGATAGCTGACGAGGGGATGCGTGTGCCGGGGCCGAAGATGGCTGCTACACCTGCCTTGTAGAGGAAGTCATAGTCCTGAGCGGGGATTACGCCTCCGGCTGTTACAAGGATATCCTCGCGGCCAAGTTTCTTGAGTTCTTCGATCACCT
>CAYUYQ010000071.1:0-10491 GCA_964449335.1 uncultured Bacteroides sp. | reverse complement strand
AATCCACCCCAATCCAACCACGGAGGAGTCACCCCCTGACCACCCTCCTATTAGCCCAATTACCATGGAGGGGTGGTCTCCGACCGCCCCAACCTCCCTCTTCGAGAGGCGGGGCTGCCGGAGGCTATCCCTAACAACTTACTCCTTTCCGGTGAGTCTGAAAGTCATCGGCAGCATAAAGTGGACATTTACAGGCTTTCCGCCGACCGTGCCGGGAGTGAATCCATCGAGCAGCGACACCACGCGCAGAGCCTCCTCATCGATTTCCGGACTGACGCTGCGCACAATCTCAGGCGACACGACTTTACCCTGCTTGTTGACCACGAATTGCACTAACACACGTCCCTGCACGCTGTCGGCCATCGCTTTCTCGGGATAGCGCAGATTGTCGGACACGAATTTCATCAGTGCGAACACACCTCCGGGATATTCCGGATTGACCTCGGGGGCTTCATAGACCTTTTCAGGCTCGGTTTGACCGTTGTCGGCGTTTTTCGTAACTTTGTCGGCATCAAGCGTGCGGCTAACCGTTGTTAGGGCCGAAGCCACAGCGGGAATGTTGACTACTGCCACGGCCACGAGTGCAGCCGGCGCCAGGGCCAGAGCGCGAAGGCGGCGGCCCAACGTTGATTTTGATTTGTACATCATAGTGATACGTTTTTTAAGATTACTGTGATTCAGGCTGTTGGCGAGCGACTGGAATCTTCCGCCGACAGCCTTTTTTATTAGAAGCATCTGATATTGCTTTATGTCTGAACCCGATGCGATGACGGCCGCATCGGCCTGATATTCATGAACGGATTTGAATTCCTCGCGCATCAGCCATGCCGCGGGATTATACCACTGAAAAGCTATGACAATCTGGGCCGCAATCAGGTCAATCCAGTGGTGCGACGATGCGTGGCATGACTCGTGGACCAGTATCACTTTGCATGATTCATCGAAATCCGCGCGACTCATCACTATATAGCGCTGCCAGCTGAAAGGAGCTAAGCGTGCTCCGTCGTGAACTATGACGGTCATGCCTCCATAGTCATACCGCTCTCCGCTTCTTATCAGCAGGGCCAACCGCACGGCCGTCGCAATCGTAATCAGCGTCATTATTATCACACCCGTAAAATAGACAGCGCCGACGATTGCGGCCACCTTACCGGCCCCGCTGCCAGCCACATCGGCCGTGTTGACAGTCGGCATCTCCACTCCGAAAAAGCCTTCGCCCGAAGCCGGATGATTGAATTCCATCCCGGCAAACACGCTTATCAGCGCCGGCGCCGAAAGAGCCACGATGTAGATCAGCCACAGCACGGCGCGATTGTAGCCATGCTGATTCTCTGCCGCGAGAGCGAACTTGTAGACAAGATACATGGCCGCAAGCACCACGCTCGACTCTATTGAATAGACTAACATCTCTCCCATGGCGCGCGTCATTTCTTATTGTCATCAATATTTTTGCGCTCAACCATATCGATAATCTCACGCAACTCCTCTACCGAAATTTTCTCCTCCTGGGCCAGAGCCGACACAACATTTTTATAAGAATTATCGAAATAATCGCGAATCAGTCCCGCCAGCGAGCGCTCCCGGAAATCCTCCTTGCGAGCCACGGCATAAAAACGATGCGAGCCGCCTAACACTTCATGATCCACATAGCCCTTTTCCTCAAGTATGCGCACCTGCGTCGACACCGTATTGAAGTGAGGGCGCGGCTCATCGTAGTGTTCGACCATCTCGCGCACGAACATCGGCCCATGCACCCAGAGCATCTGCATTATTTGCCCTTCCTTCTCAGTCAGAGCCTGTCGTTTTCTTCCTGCTTTCATCTTCCACTAATAAATTAGTTACGCCGCAAAGGTAAAACTAAAAAATTAATTCTCCAACTATTTTATTAGTTATTTTATTGTGAGGCTACCGGAAGGCTCCGCTGGGAGGGGTGGTATCCTGACCGTCCCCCATCGAGAGGCGAGGAAGCACAGCCTCTCTCCCCCCTAAAAAATTGTGGCCCGACTCTTCTCGAGTCGGGCCACTGATAGAGAGTTAGGATAACTATTATTAACCAACACCTATGCTAATGCGGTTCATATTAGTTGCTGCCCCATCCGGGATTCTGAGTCAGAGCGGGGTTAAGCTCAATCTGTGCCAGAGGTATAGGATAGAGATAACGCTTGTCGTTGGCAGTCCATGCACGGCCGTTTGACGTGGCGTCGATACCTACGTTGTAGGGAGCCAGATAGGTCTTGCCATTGTAGGTGACGGTCTGACCGAAGTCGTAGGGAGCGGGGCTACCGGTACGTTCTGCGAAGAGGTCGCTCATTTCGTTGGTGATGTGGAGACCAAGATAGGTGAGCGGGTTCTCGAAGAGCTTCACGGCGTTCCAGCGCAGGATGTCGTCCATGCGGAAGCCTTCGTGAGCGAGCTCTACGCGGCGTTCGCGGCGGATTTCATAAAGCAGCGGCGAAACACTGTAGCCGTAATCAACGGGCTGGGCATCAACCTCGGGCGAGGTGGTCAGATGGGCCATGCCTACGCGGTCGCGGAGCTTGTTGATTGTTGCGTCGAGGACGGCCTGAGTGCAGGTGCCAAGTTCGGCGTGAGCTTCTGCGTTGATGAGCAGAGCCTCAGCGTAGCGGTAGATAAACCAGTTGAAGTTGGTGTTGCGGGCATTCCACTGGGTGATATCGGAGCTATGGAACTTCGAGCTGGGGAAGCCGGTGACAGCCTGACTGTTCTGAACGCGGAACTGGAACGAGTAAGCCGATGCCGTGCCGTCGAGATTCAGGAAGTTGCACTGGTGGTTGTTGACGATGGTCTGAAGCATGCGGGGGTCGCGGTCGGCCATCATGGTCTCGTAGGTAGCGTCGCCCTGGTAGCCCGAGCCGGCATTGTGGATAGGCTTGCCGTTCTTCATCAGATAAGCCTCGGCGAAGTCAACGCTGTAGCCCATCTGGTTGCCACCTTCCTGACGACCGATTTCAGAATAGATTTCCTGATCGCGGTCATAGTAGCGGCACATCACGCTCTCCTTGTTGTTGGAGAGGTCGGGCTGAATGAACTGGTTACCGTAGGGACGGGGATAGATGTCGTCGGTGACGGTCACTTCGTCGCCATCAGCATTGGTGTAAGTGTATGTAAGGGTTGAGCCGGAGAAAGTCTGGGTAGGATTCTGACCTTCTACGATTGCATAACCGGCGCTGCTGCTCATAACGGCTGCCGACATGTCGCGGGCCAAAGTCAGAAGCTTGTCTGCGCTCCAGCCATTGTTTTCAGCCTCGTTGTGATACTTCATATACGTACCGTAGTAGAGAGCCACGCGAGCGAGCTGCTGACGGGCAGCATCCTTGTGCGGACGTTCGCCTTTTGCGCCCCAGCTCTTATCGGGAAGCCATGTGATGCAGAACTGCAGGTCTTCGATAATCTTGTTGAGCACGTAGTTGCGGGGATCGCGGGCCTTATAGAGTTCATCGTATGAGTCGACGTTGAGGTTTTCGTCATACCATGGCACATCGCCGAGACGCTTGATTTTTCCGAAGTAGTCGAGCGAACGCATGAAGCGTACTTCGGCCACGTAGCGGTTCTTGACTTCCTCAGAGCACTCAGCGGTCTGATAGTGCGTCATGAAGTAGTTGCAACTGCGGATATAGCTCCAGCTCCAGTAGTTGGGAGCATTGTTTACGGTATAGAAGTTGAAGAGGAGGCTGCTCTGCGATGATGTAATCATATCGTCACTCTCCGAGTCGCCGGTAGCCGACGCGCCGGGCAGAGAAGTGAGCAGGTTGTTGCAATAAAGCTGAAGGTCGGTTTCCGTTTTCCAGTAGGTCTGATCGGTGAAACCCTGGAGCGGATCGAGGTCGGTGTAGCTGCATGACTGCATGAGACCGCCGCAAACCAAAGCTGCTGTTGCTAAGTATTTAAGTTTCATATCTATTATTCCTGTTTTTTCCGGTTAAGATTAAAGTGTGATGTTCAGACCGATGGTATATTTCTTCTGAATCGGGTAGGTCATGTTGCCGAGGATTTCGGGATCTGCCCATTTCTTCATCGGAGTGATGGTCAGCAGGTTCTCACCCTGGATATAGAAGCGGAGTTTCTGGATGCCGACCTTTGAGATGATATTCTTCGGAATGCTGTAGCCGAGCATGATGCTCTTCAGGCGGCCGTAGGCTGCGTTCTGCAGATAGCGGGTCGAGGTCTGACGGTTAGCGCCGTTGAGGCGGCCGAGCGACAGTTTGGGGAAGTAAGCATCGGGATGCTCTTCGGTCCAGTAGTTGTTGGCAGTGAGTGACTGCGGCGTATCCCATTCGTTGGCGAAGGGGAAGAACTGGCTGCTGTTGGTGAAGTAGTCACGTTTACCGGTACCCTGCCAGAACATGTCAAAGTCGAAGTTCTTCCAGCCTGCACCCACAGTGATACCGAAGGTATAGCGGGGGGTCGAGTTACCGATTATCTTCAGGTCACCATGATCGTCGAGAGTACTGCGTCCGGGGCCAACCTGACCGTCACCGTCGAGGTCTTCGTAGCGTACCATACCGGGCTCCCAGCGACCGCCCCAGATAGGCGACTGGGTGGGAGCGTCGTCGATTTCGGCCTGCGACTGGAAGAGACCGTTTGAAACGTAACCCCAGATTTCATTAAGGTGCTCGCCCACATAGCGTGTACCGAGAATACCCTGAGGATTAGAGAACTTGGTTATCTTGGCCTGATAGTCGGCGAGAGTTGCGCGAACGTAGTAGTTCAGACCGATTGATTTGATAACGTCGTTCCACGAAAGCGAGAGCTCCCAACCGGTGGTGCGGAGGTTGCCGGCGTTTTCGTTCGGAACACTTGCTCCGAGTACGCCCGGCAGAGTCTGACCGGCGGTGAGCATGCCTTTGGTGTCACGCTGATACCAGTCGAATTCGGCGATGAGTCGGTTGTTGAGGAATGCGGCGTCGAAACCGAGGTCGAGCTGGTCAACCTTTTCCCAGGTGAGCGTCGGGCTTACAAGACCGGGAGCGCTTACGCCGGAGGGACGGGTTCCGTTGAGAATCATGCCAATCTGGCCCGAGTAGCCATAGTTTGCGAGGTAAGGGAAGTCACCGTAGGTGTCGCGATTGAGCGACTGGTTACCGAGGCGGCCGTACGATGCACGGATTTTGAAATTGTTCCACCAGTCACGCAGAGGCTCCCAGAAGTTTTCCTGCGAAACGCGCCAGCCGAGTGAGCCTGAGGGGAAGAAGCCGTAGCGGTTAGCGCGGCCTTTGGGGAATTTCGAAGTACCGTCGTAGCGGGCAACGAGCTCAAGGAGGTATTTACCGTCGAAGTCGTAGTTGAAACGGCCGAACCAGCTGTTGATGCCCCACTGCGAAGCCGATGAACTTACCGAGGGATCACCGGTAGCGTACTGCAGCATGTAAGAGTCGTCGGTAAGGATGTTGGGACGATAAGCCAAGAACGAGCCATAGACTTTCTTCTCCTGGTTGTAACCGGTCATCACGCGGAAGTTGTGGTGCTCGGCAACGGTGATGTCATATTGAGCGAAGACGTTGAATGCCTGATAATAATCGTTGGTGTTGTTCTGCTGGTTGTAGGTCGGGCGGCTGGTCCAGGGATAGTAGTCGAGAGCCACACCGTCGATACCATACTCCATGAAGCGCTGCTGGTGATACTTCACGTTGTTGCTGTAGACGTTCCAGGTGTAGTCAGCCTGAATGAACAGACCTTTCAACGGGGTGAGCTGAACAAGACCGGTAATCCAGAGGTCGTTAGAGCGATAGCGAGAGTTACCGCCGAGTTTTGCAACAGCGACCGGGTTGGTGAAGTTACCCTGGCCGGCGAAGTTGCCGTCGGGGTGATAGACAGGCATGATAGGGCTAAGGTCGCCTTTAAACATACCGGTCATCTGCGAGATACCCGAGTTGCCCGAACCGGTGGGGTGCTGCTGGGTCTGATAAGCGTTGCTCATCTTGAGGCCGACTTTCAGCCAGTTGTTGAGCTGGGTGTCGATGTTGAGGTTGGCGTTGAAGCGCTGATATTTTTCGTCGTCGGCGCCAACACGGTTAGAGCCCTGGTCAACCATAGCTACAGAAGCGTAGTAGGTCGATTTGCCCGTACCGCCGGAGATGCTCATGTTGTACATCTGGTTGAATGAAGTCTTGTAGAGGGCATCCCACCAGTCGGTGTTGCCGCAATACATATATTTGCCCTGAGCGTAGTTGCCCGAAGCCGGATCAACGTAGACAGGCCAGAGATTTCCGTTTTCGTCGGGACGGCCGTAGAAGTAATCCTCCACTTTCTGACGCTGGGTAGCGCTGATGTAGGGAGCTCCGTTATCGTTGATGTTGGCGGCATCGATCATGTTGATGTAGTCAAGCGAGTTGAGCTTGTGGAACTCCATGGCTGCTTTTGACCAGTAGCCTGAGATACCTACGTTGATGATCGGTTTTTCGTTGGCTTTACCTTTCTTGGTGGTGATGAGGATAACACCGTAGGCAGCACGCGCACCGTAGATGGCAGCCGAAGCAGCATCCTTGAGCACGGTTACGCTCTCGATGTCATCGGGGTTGACGAGGTTGGGGTCCATCTGCACGTTGTCGACGAGCACGAGCGGGCCACCGCCGTTGAGCGATGTCGTACCGCGCACGTTGAAGCTCGAGGTCGAACCGGGAGCGCCACCGCTTGAAGGCGAGATGATAAGGTTACCGATTTTACCCTGAAGGCCCTGACCGATGTTGGTGATAGGGCGGTCGTTGAGCACGTCGCCGCTTACTGTGGCTACTGCGCCGGTGAGGTTTACTTTCTTCTGAACACCGTAACCTACGACTACTACTTCGTCGAGCACGTTTTCATCTTCAGAAAGGACGATGTTGAGGGGCTGACCTTCCCAGACCACTTCCTGAGTCTGGTAGCCGACGCTCGAAATGCGCAGCTTGGCGCCCTTCTGCACGCCTGCCAGCGAGAACTCGCCGTCGAGGTTTGTGGCACCGCCTTTGTTGGTGCCCTGAACGAATACCGACGCACCGATGATCGGTTCGCCGGTGGCATCAGTTACTGTACCGGTACATGTGCCCACCGTTGCCGATGTGCCTGTACCCTGCTGAGCGTAAGCTACCTGATAGCCTCCTCCAAATGCGAGGACAAACGCCAGCATTACTTTTGCTAAGTGTTTAGGCATAAGACTTTGGTTATTTAGTTTTTTTGTCAAACTCGGGATTCACTCTCCACATTCGTTGCTTCTGCGGCCGACTTGCTTTGTCGCCGAAAAAGCTATGAAGCGTAAGCCACTCTTTTAGCTACTGTCCCCTTGTTGGCGGGTAGTATTATTCTTAAGGTGATGCGCCGTCGCGCGACGCCGTCTATCTTCATAGTCTGTTTCGGAACTCAGCTTGCCGTTGAGCTTCCGTTTCGGATGTGAATAATGGTCTCTTTGCTTAACTTTTGGTTAGTTTTCTATCTGAACACAGCGTAAAATTATACAGAAATTTTAACCCCGCAATAACAATTATTAACTACCCCCCCCCGATTTAACTTTAATTAACAATACGCCTAACATCCATCTTATCATGAATCCTTTTTATCTCCCTGAAAACGTGAAAGATGTCTCTACAAGCGGCTTTCCGGCCATTTTGGCCGCGATTTCCGGCTTAAAAGAAACTAAATTATGCGTCGCGCGAGGCAATAAAGGCAGAGCTGCGAACGTTAAATAATCAAACCGTCCATACAGTGCAAGCAATGAAATCTGCCCGCGTCATATTTCTTGCGTTTGTCGCCGCCATCTCTGTGGCGACGGCTCCGCTATGCCACGCCCGCCATCTCGGCGATGCGGTGCTCAACCGCCCATACGCCGACCTGCGTCCGTGGCACCTCGGCTTTTCCGTAGGTCTCAACATGATGGACATCCGCTTCACCCACAACGGACTGACCACCGACGACGGCGAGCAGTGGTTCATGGCCCAACCCGGCTATTCGCCCGGATTCAACGTCGGCGGACTCGCCTCGCTCCGTCTGAGCCGCTATTTCAGCCTGCGCTTCTCGCCGGGTCTCTGCTTCGGCAGCCGCAGCATCCGCTTCCGCGAAGCCGAGTCGGGTAAGACCGAACGCCAGGACACGAAGACCACACTCGTCGTGCTGCCGCTTGACCTCAAGTTTGCCGCGCAGCGCTACCGCAACACCCGTCCCTACCTGACGGCCGGAGCTATGGCGGCTTTCGACCTGTCGAAAAAAAGCACCGAGTATCTGCGCTACCACACTACCGACTGCTATCTGTCCGTCGGACTCGGCTGCGACTTCTACCTACCCTACTTCAAGCTCAATCCGGAACTGAAGTTCTGCTTCGGACTGTCGGACATCATTCAGCACAAACGCCCTGACCTCGACGAGCAGCCTTCGGTGGCCGTCATGACCCAATCGCTCACCAAAGCCACCTCGCGCATGGTGGTTCTAACATTTTATTTTGAATAACCATGCTCCGATTCACTGTGCGTTCTACCGGTCGTGTCATCCTGCCACTCCTGATGGCGCTCGCCGTCATCGCCCCCGTTAAAACCGGGGCTCAGGAAGTCATTGCCCAATACTACGAGACCCTTCCCATCTACAACCCTGCCGCTGCCGGCGCCTCGGGGCTGCTCGACATCCGCGGAGGCGCCCGACTCGACCGCGGGTTCGGAAATCTATATCTGCTGTCGGCCGACGCGCCCCTGCCCGTAGCCTCAGGCCGATTCGGCATGGGCCTGACAGGATTCTACGACGACGCCGACCCGCTGCGAACAGCCGCCGGCGCGCTCCGGCTATCGGTCTCGGAGAAGATGTTTGGTGGCCGTCTCCACGGAGGTTTCAGCGTGGGATATCTTCGTCGCAACTACAACTATCCGATGCCCGTCGCCGATAACTCTGATTCAGCTGATATCACCGATAATTCCGATATCTCTGACGACTCTTACAGTCCTGCTCTCTCCGACGACCCCACGATTGTCAAGCTCAAAGCTTCGGCCGTCGACATAGGAGGCGGTTTGTTTTTCGTCCACCCGCGCTTTTGGGCCGGCATCTCACTCCTCCACGCCAACGCTCCCGAACTCGACTTCGGCACCCTACCCACCACTTCCTCGGGCCCATCGGACTCGTCTGATTCGTCTGACGCCTCTGATTCCTCTGATTCTCCATCTTCCACTCCCTCCCATGAATCCATTAAGCAAAAAATACCCCGCACCGTACACGCGATGCTGGGTACCACACTCCGCCTCAGCAGCAAATTCGAGCTGCTGCCATCGGCCATGCTGACCTCAGGCGGAGGGTCAACGTGGGTCGACCTGACGGGACGCGTGCGCTATCGCCGCATCTTCACCCTCGGCGCCGCCTGGCGCAACGCCCGCACCGCCTCGCTTCTGGCCTCCATCAACTATAAAGGCTTATTCGTGGGCTACGCCTACGGCTATCCCCTATCGGCCGCCCGCCGCGCCCAAAGCCACGGCGTCCACGAAATAATGGCCGGCTACAGTCTGCGCATAGCCACCGACCGCAAACCCGGCACACGCCACAAGAGCATAAGATTAATGTAACGAAAAACCATTATACGAGATATGACAAATAGAATCGCCATAAAGTCTGCTATAGGCATCATTGTTGCCTCGGCCCTCGGAGCATGCGGAGCCATCGGCCCGCGCAACGCCACAGGCGGCGAGGTGACCGGCGTCAGCGGCTCATCGTGGAGCGAACCGACGCCTCACGGCATGGTGCTCATCGACCGCGGGAGCATCAAAGCCGGACCGCAGGACGACGACAGCCTCTGGGGCGTTCACGCCGACGCCCGCGGAGTGTCGGTCGACGCTTTCTGGATGGACGAAACCGAGGTGACAAACGCCGAATACAAACAGTTTGTCTACTGGGTGCGCGACTCCATTATCCGCGAACGCCTTGCCGACCCCGCCTACGGCGGCAACGAGGAGTTTAAGATCGAGGAAGACCGCGAAGGCAATCCCATCACTCCCCGCATCAACTGGAACAAGCCAATACCATGGCGCAACGCCAACGAAGACGAGGAGCGGGCCATACGGAGCCTCTACCGCACCAATCCCATCACCGGCATCACCGAACTCGACCCCGAACAGCTCAACTACCGCTACGAGACATATAATTATGCCGAGGCCGCCCGCCGCCGCAACCGTCTCAATCCGGCACGGCGAGTCTACAACACCGACCTCCCCGTGCCCGACGACACCCCGCGCATAAGCAAGGACACCGCCTATATCACCGACGATGGCGAGATTGTGCGTCGCACCATCACCCGCGACCTCACGGGTGACTACGACTTCGTCAACACCTATATAGTCAACGTCTATCCCGACACTACGGTGTGGATCAACGACTTCGAGACCCCGATGAACGAGCCCTACGTACGCATGTATTTCAGCCATGCCGGCTATAACGACTATCCCGTGGTAGGCGTCAGCTGGGAGCAGGCCAATGCTTTCGCCAACTGGCGCACCGACTTCCTGCGCCGCTCGCTCGGCAAGGAGGGCGTCT
>CAYUYQ010000070.1:0-10504 GCA_964449335.1 uncultured Bacteroides sp. | reverse complement strand
AATAGTGGTTTCGTCAGTTTCGTGTCTCTACGGTATGGGCAATCCCGAGGATTTCAACAGCAATGTGATTGATATCCGAGTGGGGCAACGCGTGTCGCGCAACGTATTTCTGGGTTCGCTCGTCGGGGCACTCTATTCGCGCAACGAAATAAACTTCACCCGCGGAACCTTCCGCGTCAAAGGCGACACGGTCGACATCTATCTGGCCTACGAGGAAATAGTGGTGCGCGTTGTTTTCTGGGGCGACGAAATTGAATCAATCGCCACATTCTACCCTACCGACTACGTCACTCTCGGCGAGCACGAATCATTCAAGATTTACCCGGCCAACATTTTCGTCACCTCACGCGAACGCATGGCCTCCGGTCTTGCCCAGATTGAACTCGACCTGGGCGACCAGGTTAATTTCTTTTTCAACGAAGCCCGCGAGCTTGAGGCCCACCGGCTCCAGGAGCGCGTGACCTACGACATCGAGATGATGCGCGAAGTGGGCCACTGCCCCGGCATCGAGAACTACAGCCGCTATTTCGACGGTCGCCAGGCCGGCATGCGACCGTTCTGTCTGCTCGACTATTTCCCGAAAGACTTCCTGACGATTATCGACGAAAGCCATGTGACGCTTCCGCAGGTCAGAGCCATGTATGGCGGCGACCTTTCGCGCAAGATGAATCTGGTGGAATACGGATTCCGACTTCCAGCCGCACTCGACAACCGGCCGTTGAAATTTGAGGAGTTCGAGCGGCTCACGCCGCAGGTAATCTACGTCAGCGCCACACCGGCCGACTACGAGCTTCAGAAAAGCGAGGGTGTGGTCGTGGAGCAGATTATACGCCCCACCGGCCTGCTCGACCCGATAATCGAGGTACAGCCATCGACCAACCAGATTGATGACCTGATGGAGCGCATACAGCAGCGCATCGAAGTCGGCGAACGAACGCTTGTGACAACGCTGACCAAACGAATGGCCGAAGAACTCAACGAATACTTCGCCAAACTCGGCATAAAAGCTGCATATATCCACTCCGACGTCGATACGCTCGACCGCATCCGAATACTCGATGACCTGCGCGCCGGAGTCTACGACGTGCTGATTGGCGTAAATCTTCTCCGTGAGGGTCTTGACCTGCCCGAAGTATCGCTCGTAGCGATTCTCGATGCCGATAAGGAAGGATTTCTTCGTTCTCACCGCTCGCTGACGCAGACCGTGGGCCGCGCAGCGCGAAATCTCAACGGCACGGTGGTGATGTATGCCGATAAAATCACCGATTCGATGCAGCAGACTATCGACGAAACTGCCCGCCGCCGCTCGCTTCAGCTCGCCTACAACGAGGAACACGGCATCACGCCGCAGGCTATCGTCAAGGCCCGCAACCGCATTGTGGGTATCGACAGCGAGGAAACGACCACAGATTCCACCCCTTCACGCAGCCCTCGTTCCGGCAAGCCGGCTGCCAAATCGTCACGTCAGGCCCGTCAGTCGCCCGTCATCTACGAGCAGGAATATGTGCCGACCGTCGACCTTGCTGCCGACCCGGTCATCCCCTACATGAACGCCGACGAACTTCAGCGCACTATCACGCGCCGCCGCCAGGAAATGGTCGAGGCGGCCAAGCGCATGGACTTCATGGACGCAGCTCGACTGCGCGACGAGGTGTTGAAACTCGAAGAGCTCCTTAAAGAAAAACAGGATAAGGCATGAAGCAGCAAGCCAAACCGCATGCGGCACTCGATGCACGTTCCGACCTGTCGCTCTACCTGCCTACCTCTGTAAAAGAGATGAAACTGCTTGGGTGGGATTATGTTGATGTGGTGATATTCAGCGGCGATGCCTACGTTGACCATCCGTCGTTTGGAGCGGCCGTAATCGGGCGCCGGCTGCAGGCCGAAGGCTATCATGTGGCCATAGTGCCCCAGCCTAACTGGACCGACGATTTGCGCGACTTTAAGAAATTTGGCGCGCCACGCCTTTTCTTCGGCGTTTCACCGGGTGCAATGGATTCGATGGTCAATCACTATACGGCCGCACGCCGTCGACGCTCTGACGACGCCTACACTCCGGGCGGTCGCCACGGGGCGCGACCCGACTATCCATCGGTGGTCTACTCGTCGATACTCCGCAAGCTTTATCCCGACACTCCGATTGTTCTTGGCGGTATTGAAGCGTCGCTACGCCGCTTGTCGCACTACGACTATTGGCAGGACCGTCTCCGTCCGTCGATACTCCACGATGCTCCCGCCGACCTACTGGTTTACGGCATGGGCGAGAAACCGGTGATTGAAATAGCCCGCCGTCTGTCGGAAGGAGAGAAAATCTCGGAAATGACCTCTATTCCCCAGACCGCGCTTATACTTCCGGCGTCGGCTATGCCGGCAACGCCCGACGACGATAATATCATCCTGCACCCGTTTGAACAGTGTCTCGCCGTCAAGCGCCATCAGGCTGAAAACTTCCGGTTCATCGAGCAGGAGAGCAACCGTATGGTTCCTCGCGCCGCGCTGTGGCAGAAATATGGCGATAAGGTCGTCAAAGTCAACCCAATGCTTCCACCTATGTCGACCGGTGAAATCGATGCGTCGTTCGATTTACCGTTCACCCGCTATCCCCATCCCCGCTATAAAGGCAAGACCATTCCTGCCTATGAGATGATACGCCATTCGGTCAACATGCACCGCGGCTGTTTCGGAGGATGCGCGTTCTGCACAATATCGGCCCACCAAGGAAAATTTATAGCTTCACGCTCGAAAAAATCTATAGTCGACGAAGCTCGCAAAGTCACTCAGATGGATGATTTCAAGGGCTATATCTCCGACCTCGGCGGACCATCGGCCAATATGTATGCCCTTGCCGGCCGCGACCGCACAATCTGTGCCCGGTGTCTGCGGCCATCGTGTCTTCATCCGAAACCGTGCCCGAATCTCGACACCGACCATTCGCGTCTGCTCGACGTCTACCATGCCGTCGACGCCCTGCCCGGCGTAAAGAAATCATTTGTCGGCAGCGGTGTGCGCTACGATCTTTCGATGCACCCCACCGGCTCGGCACATGTCGACGCAGTCAACCGCCGCTATAACGAGGAACTCATTACCGACCATGTATCGGGGCGACTGAAAGTGGCGCCCGAACATACATCGGACGCCGTTCTGGAAGTGATGCGCAAGCCTTCGTTCTCTCTGTTCCACGACTTCAAGAAGATTTTCGACAACGTCAATCGCCGCAATGGGCTGAAACAGCAGCTTATCCCCTACTTCATCTCCTCCCATCCCGGATGTCGCGAGGTCGATATGGCTGAGCTGGCCGTCGCGACAAAAGCGCTTGATTTTCATCTGGAGCAAGTGCAGGATTTCACGCCTACACCCATGACTCTCGCCACAGAAATCTACTACACCGGCATTCATCCATATACAGGCGAACGTGTCTACACCGCCCGCACCCGCGACGAGAAACTCGCCCAGCGGCAGTATTTCTTCTGGTACGATAAGGCATATCGCCCGGCAATTATCAAGTCGCTCACACGTCTTCACCGTCCCGACCTGATTGCTCAGCTCTATCCTCCTTATAAAAACATCAGACATAAATAATATACCATGTCACGCATGAAACCACTGCATCTATTCGTCACAAGCATGACGATACTTTTTGCATCGCAGACCATTTCGGCCTCCGACCCTGAATTGTCGTGGGAAGAACTTCGCAGCCATTATGAGTGTCCACAATGGTTTGCCGACGCCCGATTCGGAATCTGGACCCACTGGGGCGCACAGACCCAACCGGGGCAAGGCGGCGGCTGGTATGCGCGCCACATGTTCATGGACGATGTAAAAGACGAGGACTGGGGTAAGAACGCTTATACGTATCACTGCGAGACCTACGGTCATCCGTCAGAACATGGTTACATCGACGTGCTCGGGTCCTGGAAAGCCGATAAACTCGACACAGATTCGCTTATGAGCTATTTCAAGGGAATCGGAGCTAAATACTTCATGATTCTCGCCAATCATCACGACCATTTCGACAACTGGAATTCTTCGCATCACCCGTGGAATTCGGTCAACGTGGGTCCGCATCGCGACATTGTCGGCGAATTCTCTGCCTCGGCTAAAAAATACGGCATGCCTTTCTGCGTCAGTTCACACGATGACCGCTATCTCGGCTGGTGGCTGACGGCATTTGGCAGCGATGCGACCGGTCCTTATGCCGGTAAGCCCTACGAAGGACGCATGACAAAGGCTGACGGCACAGGTAAATGGTGGGAGGGAATGGACCCGGCTCAACTCTATGGCCTGCCACCGGAACAGCGCACTCCCCAGTGGATAGAATCCGTAAAACGAAACTGGGTTGACCGACACAAAGAACTGGTGACAAACTACGATATTGACATGCTATGGTTCGATGGCTATGGATTCCCCTACGGTGATTATGGAAAAGAGCTATGTACTTATTTCTACAATAGCAATCTCGATGCCGAAGGGAAAACAACCGTAGCCGTTGCGGGTAAATTCAACAACGAACCGTCGACCATCCGCGACATCGAAAGCGGAGGAGCCAACGAGATTCTTCCGGAGCCGTGGCAAGGTACGCTGACACCAAACTCCTGGTTCTACAAGGTGGAGCGACCGTTGCGCCACAGCGCACGCACTATCCTCGAAATGCTCGTGGATATGAACAGTAAAAACGGTAATCTGCTTCTCAACGTCGAGCTGCAGAGCGACGGCACTATTCCCCCAAGCCACCGATTGTTCTTAGACCAAATCGGTGAATGGTTGAAAATAAACGGAGAAGCAGTCTACGGAAGCCGGCCATGGAAAGTCTACGGCGATAATCTCGGCTCGATAGCACGCCGAATCGAGAGCGAACCCAACCCGACCGAAACCGACCTTGCAGCCCTTAAAGCGATGGAAGGACAGGCTTCGGAGCAGTTCAATGCCCGCACTCTCGCCAGTCCGCTTTACGGCCATGATGAAGTGCGCTTCACCGTGGGAAAAGACGGCAGCCTCTACATCTTCGTGCTTGCCCCGGCCGAAGGTGAAATCTCCCTCCCCTCACTTGGACTGAAATCAGGCTTCGACCCGCCGGCGATAAAAAATCTGGCCATGCTCGGCTCCGATAAGCCGATATCATTCCGACAGACCGACAATGAGTTATCGTTCAGCGTTCCGGCAGAACGCCCCACTCGCTACGTCACCGTCTTTAAAGCCACGGTAAAGTAAATCGCTTCGATAAAACCCCGCATTCAGGATTATAATTCCTATCTTTGCAAAGTATTGCAATCAATCCGACATTAATTCACATAAATAATATTTTATGTCACACAAAATCAAATCATTTATCATGTTGACAACGGCTATTCTGGCTACAGCATGCTCTACCGAGGGGAGCGGCGATTCGACAGCCATTATCGACAAGCCGGATTTCACGCCGACCGACGGACAGTACACAATCGATGCACTGGAAGCGTTCGGCAATGTAAGCGCTCCTCAGATTAACGCCGACGGCAAAGTGCTCTTCGGCATCGCCTACGAAAGCGTGGAGCAGAATCAGAAAAACGTCGATCTTTACACCATGGATATCGACGGTTCAAACCAGACACGCCTTACCCGCACCCCCAAAAGCGAGAACGGAGCCGTGTGGATTGAAGGAGGCAAACGCATTGCTTTTATGTCGCCGTTCGAGGGAAACACCCAGATGTGGGTCATGAATGCCGACGGCTCCGACCGTAAGGCAGTGACCGATATCGAAGGTGGTATCGAAGGATTCCTTTTCAGCCCCGACGGCACAAAGGTTGTGTTGATTGGTAAGGTTAAGTATTCGCGCACCGCACAGGACATCTATCCCGACCTGCCCAAGGCTACCGGTCGACTCATCGACGACCTCCTCTACAAGCACTGGGACGAATGGGTGACTGAAATCCCTCATCCGTTCGTAGGAAGCTTCGACGGTAATAAAGTGACCGATGTAAAAGACATCATGGCCGACGAGCCGTTTGAGGCTCCGATGCGTCCGTTCGGTGGCATTGAATCGTTTGCCTGGACCACCGACAGCAAACAGCTTGTCTACGTATCGCGCAAAAAAACCGGAATGGATTATGCTCTTTCGACCAATTCCGACCTCTATCTCTACGACCTTGAATCAGCCTCGACCAAGAATCTCACCGAAGGAATGATGGGTTATGATACCAACCCGGTGTTCTCACCCAACGGAACGAAACTCGCATGGCTTTCGATGGAGCATGACGGATATGAAAGCGATAAGAACCGCATTTTCATGCTTGACATGGCTTCCGGTGAAAAGACCGACCTCACATCTGACTGGGACTACTCGGTCGATGAAATCGCTTGGAATCCCGACGGAAATTCTATCTACTTCATCGCTCCCAAGGGCGGTGTAAAACCGGTGTTCGCCGTTTCTATCACCGACAAGGCAGTGACTACGGTTGCTGATGGCGTCTGCGACTTCACTTCGCTCGCACCCCTGGCCGACGGCTCTCTGCTCACCATGCGTCACTCCATGCTGGCTCCCAACGAGATCGTAAGTGTCAAAGACGGAGAAGTTAAGCAGATTACCGACGTCAATACCGAATTGCTTGCCAAACTCGACATGCCGACGGTTGAAAAGCGTCTCGTCCCGACAACCGATGGAAAAGAAATGACCACTTGGGTGCTCTATCCCCCGAAATTTGACCCCACGAAGAAATATCCGGCGCTGCTCTACTGCCAGGGTGGCCCGCAGTCAGCTGTCAGCCAGTTCTGGAGCACACGCTGGAATCTTGCTCTCATGGCTGCCAACGGCTACATTGTCATCGCTCCCAACCGTCGCGGTCTGCCCGGCTTCGGAACCGAATGGAACGCACAGATTTCAGGCGATTACGGTGGCCAGAACATGCGCGACTATTTCAGTGCCGTCGATGATATGAAGAAAGAATCCTATATCGACGCCGCACGCATCGGCGCTGTCGGCGCAAGCTACGGCGGTTTCTCAGTTTACTGGCTTGCAGGCCATCACGAAGGACGATTTGCTGCCTTCATTGCCCATGCCGGTATCTTCAACCTCGATGCACAGTATCTCGAGACGGAAGAAATGTGGTTTGCAAACTGGGACCTCGGCGGTCCGTTCTGGGACTCTACCAACCCCGTGGCTCAGCGCACATTCGCCACTTCCCCCCATAAGTTTGTCGACAAGTGGGATACTCCTATTCTCATAACTCACGGTGAATATGACTTCCGTATCCTCGCATCGCAGGGCATGATGGCGTTCAATGCAGCCCGTCTGCGCGGCGTCCCGGCCGAAATGCTAATCTTCCCCGATGAAAACCACTGGATTCTCAAGCCTCAGAACGCCGTGATGTGGCAGCGTGTGTTCTTCCGCTGGCTCGACCGTTGGCTGAAACCGCAGTCTACTGAAGCAGCCGCCGAGGATAACAAGTAAAGCCTCAGCTTTCTACACGCAAAAATTGCAGCTCTACCGCCGGTCAGTCATCCCAATGGAAGCGCACGGCAGTAGGGCTGCTTTTTATTGTTACTTAATTTATAAGATATTATGTCGAAAACCCAACTGAAAAAAGAGTTGATGGGCATGACTACGGAACAGATAACCGAGCTTGTACTCGACCTGTATGCCGCGCGTCCTGAAGCCAAGGAATATCTCGAATTCTTTTTGTCGCCCGATATTGACAAGAGACTTGAAAAAGCCAAAATCAATATCGACAAGGAACTGCTGCGCAACTCTCGGCGCGGTTATTATCGCCCGCGCATGACCCGCATCAAACGATTTATCCGCGACATTCAGTCGCTCAACCCCGGAGCTGAACATGTGATTGACATTTACATGTACACACTCCGCCGTATAACCGTGGTAGGGTCTGACAACTGGATAAAAGAGGCTACACAACGTAGCGCAGCCCGCCTTCTGACCGATACTATAAAGATTGCCGATACAGCCGGACGTCTCGACATGGTGCTTGACCCTGCGAGGGATTCAATAGCCCGGATGAACGAAGATGCGTTCTACTCGCGTCAGTTCAAGCGACTCCTTTCAGAGACACTTGATGACGCAATCGAATCCCTGACAGACTAATCAAATCCGGCTAAATCAGCGCGCAAGATGCCCGGGTCGAAGTATGTAGGGCAACGGAGCGCGCAGCCGCAACGACTCATCGGTTCGCAATTTTTCAAGATTGGCAAGAGCCTCTTCGGCCGAGGAGGTTGTCGACGTCAGCACGTAGTAGGTACCGTATGCATTCTGGAGTATGAACGCATCGGGATAACCGGCCCCCATAAGTCGCTCGCGCATGGAACGGGCATTGAAAATCTGGCGGAACGTGCCCGCAACGGTATTGAATCGCTTAAGTCGCTTTACATCCATTCCTCCGTCTTTAGTCACGTTGACCCCTGCGGTCACTACCGGCAGACTGACACCGTCGACCACAAGTGTCCGCGGACGTGCCTGATTGTTGAGTCCTGCGGTGATTGCGCTGTCACCCTCCTCAGTCTGCTTCTGACGGGCCGTTTCATAAGCCTGACGATAGTTGGCTTCAGTTGTCTTGCATGAAAAGAGACCTGAGACAGCAATAGCGGAAAAAATGAGTATAATCGATTTTGATTTCATATCAATAGTTTTATTTGTCATATATCTTTTGGCGAGCAAGCTCTATCACTTCAAGATCTTTTATATCGCCGGCGTCGAGAGTGAGCCTTATAAGGGTTCTGACTTTGTGCCATCCGGCATAACCGGCAGCCCCGGGATTCACGTGAAGCAGTCCGAGTTCCCGGTCAGGAATCACTTTAAGGATATGGGAGTGACCGCTGACCATAAGTTTAACACCTTCGTCGCGCAGAAGTTTCTTTACTCCGGGAGAATAGCGTCCGGGGTAGCCGCCAATGTGAGTCATCCAGACCTTTACACCTTCCGTAGTGAATTCCTGCACCTCCGGTAGCTCGCGGCGGGTTCGACCGCAATCGATGTTGCCGCACACGGCGCGCACCACGGGGACGACCTCTTCAAGTTTTTCAATTATAGTGTAATCACCCACATCGCCGGCATGCCACACCTCGTCGAGTCCGGCAAAATGGATACGGAATCGCTCATCCCAGCATCCGTGAGTGTCCGATAGTATACCTATCCGTTTCATCTGTCTGATAGCTTGACCAAAATTATCTCTTTTATCAACACCTCACCGTGGCGTCCGTAGCGGTCGACGGTCAGAAGCGGGTCAGTCGAAAGACTCATATAATTTTTCCCTTCATTGAGTCTGACCCTTACAGGCGAGGATTCCTGCACACGCTTCGGACGTGTCGACGGCATCACAGCGAAGCCATACGATTCACCGTTGACTTTCACCCGCCGCAACGACATCGGTTTTGGAGCAACATCTTTCTCCGACGAAGCGTAGACAATATAGACGAGATATTCCCCGCCTTCGCGCATGCTGAATCCAAACCGCACGTCTCTGCGCCAGTCGGCCATGCGGACGGTATGAGGCTCCCGTATACGTCTTATGACGCGACCTCGCGGGCCTCTTATCGCACGAATCCGGCCCTTGACCCACGGCTCGATTGTGTCGGCCGGTATGACGTAGCGCGTGCGCGGCGGAAAATAATTGAACGTGCGTCCGGCAAGTCCGGCCCAACCCGCCTCGTCGACCGCCACAAAGTTGGCAGTTGAGTAATTACGGGTGTCATCAAGATCAAAATTCTGAAGGCGCGTCTGGTTTTCCAGAATGCCGTCTACATAGACATCGTAGTGAAGCGTCTCATCATAGTTCAAAATTTTACCCGACAGATTGCACCAGAACACCTGAGGCGCATCCGGAGCAAAGACGGTATCGGCCATCGTGACAGGCCGTGAGTCTGTCTCGTTATCTCTCTCGGAAAGTCTCACGGTAAGAGTATGGTGACCTTTTAGCGTGTATGGGACACCGCACGTTGTGTAGCGCTGACCATCGAGCTCAATGACTCCGATTTCACCTCCTGCACCTTCAAGTCTGACATCAAGCGACGCATCGCGCAAAGGTATATTTCTGATTATCGTCGCACCTCTGAAAATCTCGGGAACAAAAGGCGAGAATACTATACCGCTGTCATTAGCCTGCATGCCGAGGAAACCTCGCAACGCAACCCTTCGCAGTGCCGCCGTTGCGCCTGAATTATTAGCCGCATCCAGACATAGCGCGGCAAGCGACTGGCACGAAGCATCGTCATCAAGGGCACGGAATGAAGCAATGGTCCACATCGACTGCATCAGGTTTGAAAACATCTGCCGTCCGGGGAGATCAGTCTCGGATGTCAACGGCATGGTAAGACTCATGCCTGTTGCGAAGCGAGGAGTGCGCCCGACAATCGTTCGGAGCATCGCCGGTGTTGCGGCGCCCGACAGCATGGCCAAAGCCTGCCCCATATTGTCGGTTATCTGCGACTGCACGGGATAGACACCGCCATAGAGAAACTCACTGTAATAGCCCCGGTCAGGAAGCCACAGCATGCGGTTGAGCCGTTTCTCCACCACTACACC
>CAYUYQ010000069.1:0-10832 GCA_964449335.1 uncultured Bacteroides sp. | reverse complement strand
GGAATAATCGCGGGATGTGCGCTGACATACTTCACATTCGCCTTGAGAAAATGGCGCTATAAGACTATGACGATGATTGCTTTCGTTCTCGCGGCAATCTATCTGGCATATTTCTATTTTCTTATTGACTACGGTGTGGAGAAAGAGATGCTGTTCATCCCACTGTTTTTCCGCGGTGCGGCGTCGGTGATAATATCAATTGTCTTTCTGACGTCGATTGTGCAGAGCGGGCTACCGTTTCAGGTGTTTCCGCAGGCACTCACGATCAACGGCTTTACTGGTGCGGTGATGGGCGCAACGCTTGGACCGGCTGTGATAGGGGAGCTCCTGCGTCGCGCGATGGCCGACAATGCTGCCCAGCTGGGGTCGGTGATGAGCGATTCCAATCCGGATATAATTATGTTTCCTTACGGACAACTCTATGGAATGGTGCAGACGCAGGCCCTTATTGTGTCGATGAAAGAAATCTACGGCTGGTTGCTGATAGCAGCGCTCATATTCCTGACGATTGTCGGCGTAAGCTACGGCCCGGTTCGCCCATGGGCCATCTTCCCAAAATGGAAAACCGTTCGCCGTATCCTCCGTCAAACCGTAAGGCAGCAGACCCGCGAAGCTTCGGTTGCCGACTGAAAAACTATCTAAAATGAATCGTAACGGCGTAGTCTCCGCACGAGACTACGCCGTTGTCAATATCTAAAACCAAAATATTTTGTTTCTGATGTAATGTTTTTGGGTAGTTAAGTGTCATTATATTATAACAACAAATAATATAGTGGAAATGAAAATATCTCTGACTGTTCGTAATTTGATACTGGGCGTATTGTTTATTAGCTTGTGTCATGTTCCGCTTTCCATCAATGGAGCCAATAAGGATGTGCTTTACACGAATAAAAATTCCGTATCGGTATATCTTGACGGAAAAGAACTTAAAGGTGGTTGGCGTGTGGTGTATGGTGACAAAATAGACCCACTTGATGCGTATGCTCATGAAGTTGTATTCATCTCCGATTGCGATACTCTGGCGATGGTATTGGACGAATGGCAAGTAAAAGACTTCAAAATAATAAATGAGAACGGAGAGCAGTCACCTGTAAGAGTCACAAGGATTGCAGATAATATCTATGAAAACCCTGATCCTCGTCTTCTCAAAAAAGCGCCTAATGGATTATTAACCCGGCAACAGGCTGAATTTGATATTCGGGCAATGGTCTACGGAATTAGCGAGGTGCATCCGGATATGTTTTCTGTTTGTAAACAAGTTGATTTCTTCAGTGCGATAAATAAGGCTATCGCTTCTTTGCCGGATTCGGTCAGTGTGCAGGAACTATACAAAAGAGTAGCTCCAATCGTGGCAATGATAGGTGATGGTCACACTAATGTGTTTTTCCCGTTTAATGACGTATTCACTAAGGAGACCAAGGTACTTCCGGTTTCTGTTGATGTACTTAATAACAAGTCTATTATATGTAGAAATAGTCTTGACACAATCATTCCGAATGGAGCGGTTATTCTGAGCATTAATGGTGTCCCTGCCGAGATGATTGTTGATTCGATGTTGCCTTTTGTTGCCGGAGAAAAAGAGCATTTCAAAATATCGCGTATCAATTCCTCTTTTTACGGTCTGTACCACATGCTTTATCCCGCTGATTCGTTTGAGATTGTGTATCGGATGCCTGATTCCGGAAAAACGTCGAGAATAACTTATGAGGCAACTGCTTTTGAAGAGATAATAAAACAAAGTCCTAAGAAGCAGACGGATGCATTAAATGAGCCATATTCGTTCACTATTGATAAGGACAAAAATGTTGCAGTCATGGATTTTCGTTCATTTCAGGATATTCCCAAAATGGAATTGTTTGCCGATTCCATGTTTAGAGAGCTTCATAGCCAAAATATCAGTAACCTGATAATCGATATTCGGAATAATGGTGGAGGTAATAGTTCTGTTGGAGATGTACTGTTGCGTTACATATCTCCTGAACCTTTTGTGCAGATGGATAAAGCTCTTACACGTATTACTCCCTTTACAAAAAAACTTATGGGGATGAAAGATGGGATGCCGTATTTCAGTATATCCGAAGTATCACCATCTTCATATATAGAGCCACGTACGGAAGATGAAGGCTACTATAACGGAAATGTGTATCTATTGATTTCCAATAAGACTTTTTCTTCGGCCGGAAGTTTTGCATGGGTATTTAAAGAATGCGGTATGGGTAAGGTTTTGGGAGAAGAAACAGGAGGAATGAATGTTTGCTTTGGCGATGTGCTGGGATATAAATTGCCAGTTTCAGGTTTACAGTGCTCAATTTCATACAAACGTTTCTGGCAATTTCGGGCAGATGAAAATGATATTCATGGAACCATACCTGACGTAGAAGTGCCGGCATCTGATGCTCTTGTCAAGGCATTGGAGATTATTGGGCAATAATGGGATAATAAAACCGATGAGTCGAAGCTCAAAACTTCGACTCATCGGTTTTATGGGTTGTTAAAAGATGGTTATTAGTTGGCTTGGGGTGCGGGGCGCTTGTCGCCACGAGGACCTTTGCGGTCACCGCGAGGACCTTTGGCTCCTTTCATATCGCCCTTGCCCTGCTTGAAGTTCTTGCCGGGGCCCATGGCTTTGCCGTCTTTGTGCTGGCCACCGCCGTTGATATACATGTTTTCGAGGAAGATTACATAATTGTCAGGACCGATGATGGCTTTTACCTCGTCGAGATATTTCTTTTTGTCGGCGCGACGCTCAGCCAAACGAACGGAGTCATTGTTCTGCTTCTGGGCCTTGCGTACCTGTGCCTGCTGTTCGCGGGAAGCTTTGCGGGAGTCGTTAAGCTGTTTGAGCTTGGCCTGCTGTGCATCGGAGAGTGTGATACCCTCGAAAGGATTTACCTTGCACTGCTTCTTACTACAATCAGCTGCTTTGGCGCACTTGGCGTTGTCCTGCTTTGCAGTCTTTGCGGTGGAATTCTGTGCCATGCCGTTGAAGGCTACAAAAGACATTGCGATTAAAGCTAAACCTAATACTTTCTTTTTCATTTTCAATACGTTTTGTTTTTATTTAATTAATTTGTTTTTGCTATTCTGACGGTAATAACAATCTATCGTTTAAAACAGTCTATGGATTTAACCTCAATTTAACTCTTTGCTTTTCAATGTTATAAATAAATTTAAAAAATTAGATGCGGATTTAAACCTTTTTGCCGGCCGAAACCAATGGAGTAAAAAAGACGGAGTGTCAAACTTCTGGTTTTTAACACTCCGTCCTTAAAAAATAGTCAATTAGCGTTGTTATCTGCCGGTGAGCAGTTGCCGCTCGCGTTCGACGGTTATCGGCGATGAGTGGCCTGAGAGAAGCACTGTGTCAGTGGGTAGCGTCAGAATCCGGTCGATTATTGAATGCTCCAGTTCCCGGCGGTTACCTCCCGGAAAGTTTGTCAGTCCCGAGCCGTGTTCATAGAGCGTGTCGCCCACGAAGGCCACTTTTTCTTCCGGAGAATAGAATGTCACTGAGCCGGGTGTGTGGCCGGGAGTGTGAATTACTTTCAGGTAAAAACCGGAGTTGGCCTTTAGTCGGATTATTTCGCCGTCGTAGAACTCTTCGTAATGGGGCACAGTTATTTGCTCGGGGTAGTTTTCGCTCAGATTGAGATATGTGTCAGTCAGATAGCGGGCATCAGCCGGATAGATATAGATTGGTGCTCCCAGTTTCTCGCGTAGAGTCTCTGCTGCGCCGAAATGATCAAAGTGACCGTGGGTCAGAAGAATCTTTTCGATGGTCCACCCGTTACGCTTAATGGTGTCGTAGATAAGACCGGCCTGAGCTCCCGGGTCGATAAGAAAACCCGACTGTGTGGTATCGTCGATATAGAAATAGCAGTTTTCGGCAAAAACGCCCTGCACTTTCAGTTCGCCAATCATAAGTCAAATGCCTTAGAGTAATTTACATCCGTCGGGACCGCATGCGTGCGGACGCTCGCCGGTAGGTTCCGTGGTCTGTTGAGCCTGCTTGCGAAGTTCGCGCTGAAGAGCTGATTTAAAGCCGTCGATAGTCATGGCTCCGGGGACAGCAAAACTTCCGCCAAACACAATATAGGGCACGCCGTGAACACCGCGCATCGCCGCTTCGCGCTCATCGAAACGCACTTCGTCGTCATAACGGTCCGATTCAAGAACCTCTCTTACTTCATTCTCGTCCATACCGACGCTCACGGCTTTGTCAAGCAATACTTTGTGGTCAGACAATACAAGGTTTTCGGTAAAGTATGTCGCAAAAAGAGCTTCGTTAAGTCGTGCAGTAGTTGCGCGGTCATATTTTGCCTCGGCGAGTTTCATCAGCCTATGGGCGTCGCGTGTGTTGGAATACTGTGTGGTCGCGTAGCGGAAATCAATGCCGAGTTCGCGTCCGAGTGCAGAAATCTGCTCAATCTGTTTCTTTGCATCGTCGATAGAAAGACGGTATTTCATTGCGAAACGCTCGGGAGTGGTCGTTGTCACTTCTTTCGGGGCAGTCGGGTCGAGCTCGAATGCACGGAAATCAATCTGCACCTCGTCCTTTAATCCCATTTCTTCAATAGCTCGCTGTAGGCGAGTCTCACCTATGTAGCAGTACGGGCATGCAAAATCGCTCCATATTGTTAGTGTCATCATAATTAGAATTCCTTTCTTTGGTTATATTAGTGTGTTGTTTTGAATGATTCTTCTCAGTACGCCGACGAACGTCTGCAATTCGCTGTCGGTTGCCAGTGCCTCGAGTGCTTCTTGCCTCTTGAGGGCCACTTCGTTGAGCTTCGGTTGAATTTCTCGCCCCTTGGGACCGACATAGACTCTGAGGCATTTGTGGCTGACAGATTCCGTGGTCACAAGTCCTTTATTAACCAGTGATGTCACGGTGCGGCAGATAGCGCCTTTATCTTTGCCGATGGTTGACGCTATCTCACATTGCTGCAATCCGTCAGAGGTGTAGAGTGTGCGTAGCACAAGATATTCAGGCACCGTAATGTCGAGTTCGCTTCGTTGCAGCGCTTCGGCCAGTTGGCTGACCAGAGTCTGATAAGCCGTTCCGAGCAGACAGCCCGTGTTGGGCATGGCATATAAGTTTAATTCGTTCGTCATAGTACATGATTAACAATTCTCGTCGTAAAATGGTTGACGAGTCATCTATTTTTTCATGGTATCCTGACATGAAATTGCGGTCCTGCCATCTTACGTGCCGCCGGATGTTGACGGTGCAGTGGCGGGACCGCAATAATAAATTATGGAGACGTGTTTTGTCAAGATTATCTCGTGGCTCTGATTTTCTGCTCGCGGGCGGCGTCCCAATAGGCGCAGTCAAGCTCGAAAAATGCGGAAGTGTAGGGCAGAGTGAGGGGCGTCTTGATGATTATGGCATTGAACACGGAGCTGACTTTGTCGAGTTTATGGATGAGCTCTTCGTGGGGCAGATATGTCACATCGTCCATGTTGAGGGCATCGCCCAGAGTCGAGCGATAATTATCCCATCCGGGGCATAATCCTTCCGACATAGCGTGCTGCTCTTCGTCGAGATAAGTATGGGCGAAAACATGTGGAGCATCGGCTACGAGTTTGGCAACGTAGGCCACCACGTCGCTGAAGCGTTCATCGGCATAAAGTGTGGTGACACCGGGATTTGACTGAAGTGGATAGGCCATATCGGTGACTACTATCCAATTACGGTGGCCAAGCAATGGCAGTTTTTCGCTGAGAATGGTTTTCCAGTTATTTTCCATGATAAAAATAATGTTTGTGATGCAAATGTATTAAATAAATGCGTAGGTTGTTAATCTGTGTAGGTGGACAATGAGAAATAATACGTAGTAAATTTTGAATCATCGTCGGGCGAACATAAGGAGGTGCACTGGTGTTGTGTTTATAAAGATATATTTCGCTAATTTCAAACAATAAATAAAAAGTACACTTATGAACCGTCTCTTAGTTTCAGCTCTGGCTTTGGCCGGTATGGCAATGTCAGTGGGTGCACCTCAGGCCGATGCCTGCTCGCGCGTAGTTTATCCCGGCGATAGCGCCCTCTATATCGTGGGACGTTCCCTCGACTGGAAAACGCCTATCCCCACAAATCTGTATGTTTATCCGCGTGGCATCACAAAAAAGAGCCATGACCTGCCCGGCGCATTTTCGTGGACCTCGAAGTATGGTGCTGTCTATGCTGTGAGCTATGATGGCGGCGTGACGGAAGGCATGAATGAGAAAGGCCTTGTAGTCAATGGTCTGTTCTGTAAGGGTACGGTCTACAATAATGCCGAGACCGAAAAACGCGCTCCTATGTCGCTGGCAGTTTTCGTGGAGTGGATGCTCGACCTTAATGAGACAACCGAAGAGGTCGTCAACATGATCCGTTCGACCGAATTCAGCATAAGTGGTGCAACGTTTGACGGTGGCACGGTATCGGCTCTCCACTGGGGCATAACCGACCGCTTCGGCAATACGGCTATCCTTGAATTTGACCACGGCAAGATTCTCATTTATGAGGGAAATGATCTCAATGTACTCACAAATGACCCGCAATATCCTCAGATGAAGGCTATCAACGAGTATTGGGAGAAAGTTGGCGGCGCCAATATGCTTCCCGGTACCGTGAAGAGTCCCGATCGATTTGTGCGTGCGTCGTTCTTCGATAAGAATGTAGAAATAACGGGTGATGCTGCCCTGGGCACTTCGATTATACGCAGTATATTGATGAACGTATCCGTGCCGTATCACTATACCGTCGACGGCGACCCGAACGTTTCGTCGACCCAGTGGCGCACGTATGCTAACCTCCGTGACCGCCTCTATTACTTCGACAAGGTGACCAATCTCGGTCTTTACTACGTCGATTTGAATAAGTGTGACCTCCGAAAAGGCGCATCGGTCATGAAAATTGATACTTCTAAAATGGATAATGCCGTCGGTGAAGCCAATTCTTACCTGAAACCTGTGGCACCTTTCACTCCTATGTATTAATTTTGCGGAATGATACTCCGCAGTAAAGCCATAAAGACGGGCATGGTCATGATTACATTCATGATCATGTCCGTTGCTACGCTGTGGAGTCAGGAGATTTCACCGGTTGACAGCGTGATGCCGTCGGGGCAGTCCTTAGTGCCGGCGTGCGAACTGCCGATGCGCGATACGACGACATTCTCGCGTATGCCATGGTGGCGTCAGCTTGTTGCCACAGGTTTCCATATCAATGACCCGGCCATAAACTATCCTAAGTTTCCGCGCTTCCTCGTGAAGGTCTACAACTGGGGTGACCGGGTGTTCAACTCCTATGATTCAACTTATGTGGTCGGTACGGGAAAGAACTGGAAAGCCATGGCCAAGAACTACAGCTGGTATGAGAGCTATATGCTCCTCTACACGTTTGACGACCGCCTGAACATCCGCTCTGAGTTTTACAACGATATCGGAGCATATCTCTGCTTCATGGCGGTCAATGTGGGCTATACGGCCAAAATCGGCAATCTGTTCGGAAAGGGACGTCTGCCGCGCACAAATTTCAATTTGAGTTTTACGTGCTCGCGCTTTCAGGGCTCGTTTGATGCGACTACTACCAGCGGCAACACGTTTATAACCCGTCTGGGCGAGTACCACGACGGTCATCGCTCGCTGTCATATCCATTCAACGACATAAGGCAGAAAGCTACAAGCGGTCAATTGCTTTATTTCTTCAACCATTTGCGCTATTCCCACGCAGCGGCCTATTGCTTTTCGAAATATCAACTGAAAAGCGCCGGAACATGGATTGCCGGCGCCGGATTCAATTATCAGGATATATCGATGGATTTTGAAAGCCTGCCCGAGGATATGAAAGAGTATCTCCCGGGACAACAGACAAACTATGCTTTCAAATATTGCGATTATCTGGCTTACGGAGGTTATGCCTATAATCTTGTGCTTAAACCGCGGCGGTGGCTCATCAACATGATGGGTGTTCCCGCTGTTGGCTATCGCCACGCTTATCATCAGACAAACGTTGACCATAAGAGTATGTTTGCGCTCAACGGCAATTTCAGTCTGGCTGCGGTCTATAATCACAAGGCGCTTTTCGCGTCACTCAATGCCAATCTGAAAGGACACATCTATTTTGCGAGCGATTACACCTTTTTCAACTCGCTGTTTTCGATTTCGTGTGTGGTCGGAGCGCGTTTCTGAGCTGACGCGGCGTTATTCGTAGAGATAGAACATACGCTCCATCAGGCGCCATTTTTCCGACGACGTCAGTCCGGGTAAAACTTTCTGGAACGAACTCATGTATTCTTCCCATTCTTCCTGACGCGGCAGGGTGCTGAGACGCGCCATAGCCGTGTCCCAGTCAAAATCCAGAGGTGTCTCCACAATCATGAACAGGCGAGAGCCCAGAATGTAGATTTCCATCTCGAGAATACCTACCTCGCGGATGCCTCGGATTATTTCGGGCCACGCTGCGCCGTCGCTGTGACGGCGGCGGTATTCGGCTATCAGTTCGGGATTCTCTTTTAGGTCGAGGGTCTGACAGTAGCGTTTCACCGGCTGGTGAAACTGTTTTACGGGGTAACCGTCTGTTGGATTAATCTTCATGTTTGAAAAGTTTATCTTCTTCGTCGAGTTTGAAATCGTGGGCAAGAAGGCCTATAAATTTCGATATTTGTGTGATGGCTTTAGACGTTTCGGGAGTGATTTCCTTGCCTGAAAGCCGGAGCATGAGCATGCCGTAGAGGGCATTGAAACATGTCTCGATTTCGCCCGCTTTCTCTTCGCCCGCTTTGGCGCGGAGTTCTACAATGTAGGGTAGTGTGCGGTAAAACTCGGCCGAGTAGTCGGCAAATTTCGGGTCGGCGAGTAGGGCCTGATGTAGCTGGACAAGCTGAATAATGACATTTTTGTTGAGCTGCAGATGTCCTTTCTTTTCCACCCCCTCACGGCGCATCATGTCGATGAGCGATTCATACCACTGCGTCAATTCCTCTTTCTGAGCGTCGGTCAGACCATGAAACTTGTCGATGACGTTGGTGCGAATTTTGTCGATGTCGAGCGAATTGGCCCGGATTATATCTTCTATCTGCCACATATAGAGCAGATATTCTGCAATATTGTCTTTGCGTTTCTGCGATGCTATGTACATTGGTTATGATTTTAGTTCTACTATATAGAACGGACCGTGTGTGCAGAAAGTTCCCTCAGAAGTCGGATTCCCACAGATGTATCTGGCCGGGCGTGGATTTCTTGATGTCAATTAGCCGCTGATTAGAAGAACCTTTGAATATCAACGATATATCCCTCAAGGCTATCTCGAATGGTCCGTCGACGAGCACATCGATGAAATTAAGCGCAGGGTTGCGTTCGGAGTCGGAATACAGCTGCTCGTATGTATAGCCGGTGTAACACCACAGGTCGAAACCGGCATCCTTGATGCGGCGCGCCAGAGCGGTAATAGCTTCCATATCCTGTTGCAGCGGGTCGCCTCCGGAGAAGGTCACGGGCAGATTATTGTCAATAACGCGGGCCATGATTTGGTCAACTGTCATTTGCTCGCCTCCCGATTTGTCCCATGACTGAGGGTTATGGCACCCCGGACAAGCATGGTCGCAACCCGCGAAGTATATAGAAGTCCGGAGCCCCGGTCCGTCGACCGAGGTTCCGTCAATAATTTTCAATACTCTAAGCGAATTCATCGATAAGCGGTTCGGAGCAGGTATTACTTGTGGACCACGCGGTCGTTGAGTTCAGCGAGTTTGGCGTTGTTCCAGCGGTCGGTTGTACCTACAAGGTAGCCGGTGATGCGCTGCAGCTTGTCGATGTGCGTGCTTCCGCATTTAGGGCAGACTTCGAGTCCTTCTGTGGCGTCTTCGTGGCCACATTCCATGCAGCGGTTGCGGTTGTGGTTGACGGAGCAGTAGCCGATGTTGTGCTTGTCCATCAGGTCGACTATATCGGCTACGGCCTTCGGGTTGTGGGTTGCGTCGCCGTCGATTTCTACGTAGAATATATGGCCGCCACCGGTCAGAGCGTGATACGGAGCCTCGATTTTTGCCTTGTGCTCCGGCGAGCAATGGTAGTAGACCGGTACGTGGTTGGAGTTTGTATAGTAGATTTTGTCGGTGATGCCCGGGATTATGCCGAAGCTCTTGCGGTCTTTGATGGTGAATTTGCCCGATAGTCCTTCAGCCGGAGTGGCGAGGATAGAGAAGTTGTGACCGTATTTCTCGCTGAATTCGTTGGCACGGCTGCGCATGTGCGAGATGATTCTCAGGCCGAGTTTCTGTGATTCGTCGCTTTCACCGTGATGCTTGCCGGTGAGCGCTACCAGACATTCGGCGAGTCCGATGAAGCCTATGCCGAGTGTGCCCTGATTGATTACACTCTCGATTGTCTCTGAGGGTGTGAGATTCTCACTACCGTTCCACAGGCGCGACATGAGCAGGGGGAATTGTTTGGCAAGTGCCGTCTTCTGGAAGTCGAAGCGGTCGCAGAGCTGACGTGCGGTGACGTCGAGCACGTGGTCGAGCTTACGGAAGAATTTTTTGATTCTTTCCTCGGGGTCTTTTACCATCATGCACTCAATGCCGAGGCGAACTATATTGATGGTCGAGAAACTGAGATTGCCGCGGCCTATAGAGGTCTTCTCGCCATAGCGGTTTTCAAACACACGTGTGCGGCAGCCCATCGTGGCTACTTCGTAGCGGTAGCGCTTCGGATCATCGGGCGTCCACTTCTCATGATGGTTAAACGTGGCATCGAGATTTACAAAGTTGGGGAAGAAGCGGCGAGCGGTCACTTTGCAGGACAGTTTATATAAGTCGTAATTACGGTCAGTAGGCAGATAGGTT
>CAYUYQ010000068.1:0-10983 GCA_964449335.1 uncultured Bacteroides sp. | reverse complement strand
CATTCACGTTACCCGAGAGACGGTTGTAGGTGTCGGAATTTCCTCTTACGGGACCCCTTTGACTCCTCGCCCAACAAGCGATTTTACTTCCGATTCTATTTCTTCGATGGTTCGCGACTTATGGCGGCCAGTTATAAGCGGTATGGCACAAAACGCACAGAAGCGGTTGCATCCTTCCGAAATCTTCAGATAGGCATGGTGGCGCGGGGTAGTAATTATGCGATCGAACGGGGCTGTGGCCGGCGACTTGCCGGAAATCGCTTTGACGATTCCCGCCCAGTCGGTCTTACCGAACCAACCGTCCACTCCTTCGATTTCCTCCGGCAGTTCCTTACGGTAACGCTCGGAGAGACACCCCATCACATATACTGCTGCAATCTTTCCAAGCTCTTTCTCTCGGACCCATTCGAGTATGGTATTAACCGACTCCTCTTTTGCATCGCCGATAAAACCACATGTATTTATGACCACGATGTCTTTCGGCCCTATTTCCGAAGCTTCAAACTCAACTTTCAGCCCTGAGTCAGAGAGCATCTTCATCAATCGCTCGGAGTCAATTAGGTTTTTTGAGCATCCGAGCGATACAATATTCACTTTACGGTTTTTCATTTTCCTTCACCGAAGAGCGATTCAATAAATTCTTTTTTGTGGAACACCTGCAGATCATCAATTCCCTCACCCAATCCAATATACTTCACCGGAATTCGGAACTGGTCGCTTATGCCGATTACTACGCCACCCTTAGCCGTGCCATCAAGTTTCGTGATGGCAAGCTCGTTGACCTGCGTAGCAGCCACAAACTGACGGGCCTGTTCGAAGGCATTCTGACCGGTGCTTCCATCAAGTACAAGAAGGACTTCATGAGGAGCGTCAGGCACTACCTTTTTCATCACGTTGCGAATCTTCGTAAGCTCGTCCATGAGTCCCTTCTTGTTGTGAAGACGGCCCGCCGTGTCTATTATTACAACATCAATGTCATTGGCTTTTGCGCTCTGAAGTGTGTCAAAAGCAACCGACGCAGGATCAGCACCAAGTTTCTGCTTCACGACCGGCACACCGGCACGCTCGCCCCAAGCATCAAGCTGCTCTACGGCCGCAGCGCGGAATGTGTCGGCAGCCCCGAGCATCACCTTGTTTCCCGCTTTTTTGAACTGAGCGGCAAGCTTACCTATGGTAGTGGTCTTGCCAACGCCATTCACACCGACAACCATTATCACATGAGGTCCGTTGCCCTTAGGAACGATAAAGTCATCCAAGTCCGATTCGGTTTCATTCTCGGCAAGCAACTGAGAGATTTCATCGACAAGAAGACTGTTGAGTTCCGAGGTGCTGACATATTTATCGCGAGCCACGCGCGCCTGAAGCCGCTCTATAATCTTAAGCGTAGTGTCGACCCCAATATCACTGGTGATAAAGATTTCCTCCAGATTATCAAGAAATTCGTCGTCAATAGTCTTTTTGCCGGCTATCGCACGCGCTATTTTTCCGAAAACACCTGTTTTGGTCTTTTCCAGTCCTTTATCGAGGGTCTGTTTCTTTTCTTTAGAGAAGAGGCTGAATAATCTCATATTAGTTTCTGCATTTACTTTCGACAGGCCGGAGCCCATCAGGTTAAGCACACGTTTTCCACCAGACCCGATATAGCTAATCGACAGCCAAATACCAGCCGATAAACATACCTGTGCATTATCATGCAAAGTTAATACTTTTTATTGAGCCAAACAAGCCGGTTGAGGTCGCCTCCCCTACATTTCTAGCACCATTTCCCTTCGGCTCCCTACCGAAATCATAAATCTATCGAAGACTCCAGTACATAATTTGACATAAAATTTGCCAATTAGTAATCTATGCTTTAATTTTGTTGCGCTAAACTTTACATATTAACTTCTATACTTTACAAAGACATGATGCAAGAAACAAGTTCAAACAGATGTTTTCTCTTTCCTTACAAGCTCCAAATTATCGGATGGTGGTTAGTTGCAGCCGCTATTTTGTTCGGAATCGCCATAGTTATCGGGGATATAAACGGATGGTACAGGAATATCCCTGTACTGCTTGCGTGCATTCCAGCTTATGTCGGAATACTTCTTATCTGCCTATCCCGTGAAAAAGTCGACGACGAGTATATAAATTCGCTTAGAGGCCGGATTGTATGCCTGCTGGTTGTCATTGCATTTGTCGCAAGAATCATTCAATCTATCATTTCCGTCTTGAGGATAACCTATGGTTGGTCCTCTTCCGACCTTTGGGCTGTCATGTCAGAAATATCCCTCCTCTATCAGCCGATTCTTCTTGCCACACTGTATATTATCATTTTAAAAACCACACTTTTAATTCAAAATCATAGAATTAAACGATATGCTGAACAATAATATACGTGTCGAACGAGCTATTCACCGCATTTCACAGCAAGAGCTCGCAGAAGCCATAGGAGTATCCCGACAGACGATTTTCTCCATTGAAAACAACAAATACATTCCCAGTACAGAACTCGCATTAAAACTATCCGCCTATTTTGGCAAAAGTGTCAACGAACTATTCTGGTTAAGCGACAAGAAGTGAAATATACCTACAGACAAGGCGGTGTGCCAAATCGTTGAATTTTGACACACCGCCTTGTTATCTGCTCAATTTTATCAGTCTACCTGAACTACGAGGAAGTTCGACGCAGCCCAGAAACGACTCGGATTAGTAATTACGAGTACTTTTTCACCATTGGCTGCTTCATCTATACGATATGAGTCGGCCGGCTGAGGAGTCATCACCTTTGCCTTTTTGCTGTGGAGCGGAAGTTGTTTGAGCGTACGCTTGTCGGCATGAGTGAAGTATGACATCTCATAGTCACCCTGCATGATTTTCGTTTTACGCAGAAAACCGGTCTTTATTATATTATTAGCCTGAAGCTCCTTTTTTGTTCCGAGAGCATAATAGCATGTGTTAAGCTCGTTTGTAAGGGTCGTTGCTTCCTGCTCGGCCTGCTCACGACCCTGCTTCTCGACGGCCACGGTCGTATGAAGGGAATCTACCGTTGTATTCAACTCTGCAATCTTGATATTCGCTTCTTTCAACTGCTCATTGAGCGTGTTGATCATATCCTGATTCTGAGCTATCTGATCTTTTAGACTCTGAATTGTCTTATTCAAAGTCGCATTCTTGTTGCCGGACTCATTAAGCTTCTTTTCGAGTTCCTCCAGACGCTGACGGCGTTGCGCCAGAGCCTCTTTCAGAGCAACCATATCGTTTTTTATCTGCTGGCGTCTCGATGTATTCTCTCCGGTCACGGCCGAAGGTGTCGAAACGATGTATTCCATGCTCTTAATCTGCATCATATCCGCAGAAATATCGTTGAGAAGTGCGAGAAGACTGTCTTGTGCAGCCACCCGTGCGGCAAGTTCTTCCTTTGCCATGGTTATGGTAGTGTCGTTCTGCGAGGCAACCTCCTTCGAGCTATTGACACATGACCCCATCGACAATGCAACGGCAACAGCCGCCGAGGCAATAATACATTTCTTCATAATGTTTCGTTTTAGTAACTAATTTTGGTCAGACTTATATTTGTTGCGGTGGGCTTCGGTTTTCGACTCAGTCACATCCGGCCCTAACACTATAACAATTTCGCCCTTGGGGTTGTTTTGTGCAAAGTAGTCACAAAGCTCGCCGAGCGTTCCACGCACCGTTGTCTCATACATTTTAGAAATCTCACGACTGACCGACGCCGGACGCTCCGCGCCACAAACCTCAGCAAGTTGATGCAACGTTTTGAGCAGACGCAAAGGCGATTCATAGATGACAACACTTCTCGTCTCGGCTGCTATCTCTGCCAACCGGGTCGCACGTCCTTTTTTTTGAGGCAGAAACCCCTCGAAGCAAAAACGCTCGCATGGTAGACCGGAGTCAACAAGCGCGGGTACAAAAGCGGTGGCGCCGGGGAGCGTCACAACCTCTATCCCCTGCCGCCGACACTGCCGTGAGAGCAGGAAACCGGGGTCAGAAATACCAGGAGTCCCGGCATCCGTAATCAAAGCAATATCCTCACCGGCCTCTATTCTCGCTACAATCCGGTCGACCGTAGCATGTTCGTTAAACTTATGATGGCTTGCCATCGGCGTTTCAATCCCGAAATGCTTCAGCAGCATGCCTGACGTACGTGTATCTTCGGCAAGTATCAGACTCACGTCGCGGAGCGTAGACACCGCACGCGGAGTCATATCTTCAAGATTTCCCACGGGCGTGGGAACCATATATAGTTTCCCTGCCATTTCTGACAAAATAGATTTATTTAGTTGAACTTCGCCGTGACGATGCGCATGAAATCCTTCACATCTTCATTGGCCGGATCCCAGCACAAATCATTATAGAAATAGTCCTCCACTTCATCACGGCTCGACATGGCGTTGACTACGTCAAGCGCTTCATTCATATCAATATCGCTGTTGCCGAACAATTCGCGACGGAAACGGAATTTATCATTCAACGTAAACTCCGCGAACTTGTCGGACAACACAGGCTGCTGGACTTCATCCTCGAATTCAACCGACTCCGGTGTAGAAACTGCAGCAACGGATTCAGACTGAGGTAACTCAAGGGGCGTTTCAATTGTCGGAAGGACTAATTCGGTCTCTTTTTCAATCACATCGGCTACGGGAGCAATGTGTTCTGCAGTAACCGCAGGTTCATAGTCAACCACAACAGGCTCAAATGCCGTTACCTCACTCTCGGCAATTACCATATTGTCTTCTGCGACCGGCTCCATGACCGGATGTTCCAGAGTTTCGTCTTCGAATGTATCGTCCAAAGTCTCAGTCATGGGCTCCGGCAGGTCCATTTCGGCCGGAAGTTCACCAAAAGCTGAGTTGTCCACATCGGCATCAGCCATTTCCTCTTCTTCAGCTGTCAGACCTATTGCCGCCTCATCAGCCCTATCATCAGCAATCGCAACGGATTCCTGAGGCGGGACGACCTCGACTCCGACCTTCGCACACAAATCACCCACCGCAGCGTTCAGCTCTGCCGTTTTGCTAACCAGCATTTCGTAAACCATTGGAGGAGTATTGTCTTCGCGCTTTGAAACCAGGGCAAGCAAACCTTCTATTTCAAGACACTGATTCAGTAATTCGTCAGACGTTTTTGCCATTGTCAGGGTAAATTAGGGTTACTATCGACGGCAAAGTTAATTACAATTTTTCGATTAACAGCTTCTGGAGACCCTTTTTTAGTTTCTCGCGCGAGCAACCGAAGTCATTTGACAAAATCACGATGATATGAGAGGGATTCTGCATATCGTCAAGACGATATCCCGCATAACACTGAACATCATTGACGCTGCCGGATTTCAGCACGAGCTCGCCTTCAAGCGGAGTATCGGAAAGAAATCTTCTGACAGTCCCCTCCTGACCGGCTGCGGGAAACAGATTGACAAAAGCGTTTCCTTCATTTGCATGGGCTACCATCCACGCAAGTACGTCGGCCAAAAAATAGGCTGTCAAGCGATTATCGCGCGACAGGCCGCTCCCGTCGCGAATAGCCACATCTTTCGTGTCGACACCTCGGCTGCCCCAGATTTCCTTTTCGTAGGTAGTGGACATATCGCGGCCACCTGGAGTCAACGCATTGAGCATCGCCTCGGCATAAAGATTGTCACTACGGTGCATCATGCTACGCAGTATGTCGGCTATTTCAGGTGACTCATTGACGTATATCTCTGTTTCCTCACCGGAGTTGCGACCTTTTCCACCCAAGGTTATGCCTCGGTCGGTGAGTTTCTTTTCCAGGACAATTTCAAAACTTCCTGCAGGATTAGGATTTGAAGTTATTTCCGTACGCCCGCGACGCCCGGCGGTTCCGCCGGCTCGTATCACGCCCCTGCTTCGGTCGCGCTCTATAGTGAATTTTCGCCCTGAACGGGCATATTTCACAGTTCCGGCAGGAGTGGGAGGTGTGGTAGTAGCCGACGGAAAACGAATAGCCATACGATTGTCTGCATAGTTGAACGCGTGGTACCCCGTACCGTACGGGCGAATCAGATCTGTCGATTTCCATCCCTCTGGCACAGGTTGCTCCATCCATTCCGGATATTCAAACCTTATTGAACCGCGCACAGCCTTGACGCCCATTGCCGAAAGACGATCGGCTATACTATCGGCAAAACCTTTACAGGTCGGGAAAAATGAGGTTTCGATTGTAGGATCACCGGTGGCGTGAATGACAATATCACCGTCGAGCACACTATCACGCAATTCGCCATTTGTAGTTACTCTTGTGCGTAAACGCATGCCTGGATCGACGTTTGAGAGCAGCGATGCTGCAGTGACTATCTTCATAACGCTCGCCGGCATCAGAGGCATTTCACCATTGAGATCGAGCACCACCTCCCCCGTTTTAAGGTCTTCTATATAAATAGCTGTAGACTCCGTATTGAATTCCGCCGATTCGAGCGTGCTCACATATTGGGCGTTCGCCTCTGTTGCTGCAGCACACGCTATCAGCGATACAAACAGGACTTTCAGCTGTCTTCTGTAATCCATCTGCATAATTAATTAGAGCGCGAAATTACAAACCAAAATGGAGAATCTCAACCCAATAATTATTAAAATTCGACACACCTACCCTACATTTACCCTATATTTCAACACAAAGCATCTTCCCATAGCCCAATAAAAAGCCATGCAAATACCCAAGCAGACAAAAGAATAGCACCCAAAGAAACAATTTTAGCAATTTTTTTAGTAACTTCGCGGCCGATTAACATTCCGCCGGATTATCCGGCCATAGTTCTATGGTAAGTAAGACCCGTGATAAGTTAATAGAAGTCGCACGACAGTTGTTCGTCTACAAAGGTGTGGAAAACACTACGATGAACGACATTGCCGCTGCTTCAGACAAGGGACGCCGAACAATCTACACCTATTTTAAGAATAAGAAAGAAATTCTTAATGCTGTGGTCGAGAAGCAGAGTGATGCCATCATCAGTCGTCTTCAGGAGATTGTGACCTCCGACCTTGATCCGGAATCGAAGCTGCGTGCCTATCTGCGTCTGCGTTTTAAGATATTCAACCAATCGATTCCGCGGGCCGAAAGTAAATCTCATCTGCTTTTCACCCGCGACCACCGCCGCAATATGCGCATCAATCAGCTTGCCCTAATCAAGGAGCGAGCGCTATTCGTCACGCTGCTTAAGCAGGGAGTCGATGCCGGAGTGTTTGATTCCGGCCAGGCCGAAAGGCTTCCCTGGCTCCATGTGCTTGCATTTCAGGCCTCAGATTACTTCCAGAACAATGGCTTGTTTGAACAATTCAGCGCCGACACCGACGAAGTCTGCGAACGCATGATTGATTTCATGGTCGCGGGCCTAACCTCACCTCGAAATAAACAAACCGATAAATAAACAGACTATTAAAATGAAGTTACTTGAAGGAAAAACGGCCCTTATCACCGGAGCCGCCCGCGGCATTGGCAAAGCCCTTGCCCTTAAATTCGCATCAGAGGGAGCAAACATCGCATTCACCGACCTCGTAATCGACGAAAACGGCAAAGAAACCGAAAAGGAAATTGAGGCCTTCGGCGTTAAGGCAAAAGGCTATGCATCAAATGCCGCCGACTTCAACCAGACCAAGGAAGTTGTAGCCAAAGTAAAAGAGGACTTCGGCACAATCGACATCCTCGTAAACAATGCCGGTATCACTAAAGATGGCCTTATGATGCGAATGACCGAACAACAGTGGGACGCCGTAATCAACGTAAACCTCAAAAGCGCATTCAACTTCATCAATGCCGTACTTCCCATCATGCTCCGTCAGCGTTCGGGCAGCATTATCAACATGGCTTCTGTAGTAGGAGTTCATGGCAATGCCGGCCAGGCCAACTATGCAGCTTCAAAGGCAGGCCTTATCGCTCTCGCCAAGAGTATCGCTCAGGAAGTCGGCTCACGCGGAATCCGCGCCAACGCCATTGCTCCCGGATTTATCGAGACCGCTATGACTGCCGCTCTCCCCGACGAAGTTCGCGCAGAGTGGACTAAGAAAATCCCCCTGCGTCGCGGCGGCAAAGTGGAAGACATCGCCAATGTGGCCACTTTCCTTGCCAGCGATATGTCAAGCTACGTTACCGGCCAGGTTATTCAGGTCGACGGTGGCATGAATATGTAATCGGATTCTCCGCCGAAACAGCAAAGGATTGCGCAATCGTGGCGCAATCGCGGTCAACACGCCGCGCCATTCTTAAAAAAGGTGAATGGCGCGGCCGTTGTTTCAAAAATGCTCTTAAGCGCTTTTTGCGCTTTGCGAAAAAAGGCGTATCTTTGAAAAAAATATAGAAAATGCTTACTTACAACACTCGACAAAAGCCTTTGGCTCTGCCCGCGTATGGCCGCAACATACAGCGGATGATTGACCACTGCCTTACTCTTGAGGATCGTGAGGAGCGAAATGTGTGCGCACGCACTATCATCAAAACAATGGCCACACTTCTTCCCGAGATTAAAAATGAGGAAGGATACGAACATAAATTGTGGGATCATCTTGCCATCATGTCTGATTTCCAACTCGACATTGACTGGCCTTTTGATGTAATTCGCCCCGATAATCTCAATTCACTTCCCGATCCGGTAGCCTATGGCAAAAACCCCATACGTTACCGCCATTATGGCGCCGTTCTTCCACGCCTAATCGATACGGCGGCATCGATGGAAGACTGCGACGAACGCAACGAATTGATCAAGCTCATAGCCAATCAGATGAAGAAATCGTTGCTTGCCTTAACATCCGATGTCGAGGATGCCAAGGTATTTGCCGACCTCGCCGAAATGTCGCACGGTGCAATAATCATCGACCCCGCGTCGCTCCAGCTTCACGAGTATAAGATTGCGCCTCAGCCAACCGGAAAGAAAAAGAAGAAAAAGAAATAAAGCAAGCCATCAGTCCTCAGAATGATAACATCACAGGAAATCCGGAATATAGGCTCTTTCATAAAACCTCACGGTGTGAAAGGCGAGATTTCCGCGCAGCTCGACTACGACATTGATCTTTCGGAGTTGCGTTGCATAGTGATTGAAATCGACGGAATCAACGTGCCCTTCTTCCTTAACGGTATTCGCCCGAAATCATCCCATTCTGTTCTCGTTTCGATTGACGGTATCTCGACAGACACAGAAGCCAAAGAGTTTGCAGGCAAAACTTTTTCGGCACTGAAAAGCGATTTGGAGCGCATTATGCCGGACGGAGTTGACGAGGATGAAGACAATTTCTATCTTGACGATTTAATAGGATTTACACTCCTCGACGAACAGGACCGGCAGTTAGGAACCGTTATCGACTACGACGATTCAACAGCAAACCTTCTTCTGAAAATCCGCCGGTATGATGAAGCCGCAACCGAGTTTTTCGTCCCGGCTGCCAATGATTTGATTCTTGACATCAATCCCAACGAAAAAAATATAACGATTGATATTCCCGAAGGAATAATTGACCTCTGAATGTAACAATAACCGATTTCATAGCTGCCTAATAAATGAAAGAATACGATGAAACCGAAGCCGTAAAAGCTATGCGAGCTGCCATAAGCGACGCTGACGCTACCCGATACACCGATGACGATTTGTTGAATCTCGTCGATATCATCTGGGACTTCTATGAAGTCAACGGCCTTCTGAATATTGACATCGACGAAGATGAGCCGGAAATATCCGTAGACGATATTGCTGACTACGCCCGCCGTATGCTTCGTAAAGACAAGGGAGCAAATATCCGCCCCGAAGACATCGTGCCGCTTATAGAAGCCGAGATTGCTTACGAGGATTCTATTCTTGAATAAAACCGCCATACCTCTCACCTCCCAAAATCAAATTAACTCAATGGTAAAAAGTCTTTTCATAACCGTCAGCATGCTTTTGATGATACTATTCACAGTATCGCCCGTAAAAGCGCAACAGCCCGAATCATATCCGGACTACGAAGAAGACGCGTTTATGGATATGGACTTTGAACCGAATCTTGCCACGCCTGAAGTGCCGCGCGCGAGCCATCTGCTCGTAACACGCTATGTGAAGAAAATCGCCAACTCGATAAAAGATCGCTATACCGTCGACCTCATGCGCGACGGCGAGGTGATGGTCGTGACCATTCCCACCGACGATTTGTTTCTACCCAACGACACATTGCTATCCGCCACGGCTCCGAAAATCCTGGAAGGCCTGAATAAAATCGTGCAGAACCCGTATATGTGGAAGGTTGTGATCGCCGTTCACACCGACGATACCGGTTCGGAGTATTATCGTGAATTCCTGTCGCGAAATCGCCTCAACTCTGTCTATGACTGGCTTATAAGCCAGATGGATTCCGGCGATATACCCGAGGATTTGATTGTCATTCCGTTCTCAATGGCCTCCTCTACTCCACTCAACCCCAACGACACCCGCGCCCGCCGCGCTCAAAACCGTCGCCTCGAGTTTTACTTCATTCCCGGCCCCGAAATGATTGACAAAGCCGAACATCACGCACTCTTCTGATTCGATTCTCCATTAAATATAGATTATAACAACAAAACAACATCATCCATATATTATAACAATGGCAAAGGAACTCAAAGACCTGACCAAACGCGCTGACAACTACTCGCAATGGTACAACGACCTTGTTGTAAAGGCCGACCTCGCTGAACAATCAGCCGTAAGAGGCTGCATGGTTATCAAACCCTACGGATATGCTATCTGGGAGAAGATGCAGCAGCAACTCGACCGTATGTTTAAGGAAACCGGTCATCAGAACGCTTACTTCCCACTTCTTATCCCCAAATCATTTCTCAGCCGCGAAGCAGAACACGTGGAGGGTTTCGCAAAAGAATGTGCCGTAGTTACTCATCACCGTCTGAAGAACGCACCCGATGGAAGCGGTGTGGTTGTCGATCCTGACGCACGTCTGGAAGAGGAACTTATAATCCGCCCCACGTCGGAGACTATTATCTGGAACACATACCGCAATTGGATTACCT